>AP018697.1:2219911-2537042 GCA_004001285.1 Arthrobacter sp. MN05-02
CGATCGCCGGGGAATGCGCGGACCGGTGCGACCCGGAGCCCGCCCGCGAGCGCCCTTCCCGGTCCTGCTCCGGACGGGAAGGGTCGCGCGTCGTGAGGACGTGTCAGCAGCGGTTGGCCCGCTGGGCCGCCGTGGACGGATTGTTGAAGCAGGTGCTGCCGGTTCCGCGGGTACTGACGGTCACGACGGGTTGTCCGGGCGCCGCGGTCTCGGTGACGATCGGGTCCAGGTCCTCCCGTGCCACCGTGATGACGGGTTCGGCCGCAGCAGAGCTCGTCTCCACGTCCTCGGTGGTCCTGCCGTCGGCCGTCGTGACCTCGGGGGCGGCAGGAGCGCAGGTCGTGGTCACGATGTCCCGGCCTGCCAGCGTCTCGACGGTGACCTGCGGAGGACCGGCGATGAGACCGACCGTCGCCACGAGCGGCTCCGCGGCGGTGGCGGACGTCTGCACCCGCGGATTGGGGGCAACCGGGAAGACGACCAGTTCCAGCGTGCCGGGTCCGCCGCCGACGTACCGGAAAGTGCTGGTCGTCGTCGTGGTGATCGTCCGCTGCTGGTAGGTCACGATCTGTGCCTGCGTGGTCAGCTGCGTGCTGGTCCTGGTGAACGACGTCGGCTGCGTGGTGGTGTCGCACGATTCCTGCTGCTGGGTCGAGGTGAGGACCTCCGTCACCGGCGTCGTCGTCGTGGTGACGCGCTGCTGGGGCGTGGTGGTGGTGACGACGGTCGTCGGGGTGGTCGTGGTCGTCACGACGGTCCGCTCGCACCGCTCGACGCCCCTGGTCCCGTTCTCGTTGTTGACGCGCTCGCAGTTGCGCGTGCCGCGCGCCTCGGTGCTGGTGGGTGTTCCACGCTCGGTGCGGGTCGCGACCTCCGGTGTCCCGGCGACGACGACCGGCGTCACCGTGGGGTCGCCGGCGTCGACCTCCTCCGAGGTGACCTCGGGTTCCCCGCGACGCTCGCCCTCGACGACGACGGGGGCCCCGACGTCGCGCGTCTCCGTCCGGACGATCGGTGCACCGGTCGGGACCACAGGCGTCTCGGTCGTCAACGGGGAGTTCACGGGCACCGGATCACCCAGCGAGTTGGTCGGACGGCCGAACGGACCGGTGATCGAGGTGGTGACGACCACGACGCAGCGGTCCTGCCCCGGCAGTGCGCCCTGGGTGAACTGGCCGCCGGCCTGGTCGCAGGTGTGCTGCCGGGTGTGATCGGCGTGGGCGGCCGGCGCGAGCGGTCCTACCGCACCGCCGATGAGGAGAGCGACGGCGGCGGAACTGGTCGCGAACCTGCGTGATCTCATGGGTGTGTTCCTGCCTCGCGACGTCGCGGGTAGTCGACTGGTGTGGGATCTTCGGGGAGGACCAGGCGGAGGAGAACGAACGCATCGGATTCCTGCGCTGCCGGCTCCTTCCAAGTCTGATCAGGCCGGATGGTGCCGACAACGCCCGTCGATACTCGTCTTCCCCGCAGGGGTGCGTATCCTGCGGCCGGCGGTACTGGCCTTTCGTCCGCAGGCCACCCGCGACGTCGTGGACGGTACCCGTCGGCGGTTCTAGGGGCGTGTCCCGCGCCCCTAGAATGGACAGGTCCTGCGCACCGATGCCCCGCAGGGCAGTCCGTCCGGTAGATCTGAAGGATGCTTGTGCGTTTAGTGATAGCCCGTTGCTCCGTCGACTACGTCGGCCGCCTCCGGGCGCATCTCCCCCTTGCCACCCGGCTCCTGATGGTGAAATCGGACGGATCCGTCCTGGTGCATTCGGACGGGGGCTCCTACAAACCCCTCAACTGGATGAGCCCGCCCGCGACGCTCCGGGTCAGCGAGCCCGACGACGCGGACCGCGCCGAGGGCGTCACCGCGGTCTGGACGGTGCAGCACGCCAAGAGCGACGATCGGCTCGTCATCAGCATCCGTGAGCAGCTGCACGATTCCTCGCACGACCTCGGGGTGGATCCGGGACTCGTCAAGGACGGGGTCGAGGCAGACCTCCAGAGACTGCTCGCAGAGCAGATCGAACTGCTCGGAGCGGGTTTCACCCTGATCCGCCGTGAGTACATGACCGCCATCGGCCCCGTCGACATCCTCGCGCGCGACGCGGCCGGGCGCACCGTCGCCATCGAGCTGAAGCGCCGTGGGGACATCGACGGCGTCGAGCAGCTCACGCGCTATCTCGAGCTGCTCAACCGCGACCCGGTGATGTCGCCGGTGCGTGGCGTCTTCGCCGCCCAGCAGATCAAGCCGCAGGCCCGCGTGCTCGCCCTGGACCGGGGCATCGACTGTCTCACCTTGGACTACGACGCGATGCGCGGCGTCGACGACAGCGCGTCGCGGCTCTTCTAGCCCGCACGGCTCCGGGGTCGACGCCCTAGAATCGGACAATGGCCCTCGCGAGCGGAACGCCCACTGCCCTGTCCGGACGACTGGTGACCGAGTCGGGGATCGTCGAGGACGGGGTGCTGCGCTGGGAGGGCACGCGGATCACCGCGGCCGGCGTCGACGCACAGGACCCGGCGGTGGAGCAGCTGCCTGAGGGTTTCCTGATCCTGCCCGGGCTCGTCGACCTCCACTGCCACGGCGCGGGCGGAGGCGATTTCACCTCGGGATCCGCCGCCGACATCGAGGCGGCTGCCGCCCACCTGCACCGCAGCGGCTCGACGACGGTGCTCGCCAGTACCTGCGCCGCGCCCCTCGAGGACCTCGAGTCGGCCTTCGGCAGGCTCGCTGCAGCGGCGGAGGCCGGGCTGGTCGCCGGCATCCACGCGGAAGGCCCCTTCCTCTCGCGCCGGCGCAACGGTGCACACGACCCGGAGTTCCTCCTCCTGCCGACGCAGGAGGAGGTCGCCCGCCTGGTGACCGCGGGCAGGGGGCACCTCGCCTCCATGACCTACGCGCCGGAACTGCCCGGCAGCGACGTGCTCGTCTACGAACTCGTGATGCACGGGGTCATCCCGTCGATCGGGCATACCGACAGCACGACGGAGGAGGCCATGGCAGGGCTGGACCTGATCAACGAGGAGCTGGCAGCCACGGGATTCGCGGGGTTCAGCGGACGCCCGACCGCCACGCACCTGTTCAACGCGATGCCGGCCATCCATCACCGGTCACCCGGCCCGGTACCCCTGCTCCTGCAGCGGGCACGAGCCGGCGAAATCGCCGTCGAGCTGATCGCCGACAACGTGCACCTGCACCCGGAGACCGTGCGGATGGCCTTCACGATCGCGGGATCGGAGAACATCTGCCTCGTCAGCGATTCGACGGCGGCTGCGGGGTGCGCGACGGGCACCTACCGCCTAGGACGCAGCGAGATCACGCTCGTCGGGGACTCCGCCGTCCTGACCGCGACGGGCGCACTGGCCGGGGGCGCCGGGAGCCTGCTCGACGTGGTGCGCTGCACCGTGGAGGCGGGGGTGAACCTGCCGGACGCGGTCCGCTCCGCGGCCGCGGTCCCGGCGGTCGTGCTGGGACTCGCCGACGAGCTCGGCAGCCTGCGCACCGGCCTGCGGGCCGACGCCGTGGTGGTGTCCCCGGACCTGCACCTCAGGGGCGTGCTCCGCGGCGGCACGTGGGTCCGGCCGCTGGAGGTCTGAGCCGGCCGGCACGCATCCCGTCCCGGCGGCCTCTGCTCAGCGCCAGGTGCCGATACCGATGACCGGACCCGCCTCGATCCAGGAGGAGAGGCCGGCGTAGACGTCGTACTTCATGGCGAGATCGAAGGGTTCGCCCTCGTAGGTCAGCTGGACGATGATCGCCCCCGGCTGGATCCGGACGCGTTCCGCCTCCGTGGGCGCCCGCCACCCCTCGACCTCCAGCGAGCTGCGGAGGAAGCGGAATCGCGGGATGGGGCTCAGGGACAGGAGGCTCAACCACTCCAGGTTCTTGTCCGTATAACGACAAACCCCCACCCGCCAGCCCTTGGGAGGGAGGCGGATGGAGGCGTCGAACGTGCCGAGGGCACGGTTGAGCTGGTAGCGACGGAGGAGGAACGCGGCGATCACGAGCACGAGCAGGCCGAAGACGACCGCAAGGCAAATGAACGTCACACCGAGTGCCTCCATGCAGGCAAGCCTAGACGGATTCCGGAGTCACCGAACCGCCGACCCTGGCGTTGTCCGCCACGATCACGACGCGGTTCGAATCGACCGAGAAGAAACCGCCGTCCACACCGACCACCAGGCGTTCGCCGCTGACCGGCTCCACCGTCAGCTCCCCCGCTTCGAGGATCGCCAGGATCGGGGTGTGGCCGGGAAGGATCCCGATCTGCCCGTTGGCGGTGCGTGCATTGACCGTACGCGCCGCGCCCGACCACACGAAGTGGTCGGCCGCGACGATTTCGACCTCGAGTTCGCCGTGTGATGCCATCGGCGTTACTTACCGGTCTGCTCTTGGATCTTGGCCCACTGGCGCTCCACGTCGTCGAGGCCGCCGACGTTGAAGAACGCCTGCTCCGCGATGTGGTCCAGGTCGCCGTTGCAGATCGCCGAGAAGCCCTCGATGGTGTCCTTGATGGCGACCGTCGAACCCTCGACGCCGGTGAACTGCTTGGCGGTGTAGGTGTTCTGCGACAGGAACTGCTGGATGCGGCGCGCACGCGCGACGATGACCTTGTCCTCTTCGCTGAGCTCGTCGATACCGAGGATCGCGATGATGTCCTGCAGTTCCTTGTTCTTCTGCAGGATCTGCTTCACGCGCACGGCCGTGTTGTAGTGGTCGTGGCCGATGTACTGCGGATCCAGGATGCGCGAGGTCGAGGCGAGCGGGTCCACGGCCGGGTACAGGCCACGGGACGCGATCTCGCGGGAGAGCTCGGTGGTCGCGTCGAGGTGCGCGAAGGTGGTTGCCGGAGCCGGATCGGTGTAGTCGTCCGCAGGCACGTAGATCGCCTGCATGGACGTGATCGAGTGGCCCTTGGTCGAGGTGATGCGCTCCTGCAGGAGACCCATCTCGTCGGCCAGGTTGGGCTGGTAGCCCACCGCGGACGGCATGCGGCCCAGGAGGGTCGACACCTCCGAACCCGCCTGCGTGAACCGGAAGATGTTGTCGATGAAGAGCAGCACGTCCTGGTTCTGCACATCGCGGAAGTACTCGGCCATGGTCAGCGCCGAGAGGGCCACGCGAAGGCGCGTTCCCGGCGGCTCGTCCATCTGGCCGAACACGAGGGCGGTGTCCTTGAGGACGCCGGCTTCTTCCATCTCGACCCAGAGGTCGTTGCCCTCACGGGTGCGCTCACCGACTCCGGCGAACACCGAGGTGCCACCGAAGTTGCGGGCGACACGCGTGATCATCTCCTGGATGAGGACGGTCTTGCCGACACCGGCACCACCGAACAGGCCGATCTTCCCACCCTTGATGTAGGGGGTCAGGAGGTCGATGACCTTGATGCCGGTCTCCAGCATCTCCGTCGAACCCTCGAGGGACGCGAAGCTGGGGGCCTTGCGGTGGATGGGCCAGCGCTCGGAGATCTCGAGCGCCGACTCCTCGACGTCGAGGGGCTTGCCCAGGACGTTGAAGATGTGGCCCTTGACGCCGTCGCCGACGGGCACGGAGATCGCTGCTCCGGTGTCCTGCACGACGGTGCCGCGGACGAGGCCGTCGGTGGCCTGCAGCGAGATGGCACGCACGAGGTTGTCGCCGAGGTGCTGCGAGGTCTCGAAGGTGATCAGGCGGGTCTCACCGTTGAGAGTGATCTCGGTGGTGAGGGCGTTGTACATTGCGGGGATTGCGTCGGCCGGGAACTCGACGTCGACAACCGGGCCGATGACACGTGCAATACGGCCGGTGGCGCCGGGGGCAACTGAGTCCGTACCGTGTTCAACAGTCTGGGCAGTCATCTCTCTCACTTCATTTACGTAGATGGCGTGGAACTAAGTCTATCGGTGCACCCGGCGCCCTCGCGGGCCCGGATGGGCAGGAGCGTCAGGACGCGTTGAGCGCGTCCGCGCCGGCCACGATCTCCGAGAGTTCCTGGGTGATCTCCGCCTGGCGTGCGGTGTTGCGGAGGCGGGTGTACTTCTTGATGAGCTCGGTCGCGTTGTCACCCGCGGACTTCATGGCCCGCTGGCGTGCGGCGAGCTCGCTCGCGGCGGCCTGCAGCATGGCAGCGAAGATGCGCGACTCGATGTACCTCGGCAGGAGTGCGTCGAGGACCTGTTCGGGCTCCGGCTCGTATTCGTAGAGCGGGAGGAGCTCGCCGTCCTGGGGCACCTGCTCGTCCACGACCTCGAGCGGCAGCAGGCGCATGACCGCCGGCTCCTGCACGACCATGGAGCGGAACTTCGTGTACACGACGTGGATCTCGTCCACGCCACCGTCCTCGTAGTCCGTCAGGAAGGTGGACAGGAGAGCCTCACCGACTTCGCGGGCGGTGCTGAACTCGGGCGCATCGGTCCCGCCGGTCCAGACCCGCTCGTAACCGCGGCCGCGGAAGTCGAAGTACGACTGCGCCTTGCGTCCGAGCAGGTAGGCCTGGATCTCCTTGCCCTCCGAGCGGAGCGTCTCGAAGAGCCCCTCCGCCTGCTTGAGGGCGCTGGCCGAGTACGAGCCTGCGAGGCCGCGATCGGAGGTCAGCACCAGCACCGCTGCGCGACGCACCTGACCGTGCTCGGTGGTCAGCGGGTGGTCGATCTCCGACTGCGACGATACGGCCGACACGGCCCGCGTGATCGCGTTCGCGTACGGCAGGGCCGATGCGACACGTGCGCGTGCCTTGCCGATGCGAGAAGTCGCGATCAGCTCCATCGCCTTGAAGATCTTGCGCGTCGACGTGGTCGAGGCGATCTTCTGGCGGTAGACCCGGATCTGGGCTCCCATTGTTGTCCTTTCCTCCGCTCCCGGTGGGGGAAGCGATCAGGCCAGGGTCCTGCGCCGGGAGAGGCTCACCCCTCCCGGCGGCAGGTCCGCTAGCGCTTCTGTCGAACGATCTTTTCCTGCTCGACCGAATCGGCGTCGATCGCTTCGTGCTCCTCGTGGCCCGCGTGGACACCGTTCGCGCCGGCTCCGAAGAAGCCCTGCTTGAAGTTGGTGATCTGCGTCTTCAGCTCGTCGATGGTCGAGTCCTCGAGCTTGCCCGTCTGGGCGAGCGTGGTGAGGATCGGCGACGTGTGGCCGAGGTGCTCCAGGAACTCCGTCTCGAAGCGGTTGATGTCCTCGACCGGAACGTCGTCGAGGTAACCGTTGGTTCCGGCCCAGATGGACACGACCTGCTGCTCGACCGGCATCGGCGAGTACTGGCCCTGCTTGAGCAGCTCCATCAGGCGGGCTCCACGCGTCAGCTGCTGGCGTGAGGCCGCATCCAGGTCGGAGGCGAACATCGCGAAGGCCTGCATGTCGCGGTACTGGGCGAGGTCGAGCTTCAACGTGCCCGAGACCTTCTTCATCGACTTCACCTGCGCGGCACCGCCGACGCGGGACACGGACACGCCGACATCCACCGCGGGGCGCTGGTTGGCGTTGAAGAGGTCCGACTGGAGGAAGATCTGGCCGTCGGTGATGGAGATGACGTTGGTCGGGATGTAGGCCGACACGTCGTTCGCCTTCGTCTCGATCAGCGGCAGGCCCGTCATCGAACCGGCGCCGAGCTCGTCGGAGAGCTTGGCGCAGCGCTCGAGGAGGCGGGAGTGCAGGTAGAAGACGTCGCCCGGGTAGGCTTCGCGTCCCGGCGGGCGGCGCAGCAGCAGCGACACCGCACGGTAGGCCTCAGCCTGCTTCGACAGGTCGTCGAACACGATGAGGACGTGCTTGCCGCCGTACATCCAGTGCTGGCCGATGGCCGAACCGGCGTAGGGCGCCAGGTACTTGAAGCCTGCGGGGTCCGATGCGGGGGACGCGACGATGGTCGTGTACTCCAGTGCACCCTTGTCCTCGAGGGTCTGGCGGACGGCGGCGATCGTCGACGCCTTCTGGCCGATCGCGACGTAGATGCAGCGCACCTGCTTGTTCACGTCACCGGAAGCCCAGTTGGCCTTCTGGTTGATGATCGTGTCCACGGCGATCGCGGTCTTGCCGGTCTGGCGGTCACCGATGAGCAGCTGCCGCTGGCCGCGCCCGATCGGGATCATCGCGTCGATGGCCTTGAGCCCGGTCTGCATGGGCTCGTGCACCGACTTGCGCTGCGTGACGCCGGGAGCCTGGGTCTCCAGCGCACGGCGCCCCTCGGCGACGATCTCGCCGAGGTCGTCGATGGGCTGGCCCAGGGGGTCGACGACGCGGCCGAGGAACGCGTCACCGACGGGAACGGAGAGGATCTCCCCCGTGCGGTGCACTTCCTGGCCCTCTTCGATCCCGTTGTAGTCACCGAGGACCACGACGCCGATTTCGCGGGTGTCGAGGTTCTGGGCGAGTCCGAGCGTGCCGTCCTCGAACCGCAGCAGCTCATTGGCCATGACCGAGGGAAGACCCTCGACACGGGCAATGCCGTCGCTGGCGGTGGTCACGCGGCCGACTTCGACGCGCTCCGCGTTTCCGGGCTCGTAGGACGCCGCAAAGTCGTTCAACGCACTACGGACGTCTTCGGCGTTGATGGTCAATTCGGCCATCTCAGTCCCTGCTCTCCTGTGTTGTTGGTCCCCTTGGGATGCGTGGCGACCGATGTGTGGTTCTGTGGATGTGACACGGATGTCACGGGGCGCGTGCGCCTATCCCGCCAGCTTGCGGCGGAGCTCGGACAAGCGCGTGATCACCGTGGAGTCGACCATTTCGTCTCCGACGCTGACACGGACTCCACCGATCAGTGTGGGGTCGACCTTCACGTTGACCTTGAGCTCTCGGCCGTACATGCTGTTCAACCCGGACTCCAGCCGTTCGAGCTGGCTTGCCGTCAGCGGACGGGTGACGCTGACATCGGCGATCCAGCGCTGCTGGCGTGCGGCGACCAGCTCGAGGAATCGTTCCACGAGGGCCGCCGGCTTCAGTCCGCGCGGTGATCGCACGGCCTGGGCGATGAGGAGCCGGCCGGCCGGGCCGGCCTGCGGCACGAGCTTGAGGGCGAGGGCTACCTTCGACTCCGGCGTCGCCTGGGCTTCGGACAGTGCCCTCTGCAGGGCGTGGTTCGAGGCCACGACCTGGATGAAGGAGAACAGCTCGTTCTCGAGCTGCTCCAAGCCCTCCACACCGCTGCCCTGCTCGGCCACGGAGATGACCACGGTGGCCGCGAGGGTCTCCAGGGCATCTCCGATGTCACGTGCATCGGCCCAGCGCTCGTTGACGAGGTCGCGGACCACGCCGGCTGCCTCGGACGAGACGCGACCGGCGATGAGCTGGTCCACCAGCACGGCCTTGTCCTTGCCGGTGCGCGAGGGATCCGTCAGCGCGCGGCGCAGGCCGGCGTTGCTGTCGAGGATCGACAGGACGCCGAACAGGTCCTCGGCCAGCGCCAGGCTCGCGCCGGGCAGTCGGGACTCCAGTCCTTCACGGACCGTTGCGAGGGAGAGGCTCGATACTCCTGCCATTACTTCGCTGCACCTGCGCTCTGCGACGAGGCCTCGAGGTCCGCGAGGAACCGGTCGATGACGCGCGACGAACGGGCGTCATCGGCGAGCGATTCCCCGACGATGCGGCTCGCCAGATCGGTGGCGAGCGTACCGACCTCGGCGCGGAGCGAGACCACTGCGGCCTGGCGCTCTGCTTCGATCTGCACGTGTGCCTGCTCGGTGATGCGTGCCGACTCGGCGGCCGCCTTCTCCTTGAGGTCCGCGAGGATCTGCGCGCCTTCGGCGCGGGCTTCCTCACGGATGCGGTTCGCCTCGGTGCGGGCATCGACAAGCTGCTGCTTGTACTCGTCCAGCGCCGCGTTGGCCTCGGCCTGGGCGGCCTCGGCCTTGGCGATACCGCCTTCGATCGCCTCGGTACGCGCTGCGAAGGTCTTCTCGAACGCCGGCATGACGAACTTGATGACGATGAACATCAGCACGGCGAAGCCGGCAACCGTTACAAGGAATTCCCACCAGTTCGGTGCGAGCGGGCTCGATCCCTCTTCCGCCGCCATAATTGCTGCGTTAAGCATTTTTCACCCGTCTTTCTTCAACGTGTCTTCGATCGATCCGGACGGGGTGTCAGGCGCCGATGACGAAGGCGAAGACGAGACCCAGGATCGCGAGGGCTTCGGTCAGTGCGAGTCCGAGGAAGGCGATGGGCTGGAGGACACGCTGTGCCTCAGGCTGGCGAGCCACGCCATTGATGTAGGCCGCGAAGACGAGGCCGACACCGATACCACCGCCGATTGCGGAGAGACCGTATCCAACGAGGTTGAGGCTACCCTGTACTTCCATTGTGTTCCTTTCAAGATGCCGCTCGGTGCGACAGGTTGTTTGGGATCATCCCCGACGGGGAAGACTTGTGTGAATCAGTGGGCGTCGGCGTGCAGTGCGCCTTCGATGTAGATCGCGGCGAGCAGCGTGAAGACGTAGGCCTGCAGGATCATGATCAGCGCCTCGAGCATGTACATCGCGACGGCGCCGACGAGGACCAGGACGCTCGTGCCCTGCAGCAGGATGTTCCCGGTCATGACCATGTACTCGATCGCCGAACCGGCGAGGGTCACGATGAGGTGGCCGGCCAGCATCGTGGCGAAGAGTCGCAGCGAGTGGGTGACCGGGCGGACGATGAAGTTCGAGATGATCTCGATCGGCACGACGATCGGCAGGATGTACCAGGGCACGCCCGAAGGGACGACCGCGAGCTTGAAGTAGCGGAGGCCGTGCTTCTTGACGCCGATACCGACCCACAGGAGGTAGAAGATCGCCGCGATGGCGTAGGCGCTGCCCGGGTGCGAGAAGCTCGGCAGCTGCAGGAACGGGATGGCGCCGAAGATGTTGTTCACCAGCACGAAGAAGAAGGCCGTGAAGAGCCACGGGACGTACTTCAGGAAGTCGCGGCCGCCGATGATGTCCTTGCCGATGGAGTTGCGGACGAAGCCGTAGGCCGACTCACCGAGGAACTGCACCTTCCCGGGCACCAGCTGCCGGCGGCGGGACGCGACGAGGAAGAAGGTCGCGATGAGGACCACAGACAGGACGACCATGAGCATCTGCTTGCCGAAGCCGGGGTCGAACCAGACTCCGTAGGCGTCACCCCAGGGGAGGATGTCCCGGTAGTGGGTGTCCTCGATCGTCGGGGCTACGAATCCCTCTTCGGTAGTTGCGGCCGGGAGCGCAAGCGCGATCAACGCGTTTCCTCTCTGCAGTGTCCATCGTTGGGCAAGATCTGTTCGGTCGCAGTGGAACTGGTCCGACTCGTTGAGTTATGGGGATTCACTCCGGTTCGGCCCCGCTCCCGGGCGCACTCCGCCCGCCATTCGGCTTCGGGGTGTGGTTCCGGGTGAGGTCGTGCATGTGGGAGAGGTAGAAACCCCCTGCTGCACCTAAGAACGCTCCCGCCAGCACCAACCAGCGCGTGTCGAGGAGATGATCCAGCCCCCAGCCTATCAAACTCCACACCGCGATCCCGCCAAGGATGTAGCTGAAGACCGCGATGCCGGCGTTGTAGCCGCCGTTGGAGAAGCGGGCGTCCGTGTCCTGCGGGGGCGTGGCGGCGGCCTTGTCCGGACGCCGGTCGTCGGCTGCCATGTCAGTGCCCCTCTGCCGGGTCGGACGCCGTCGACGCACCCGTCGCTGCCGGAGCAGTCCCGTCGTAGAGGGGCGTCCTCAGCCGGGAGAACGCGAGGACCTCGGCGGCCTGCCATGCGATGACGGTGGCGAGCGCTCCGGTGAAGAACCAGGTGCGGTCGAGCCAGCCCGGCGTCCCGAGGAAGAACAGGACCGCGGCGAACCCGACGACCTTGATGGCGTAGGTGACGGCGAAGAGGCCCAGTGCACCGGAGGGGTTGGTCCTGCCGGTGAAGTGCCCGATCAGGAGGCTGATACCGAAGAACGCCATGACGAGTGCCGCGCCGAAGACCACGCTCAGCCCGGCGGAGGGTGCGGTCGCGATGGCTGCGGCGGCTGCGAGCACCAGTGCCACGGCACCGCCTGCAGCGGCACTCCGCGCGAGGATGCCGAGCCAGGGCGACGCGGTGGCCTCCGAGGCGGTCACGAGGTTCGGGTGGTCGGCTCCGGTCGCCGGGTGCTCCGGTCGTGGCACGTGCTGTCCGCTCTGTCGGCTGCGCCGTCCGGCGCCCTGCTGGTCCTCCGTCGACGGCGTCGGGAGGGCTGGTGCCGGGTCGGCGTGATTCGTCGTCGTCGCACCCGGCGCCTGAAATTCTACCGCACCACGAAGACGGGCCGTGGGCGTCAGGCCCGGCCCGCCACCCGCCGCCGCGCGAGGGCGCGGAAGATCCGGGGCGAGTACAGGTACAGCGCGACGACGGCCGCGGCGAACAGGGACGCGGTGACGGCGAGGGGTGCCGGCGCCGTGGCGAGCACGAATCCCGCCGCCGCCGTCAGGGCCGACAGGACGCTGACGAGGATCGAGACCTGCACGTGGCTGAGGCCGGTGTCCGTGAGCCGCTGGTACACGTGCTGCCGGTGCGCGGTGTACAGGCGTTCGCCCCGGCGGGCACGGCGCAGGAGGGTGGTGAAGGTGTCGGCGAGGTAGATCAGGACGGGCGAGAGCAGGTATTCGAGGTAGACCCCCGCCAGCAGTCCCGTGACCGCGATCGCGGCGATGGCGGCCCCGAGGAGATAGCTGCCGACGTCGCCGAGGAACACGAACCCCCGGCCGAGGTTCCACGGCAGGAATCCGGCGAAGGCCGCCGCCACCACGAGGCCCGCGACCGTCAGCCACAGCTGGTCGCTGAGCACGCCGGCCAGCGAGTAGAAGAGTCCGACGACGACGCCGTGCATGCCCGAGATCCCGTTGATCCCGTCCATGAAGTTCGCGGCGTTGATGTAGGTGGCGAGGGCGATCGCCCCGATCGGCACCCACCAGTAGCTGCTGTCGTCGATCGTGGTGGCCAGGGCCGCGGTACCGATCACGCCGACCAGCAGCTGCGCCGAGAGGCGTACCCGGATGGACAGGCCGCGGAAGTCCTCGATCCAGCCGAGGGTGGCCGAGGCGCCGACCATGCCGATGATGATCAGGATGAGCGATCGGTCCACGGCGACCAGACCTGTCGCGAGCGAGAGCGCGAGGGCCACCAGGAGCGCCGCTGCCACGGCCACTCCCATGCCGCGGATCACGATCGTGCTGTGCGAGGAGCGGTCGTTCGGGATGTCGATGACGCCCAGCGTCCTCAGCAAGGGTTTGACGACGACGGGCAGCGCGAGGGAGAGGCCCAGCGCGACGAGCGCGACGAGGGTGAGGAGGCCGGTCATGACGCCGACCCGCCCGCGCCCGAGCGGGACGGGGAGGCGTCCGCCCCGTCCGGTGATGCCGGTCCGGGAGCTCCTTCGCCGCCGGCCGCCGCGATGCTCCGCCGGCCGTCGAAGCCGCCCTCGGCCTTCCAGTCCTGGAGGCTCAGCCGCTGGGGGTCGAGCGGGGCGACGGAGGTGTGGGAGATCTTGGGGTGGAGCGGACGGGAGTCGTCCTCCCCCGCGCCCATCAGGTCCTCGTGCATCTTCTCGCCGGGCCGCAGGCCCGTGAAGACGATGTCGATGTCCTTGCCCGACATCGCGATCATGCGCTGCGCCACATCGAGGATCTTCACGGGCTCGCCCATGTCGAGGATGAGCACTTCGCCTCCCCGGCCGATCGCTCCGGCCTGCACGACGAGCTGGCAGGCCTCCGGGATGGTCATGAAGAACCGGGTCACCTCGGGATCGGTCACCGTGATCGGCCCGCCGTTGCGGATCTGCTCCGTGAAGAGGGGGAGCATGGAGCCCCGGCTCCCGATGACGTTGCCGAAGCGGACGGAGACGTACTTCTGGCCGGTGCGTTCCGCCTGCCAGGACGTGAGCCTCTCCGCGACGCGCTTCGAATGGCCGAGCACGCTCGTGGGGTCGGCCGCCTTGTCCGTGGAGATGTTCACGAAGTTGGTCACGCCGACGGCCGAGGATGCCCGGAGCACGTTCAGGGTCCCCTGCACGTTCGTCTTCCAGGCCTCCTCCGGGTACTGCTCCAGCAGCGACACGTGCTTGAGGGCTGCGGCGTGGAAGACGACCTCCGGCCTGCGGTCCTCGAAGATGTCGAGCAGCGCGTGCGCGTCGCGGATGTCGGCCAGGACGGTGTCACGGCCCGTGAGCAGTCCCTTCCCCGTGAGCGAGATCTGCGTGGACTGGAGGCCGGTCTCGTCGCGGTCGAGCATGATGAGCTCCGCCGGTGCGAAGCCGGCGAGCTGGCGGCACAGTTCGGATCCGATCGACCCCCCTGCACCGGTCACCAGGACCCGCTTCCCGGTGATGTAGCCCGCGACCTCGTCCGGGTGGATGTCCACCGGGCGCCGCCCGATCAGGTCCTCGACCGCGACCTCCCGGAAGTCGGCGATCCCCGCGCCGGCGGCCCCGAGCATGTCCCGCAGCGGCGGCAGGACCAGCACCTTGATGCCGAGGCCCGCGACGAGGTCCGAGACACGGCGCACCTGGGCGGCCTCGACGTCGGCGAAGGCGATGACGAGGACGGAGGCCTGGGTGCGGGCCGCGACGTCGCGCAGGTCGTCGATCCTGCCGAGGACGGGCACCGACGCCAGGCGCAGGTGCTTCTTGGCGGGGTCGTCGTCGATCAGGCCGACGGGGAAGTAGGGCGACCCCGGGTCCTGCATCATGCGGCCGACGAGGGAGTTGCCGAGGAACCCGGCGCCGTAGATGAGCGTGCGCTGGGCGTCTTCCCCCGGTTTCGCCTTGCTCTCGACGTACATGCGCTTGAGGTAGCGCGTGGCCGCCAGGAACATGCAGGCGAACGGGAAGGCGATGATGCCGATGCTGCGCGGCACCTCGATGACCGTGAAGAACGCCACGCTGACGAGCACCAGGATGACGGCGACGAGGACCGCGACGATCACGAGCAGTTTCGCCTCGTGGAAGCTGCCGAAGCTGTAGCGACCCCGGTACAGCGCGAAGCTGAGTCCCACCACCAGCTGGGCGACGACGGCCACGGCGCAGAACGCCGCGATGCCGGGGACGTTGACCTCCTTGACCAGGAGTTCGTAGCGGAGGATCAGCGCGAGGAGGATGGCCACGATCCAGGCCGCGGCGTCGAGCAGGTACTGCGACCACAGCCAGATGGCCGGTTTGTCACCGGACGGAGCCGATGCGGTGGAGCCGGGTTTCCGGGCGGGTGCCCGGCCTTCGTTGAGTGCCATGATTCCTAACGGTGTCATGCAGGCCGACACCGCGTTCCACCCGGACGCGCGACCGCCGGGGGCTGCCCGGCCCGGCTGTGCAGGACTGGTCCGGTCGGGACCGGAACACGGTGTAATAGACTGCTACTACCCGAGAATACTAACTGCACCGCCTCTGCCTGGCCCGTTGAGCACTGCCTTGGCGCGGCCCGGAAGGAACACGTTGCACGTCCCTGACGCCGCTTCTCCGAGCGTGTTCATCGTCGTCACCACCTTCAACCGGGTGGCCCACCTCCGGGAACTCCTCGCGTCCATCGCCGTGCTCGATCCGGCGCCGGCGGGCGTGGTCGTCGTCGACAATGCCAGCACGGACGGCACGGCAGACCTGCTGGCGGACCTGGACCTGCCCGTTCCGCTGATCGTGCAGCGCCTGCCGGACAACGCCGGCGGCGCCGGTGGTTTCGCCGCCGGCATGGCGAGGGCCCTGGCCGAGGGCGCGGGATGGCTGTGGCTGATGGACGACGACGTCGTCGTGCTCCCCGATGCGCTCGCGTCCTTCGCTCCGTGGATGCACCGCTACTCGTGCATCCACGGCCGCCGGTACGACTCCACCGGTGAGCCCTTCTTCTGGCAGCACATTTTGAACGAGGCCCTCGGCGTCCACCTGCCGGTCCGCGGCGACGTCTTCGCGCGGTCGCGCGTCTTCCACACGAACGTGGGCTGCTTCGAGGGCATGCTGGTGGCGGCCGACGTCGTCCGCGAGACCGGACTGCCCGACGCACGGTTCTTCCTCAACGGGGACGACCTGACCTACGGCTGGCTCATCTCGCAGCGGCATCCCGTCGCGTACGTCGACGCCTTCGTGCTGCGGAAGACCCGGGCCCAGCGCCAGGTGGACCTCCGGGTCCGGCATCTCAACGACTCGAGCAACCTCTCGAGGTTCTGCGGGATGCGCAACCGCGGCCACCTCGCGCGCTACCTGCGGCTCCACGGCCGCTACAGCGCCGTGGGGTTCGGCCTCGGGACCTTCCTCTCGGCCGCCAAGGAGGTCCTGCGCCTGGTGGCGGTGGAGCGGTCCCTCTCCGGCCTGTCCGCCCTCTGGCGCGGCTGGCGGGCCGCCAGGGTCGTCCTGAAGGACCCGAACTGGCAGCCGGAGCCGCCCCTCGCGCCCCTGTCCGGTCCGTCGGACCGCGAAGGAGCCACCGCATGAGCTGGCTCGTCCTCGGCGGCTCGGGCTTCGTCGGCTCCGAGGTCCTCCGGGCGCTCCGCGCGGCAGGGGTGGACGCCCGACCCGCTGCGGCGCCGCGCCTGATGACGGCGGCGGACACGCCGGAGACGCTCGCCGCGGAAGCGGCGCTCACCGACGGCGCCGGCCTCCGTGCCGCGATGGAGGGCCATGCCGTCGTGGTGAACGCCGCCGGACTCGCGACGCCGTCATCGGGCGACGTGCAGGCACTGCTGGGGGCGAACGCCCTGCTGCCCGCCGTCGTGGCCCGGGCCGCGGCGGCTGCCGGCGTGCGCCGCCTCGTCCACCTGAGCAGTGCCGCGGTGCAGGGCAGGACGCCCGTGCTGGACGCGACGGACACCGTGCACCCGTTCTCGGCGTACTCGCGCAGCAAGGCCCTCGGCGAGCAGACGCTCGATCGCGTGGCCGCGGACGAGCCGTCGCTGTCGGTGGTGACCATCCGCGCCACGTCCGTGCAGGGGCGCGGCAGGCCGACGACGGCGGCGCTGGCCCGGCTCGCGCGCTCACCCCTCGCCTCGGTGGCCTCCCCGGGCAGTGCCAGGTCCCCCATCACGTCCGTCGGGGCCCTCGCGGATCTGGTCCTCGCCGTGGGCCGCCATGCCGGTCCGGTCCCGTCCCGGGTGCTGCAGCCGTGGGAAGGACTCACTGTGCGGACCGTTCTCGAGGCCGCCGGCGGACGGCCCCGCGTCCTGCCTGCGGCGCCGTGCCGCCTCGCGGTGCGTAGCGGCTACGCGCTGTCGGGCCTGCTGCGCGGCCGGCTCGACGGGCACGTCCGCCGGGTGGAGCTCATGTGGTTCGGCCAGGACCAGGTGCCGGGCTGGGCGGAGGAGCAGGGCATCCCGCCCGCTCCCCGCATCCGTGACGTCCTGGCACGCGCGCAGGATCCGGCGGCCGACGGCGGAGGACCGGCGGGCTGACGAGGCTCAGGCGGAGGCCTGTCCCCCTGCAGCGCCGTCGTCCGCGTCGCCGTCCCGGGACGCAGGGTCGCCGTCCGCGGCGTGCCCGTCGATGTCGAGGATGCCGGGGACGACGTCCCGGAGGCGGTCGAGGGCGAGGGTTCCCTGCCGCACCACCCGCAGGGTCTCCCCCGTGGCGTCCACGATGGTGGATCCGGTGCCGTCGGCGGCCGTCCGTGGACCGGCATCGAGGTACACGGCGACCGATTCGGCGAGCTGCGCCGCGGCGTCCGGCGCCGTCGTCGCTGCCGGCCCGCCGGTCCTGTTCGCCGACGAGACGGCGAGCGGACCCGTGAGCCTGAGCAGTTCGAGCGCCACGTCGTCGTCCGGCATGCGCAGCGCGACGGTGCCCAGGGTGTCGCCGAGGTCCCACGTCAGGGAGGGCTGGGCGTGGCAGATCAGGGTGAGTCCGCCGGGCCAGAATGCCTCGGCGAGCCGGCGCGCGTCCGGGTGCACATCGGTCGCCAGTCCGTCGAGCGTCTGGAGACGCGGGATGAGCACGGGCGGGGGCATGTTCCGGCCGCGGCCCTTGGACGCGAGGAGGGTGGCCACCGCCTGCGGTGAGAACGCGTCCGCACCGATCCCGTACACGGTGTCCGTGGGCAGGACGACGCATTGCTTGAGCGACACCGCCCGCTGGGCGGCCGTCAGGCCGTCGCGTCGCTGGGCGGGATCGGAACAGTCGTAGCTCGTTGTCACCTGTCCATCCTTCCATCCGGGCACACGGCTTCGCACATCTGCTGCCGGTCCGCGCGCGTCGGCGCCGCCGTGCGGGTCAGGACGACGGCGGCGGGCCGAAGCCCGTGCCCCGCAGGCCGGCCGAATAGGCGGCGAACCATCCGCGGAGCCCCTTGAGGTCGCGCTGGGTGAGGAAGTAGTACGGGAAGCCGATGACGTCCGCGCCGAACCACCGGAGGTTGCGGTACTTGCGCGCCAGGTAGGCTCGGTTCCGGAAGTACGAGAACCGCTTGAACTCGCCCTCGGGGATGACGGGGGTGATGAATCCGCCGAAGATCGGCTTCATCTCCGACCACGTGGCCGGGTGGCGGACGGCGACCGTCGCCAGTGTGCCGTACTTCAGGCCCGCCTTCCGCACGCGGGCCAGGAAATCGACCTCGTCGCCCCGGATGAAGAACTTCATGTCCGGCAGGCCGATCGTGGAGAACACCTCCGCCCGGATCAGCGCACCGTTGAAGAAGTGCACCATGTCGGGCAGGTAGCCCATCGGCTCCAGCGTGGCTCGGTCGTTCGTGAGGAGACCGTTGATGCGGAAGTTGAAGGACAGCCGCGAGGGGTCCGACGTCGCGGCGACGAGCGGACTGACGATGTCGAGGTCGTGGTCGTGGGCGGCGCGCAGCAGTTCGGCGAGGCAGCGCTCGTCCTCGGGGTGACCGTCGTCGTCCATCAGCCAGATCCACCGGGCGCCGCTCGCGATCGCCGCGAGGATCGCGAAGGCGAAACCGCCGGCTCCACCGAGGTTGGCTTCCGAGCGCAGGTAGTGGATGGTGCCGTCGGCGGCCTCGACGACGTCGGTCGCGGGCCGGGTGCCCGAATCGACGAGGGCGACCGTCGCGATCGGGGCGCTCTGGGCGGCCAGGGAGCGTAGCAGCTGAGCGAGCTCCTCGTGCCGGTCGTAGGTCACGGCGGCGACCGCGACGGTGTCGGTGTGGGTCCCGGCGCCCCGGGGTGTCGCGTCGGGTACGGTCCGGGGGCCACCGCCCCCTGTGCCCGTGGTGCGTTCGGTCATCGCGCTGCCTTCCCGGTGGTGTCCGGCGTCGTGCCGGAGCGGAGGACGGCGCTCGTCGCGCGGTCCCGTCCGCTGAGGTCCTGGTGCGTCCGGATCGTCGTCCAGACATCCGCCTGCTCGAGGAAGGCGGCGACCCAGGGCGCCTGCACCTCCGCATGCTCCATGACGAAGTAGCCGCCCGGGCGGAGGAGGCGGGCGGCGGAGGCGGCTGCGGCGCGTGGCAGCCGCATCCCGTCCGCTCCCCCGCCGTAGAGGGCCATCTGCGGGTCGTGCTCCGCCACCTCCGGCTCGTTCGGCACGGCATCGGCCGGGATGTACGGGGGGTTGGAGACGACGATGTCGAAGGTGCCGTCCTGGTCGGCTAGTGCGGTCGCGAGGTCGCCGTGGCTGAGCCGCACGCCGAACGGCTCGAGGTTCGGGGCGGCCCAGGCCAGGGCGAGCTCGCTGAGCTCGACGGCGTGCACGTCCGCACCGGGCACCTCGTCGGCGACGGCCGCGGCGATCGCGCCCGATCCTGTCCCGAGGTCCACGATCTTCGGAGCCTGGAGCTCCGATGCCCGGTCGATCACCAGTTGCGCGACGCTCTCCGTCTCGGGCCGCGGGACGAAGACGCCGGGACCCACCGCGAGCTCGATGCGACGGAAGTGGGCCACCCCGGTCAGGTGCTGGAGCGGGACCCGCCGTGCGCGCTCGTCGACGAGGGCCTCGAAGCCCCGGGGCACGGGAGCGCCGGTCAGGGCCAGCGCGCGGAGCCTGCCGCGGGAGACGCCCAGCAGGTGGGCGGCCAGGAGCTCGGCGTCCACCCGGGGGCTGGGGACCCCTGCGTCGCGGAGCCGCTGTTCGGCGGCCCGCAGGGCCTCCTCCACGCCTACTCTTCCGTGCCGATGGCGTCCAGGCGGGCCTGCTCGTCCATCTCGATGGCCGACTGCACCACGGGCTCCAGGTCGCCGTTCATGACGGCGTCGAGGTTGTAGGCCTTGTAGCCCGTGCGGTGGTCGGCGATCCGGTTCTCGGGGTAGTTGTAGGTCCGGATGCGCTCGGACCGGTCCATGGTGCGGATCTGCGACTTGCGGATGTCGGAGTTCGCTGCGTCGATCTTCTCCTGCTCGTGCGCCAGGATGCGGGAGCGGAGCACGCGCATCGCTGCCTCGCGGTTCTGCAGCTGGGACTTCTCGTTCTGCATCGCGACGACGATCCCGGTGGGCAGGTGGGTGATGCGTACTGCGGAGTCCGTCGTGTTGACGGACTGCCCGCCGGGGCCCGAGGAGCGGTAGACGTCGATCTTCAGGTCGTTCTGGCTGATCTCGACCTCCTCCGGCTCGTCGACCTCGGGCAGCACGAGGACGCCCGCGGCGGACGTGTGGATGCGGCCCTGCGACTCGGTGACGGGCACGCGCTGGACTCGGTGCACGCCGCCCTCGAACTTGAGGCGCGCGTAGACACCCTCGGCGGGGTCGTTGGAGGACCCTTTGATCGCCATCTGGACGTCCTTGTAGCCGCCGAGGTCGGACTCGTTGGCGGAGATGAGTTCTGTCTTCCAGCCGCGGGATTCGGCGTAGCGCGCGTACATGCGGAGCAGGTCGCCGGCGAACAGTGCCGCCTCGTCGCCGCCCTCGCCGCCCTTGACCTCGATGATGACGTTGCGGCCGTCGTTCGGGTCGCGCGGGATGAGCAGGCGGCGCAGGCGCTCCTGGGCCGTGGCGAGCTGTTCCTCGAGCACGGGCACCTCGGCGGCGAACTCGGGGTCCTCCGACGCCATCTCGCGGGCGGCCTCGAGGTCGTCGTTCAGGGCGGTCCACCGGTTGTGGGCGTCGACGATCCTGCCGAGCTCCGCGTACCGGCGACCCAGCCTCCGGGCCAGCGCCTGGTCGGCGTGGACGGCGGGGTCGGCGAGCTGGTCCTGCAGCTCGGAGTGCTCGTCGAGCAGTCCCTGGATGGATTCGAACATCTGGTGTACCTCTTTCGGCGTCTACCGCCAGTCTACGAAGGTCGGGACGGCACGGATGACCGCGCGCCGCGCTCCGACGGGACGCGGCTTAACGGGCGAAGCCGCTCGTCCTGCCGGCCCCGTGCGGGGTGGCGGGACGAGCGGCGTCGCGACTCGGCTAGTCGGAGTCCTTGGAGCCCAGCGTGGTCTTCTGGACCTGCATGAGGAACTCGACGTTGGACTGCGTCTCCCGGATCTTGTTGGTGAGCAGCTCGAGTGCCTGCTGGGTCTCCAGACCCGACAGCACGCGACGCAGCTTCCACATGATCTTGACCTCGTCCGGCGACAGCAGGTTCTCCTCGCGGCGCGTGCCGGAGGCGTTGACGTCGACGGCGGGGAAGATGCGCTTGTCGGCGAGGCTGCGCGAGAGGCGGAGCTCCATGTTGCCGGTGCCCTTGAACTCCTCGAAGATGACCTCGTCCATCTTGGACCCGGTCTCCACCAGCGCGGTGGCGAGGATGGTGAGCGAGCCACCGTTCTCGATGTTGCGCGCTGCGCCGAAGAAGCGCTTCGGCGGGTACAGTGCCGCGGAGTCGACGCCACCGGAGAGGATGCGGCCCGACGCCGGGGCGGCCAGGTTGTACGCGCGTCCGAGGCGGGTCATGGAGTCGAGCAGCACTACGACGTCCATGCCCATCTCCACGAGGCGCTTGGCGCGCTCGATGGAGAGTTCGGCGACCGTGGTGTGGTCGTCGGCGGGACGGTCGAACGTCGAGGCGATGACCTCGCCCTTGACGGTCCGCTGCATGTCCGTGACTTCCTCGGGACGCTCGTCGACCAGGACCATCATGAGGTGGACCTCAGGGTTGTTGATCGTGATGGCGTTCGCGATCGCCTGCAGGATGAGGGTCTTGCCGGCCTTGGGGGGCGAGACGATCAGGCCACGCTGGCCCTTGCCGATCGGGGCCACGAGGTCGATCACGCGGGGGCCGATCTTCTTCGGATCGGTCTCGAGGCGCAGGCGGTCCGAGGGGTAGAGCGGAACGAGCTTCGCGAACTCGACGCGGTCCTTGAGGTCCTCGGCGGGCTTGCCGTTCACCGAGGTGACGCGCACCAGGGCGTTGAACTTCTGGCGTGCGCTGGCCTGGGTCTCGCCCTCGCGGGGAGCGCGGATCGCGCCGACGACGGCGTCGCCCTTGCGCAGGTTGTGCTTCTTGACCTGGGCGAGCGAGACGTAGACGTCGTTCGGGCCCGGCAGGTAGCCGGAGGTGCGCACGAAGGCGTAGTTCTCGAGGACGTCGAGGATGCCGGCGACCGGCAGCAGGACGTCGTCCTCGGTCACCTCGACGTCGTCGACGTCGGGCTGGTTGCGGTTGCGGCGGCGGTCGTTGCGCTCGTTGCGGTCGTTGCGGTCGCGGAAGCGGCTGTTGCGGTCCTCGGGACCACTGGTGCCGTTGCGGTTCGCACGGTTGCGGCGGTTGCGGCCCCGGCCGTCGTCGTCGGAGCCGTTGCCGCGGTTGTCGCTGCGCTCGCTGCCGTTACGGCCGTTGTCGTTCTGGCTGTCGCCCGTGGCGTTCGAACGGTCCTCGTCGCGGCCGTTGCGCGAACGGGAGCGGCGCTCGTTGCGGTCGCCCCGGCCCTCGCCCTGCTGGCCGGTCTGGGCCTCGGGCTGGGACTCGTTCTGGCCGGCGTTCTGTGCTTCGCCCTGCGAGCCGTTCTGGGACTCGTTCGAGCCCGGCTGCGCCTCGGAGCGGTCCTCGCCCCGGCGGTTGCGGCGGTTGCGCTGGTTGCGACCGTTATTGTCGCGGTCCTGCTGCTCACCGGCGGGAGCCTCCTCGGCGGTGTCGCGCGACGGGGCTTCGACCTGCTCGGTGGCGACCGGCTCGGCGTCGGACGCGGGTGCGGAGACGACACCGTCGCTGCCCGCGCGGCGGTTGCGGTTGCGGGTGCGGGCTGGCGCTCGGCGGGAGCCGGCTGCTCGTCCTGTGCGCTGTCGGCGACGGTCCCGGTCTGGGCGGCGGTCGCGGGACGCTCGGCGTCGGCGCTGCGCTCGCTGCGGACCGCGGGGGTCTTCTGGCGGTCGGCTACTGCGGATCCGCGCTGGTGGTCGGAGATCGCCGACACGAGGTCGCTCTTCCGCATCCTCGATCCGCCGGTGATGCCGAGCTGGCCCGCGAGGGCCTGCAGCTGGGCGAGCTTCAGGCCTGCGAGGCCGCTGCTCTTGGAAGTTGTTGCGCCGGTTGCTTCAGCGTCTTGGGTGGCCACACCTGGTAACAGGTCAGTGGTTTCAGTCACGAAGGATCCTTCCCCCTCGTCGGGCGGCCACCTGATCGGTGGTCCGCGGTGGTTTGCCCCGTGCCGCAGGTGAAAGCAGGCGGGGTTCGGTCGAGCCGGAGGCAATCCGGCAGGGCCGCGTGTGCTGGGAGCCCGAGGATGTCGATGTGCGGGAGGAGAGATCCGCACGCACAAAGATAAGGTCGGAGGCTGCACCGGAGGATGTGCTGCTGCTGATGGAACCTGCAGTTTTCGCGGCGGTCTAGAGAAGAGGACGGCCAGCTCAACAGAAGCACATGGCGTCTGGTGAAAGACACGGTAGTTCCGCAAGACGCACGTTTCGCCCGACGTTCCTACCCCTGGTGCACCTCCACTTTAGCACCTTCCCGCTCCACCGCGAGCCGGACGACCCGCCACGACGCAGGCGTGTCGCCCTGTCCGACGAGCGCCCGGACGGCGTCCTCGGCGGCACGGGCCCCGGCTTCGCCCACCGCCAGGGTCAGGACGCTCGGTCCCGCGCCGGAGATGGTGCTGGCGAATCCCGCCGCACGGAGGCCGCGCAGCAGGGTGGCGCTCGGGAGCATCGCCTGGGCGCGGTAGTCCTGGTGCAGGGAGTCCTGCGTGGCGGGGAACAGCAGCGACGGATCAGCGCCGAGGGCGTGGACCAGGAGCGCGGCGCGGCCGGCATTGGCCGCGGCGCTTCGGTGGGAGACCGACGGCGGGAGGAGTGCGCGGGCGCTCTCCGTGGACAGTGCGAGATCCGGTACGGCGATCACGGGGATGATGTCCGGATGAACCTCCACACGTGCGGTGTGGTATGCCCTGCCGCTCTCCCAGGAGATCGCGAGCGCTCCGCCGAGCGCGGGCGCGACGTTGTCCGGGTGTCCCTCGATCGAGGCCGCCCACTGCAGGAGGTGCGCGGCGTCCAGTTGCTCGTCGGCGGGCAGCAGGGCGTTGCCGGCGAGGACCCCGGCGACGATCGCCGCGGCGGAGGAGCCCATGCCCCTGCCGTGCGGCACGACGTTCACGGTGTCGAGCTCGAGCCCGGGCGCCCGCCACCCCACGCGGTGCAGCGTGCTGATCAGGGACCTCGCGACGAGGTGGGTCTCGTCGGTGGGCAGGCCTGCCGTCCCTTCCCCCGTGGCGCGCACCGTCGTCGAACCCGACGTCGTGGTGCGGACGCGTACGGTGTCGTGCAGCGCCAGCGCGAGTCCGAGGGTGTCGAAACCGGGCCCCAGGTTCGCGCTGGTGGCGGGCACCCGGACCACGACGTCCTGGCCCGCCTCGACGGCCGGGAGGCCCGAGACCTCCGAGACCTCCGGTGACACGGGTGCTGCGTGCACGCCTGCCATGTCAGTCCTCGAGCCCGAGCGCGGCGGCGACGCTGACGACGTCGAACTCCACCTTCGTGGGCTCGACGTCGGCGCCGTCCGCGGTGCGCAGCGCCCACTGCGGGTCCTTCAGGCCGTGGCCGGTGACCGTGATGACGATCGTCTTGCCCGACGGCACGAGGCCCTCCGCGTGCTTCTTGATCAGCCCGGCGACGCCGGCGGCGGATGCGGGCTCCACGAACACGCCCTCACGGGAGGACAGCCAGCGGTGGGCCTCGAGGATCTCCTCGTCGGTCACGGCCTCGATGAGTCCGCCCGACTCGTCGCGCGCGGCCACCGCGAAGTCCCAGGAGGCCGGGTTGCCGATGCGGATCGCCGTCGCGATGGTGTCCGGCTCGGTGATCGGGTGGCCCTTCACCAGCGGTGACGCGCCCTCCGCCTGGAAGCCCCACATGATCGGCGTCCGGGTGGCGACGGCGGGCAGCTCACCGGAGTGCATCGAGGCATACGGCGCCGCGTACTCCTTGTAGCCCTTCCAGTACGCGCTGATGTTGCCGGCGTTCCCGACGGGCATCAGGTGGTAGTCCGGGGCGTCGCCCAGGGTGTCCACGACCTCGAACGCTGCGGTCTTCTGGCCCTCGAGGCGTGCCGGGTTCACCGAGTTCACGAGGAACACCGGGTAGGCCTCGGCGAGCTTCCGCGCGACGTCGAGGCAGTTGTCGAAGTTGCCGTTGACCTGCAGGAGCTGGGCGCCGTGGGCGATGGCCTGGCTGAGCTTGCCCATGGAGATCTTGCCGTCCGGCACGAGCACGGCGCACGTGATGCCCGCCTGCGTGGCGTAGGCGGCGGCCGATGCGGAGGTGTTGCCCGTCGATGCGCACACCACGGCCTTCGCGCCGGCCGCGACGGCGGCGGTCATGGCCATCGTCATGCCACGGTCCTTGAAGGACCCGGTGGGGTTCATGCCCTCGACCTTGAGGTAGACGGCGGACCCTGTCAGCTCGGACAGGTGCCGTGCGTGGACGAGGGGCGTTCCGCCCTCACCGAGGGTGACGACCTCGGTCGCGTCCGTCACGGGCAGTCGTTCGGCGTATTCGCGGATGACTCCGCGCCACTGGTGGGCCACTTAGATTCCCTCTACTCGGAGCACGGATGAGACGGCGGTGATGACGTCGAGCGCCGCGACCTGCTTGACGGTCGCAGCGAGCGACGCCTCGGGGGCACGGTGCGTGACGATCCTCAGTTCGGCGGTGGTGCCGCCGTCGGCACCGCCCTGGTGGATGCGCTGGCGCATCGTCTCGATGGAGACGCCGTTCTCGGCGAAGATCTGCGCGATGCGCGCCAGGACGCCGGGCTGGTCGGCGACCTGCAGGCCGATGCAGTAGCTCGTCCGGACGGTGTCGATGCTCAGCGGCGGGACGTGGCCGGTGGTGGTCTCGGTGCGGCCGGGGCCCCCGAGCACCATGCGGCGCGCGGCGCTGATGACGTCACCGAGCACGGCCGACGCCGTCGGGGTGCCGCCGGCCCCCTGGCCGTAGAACATGAGTTCCCCGGCGTTCTCCGCCTCGACGAAGACGGCGTTGAAGGCACCGCGGACGGCTGCGAGCGGGTGCGACCGCGGCAGGAGGGTCGGGTGGACGCGCACGCCGACCCCGGCGGCGCCGGCGTCGTCCGTGAGCATCTCCGCGATGGCCAGCAGCTTGATCACGTAGCCGTCCTCGGTGGCGGCGGCGATGTCGTCGGCAGTGACGGTCGTGATGCCCTCGCAGTGGACGTTCTCGAGCGCGAAGCGCGTATGGAAGGACAGGGAGGCGAGGATCGCGGCCTTCGCGGCGGCATCGTGGCCCTCGACGTCGGCGGTGGGATCCGCCTCGGCGTAGCCGAGGTCCTGGGCGGCCTTCAGCGCATCGGCGAAGGAGGCCCCCGTGGAGTCCATCTGGTCGAGGATGTAGTTCGTGGTGCCGTTGACGATGCCGAGCACGCGCGTGATGCGGTCCCCCGACAGGCTGTCGCGGATGGGCCGGAGGATGGGCACCGCCCCGGCGACGGCTGCCTCGTAGGACAGCTGCACCCCGGCGGCGTCGGCCTGCTCGTAGAGCTCCGGCCCGTCCTGCGCGAGAAGTGCCTTGTTGCCGCTGACGACCGTGGCCCCGTGCCGGATCGCCCGGAGGATGAGGGACTTGGCCGGTTCGATGCCGCCCATGAGTTCGATGACGATGTCGGCGTCCTCGACGAGCGACTCCGCATCCGTCGTGAGGAGTCCCGCCGGGAGTTCGACGTCGCGCTGCGCGTCCAGGGTGCGGACGGCGACGCCGACGAGTTCGAGGGGCGCGCCCGCGCGGCGACCGAGGTCCTCCGCGTTCTCGAGGAGGATGCGGGCCACCTG
The DNA here is from genome assembly GCA_004001285.1 of Arthrobacter sp. MN05-02. Lineage (NCBI taxonomy): Bacteria > Bacillati > Actinomycetota > Actinomycetes > Micrococcales > Micrococcaceae > Arthrobacter > Arthrobacter sp. MN05-02. The sequence continues at coordinate 2,246,925 of AP018697.1, forward strand.
GGAGCCGACGTTGCCGCAGCCCAGCAGGGCTACGCGCAGGGGTGCGGGGGTCGTTGCTGGTGCATTCATGCGGTCTGTGAAGCTCCTGGATCCGGGACGGGTACGGCGGGTTCGCGCTGGACGTCCCTGCGGAACAGGTCCTCCTCGGTCTCGCCGCGGACGATGAGCCTGGCTGCCCCGTCGGCCACCGCCACGACGGGCGGGCGGGTGAGGTAGTTGTAGTTGCTCGACAACACCCAGCAGTAGGCTCCGGTGCCCGGGACGGCGAGGAGGTCTCCGGCTCCGGTGTCCTCCGGGAGGTAGACGTCCCTCACCACAATGTCACCGCTCTCGCAGTGTTTTCCAACCACGCGGGAGAGCACGGGATCGGCTGCGGGCGTCCGGGAGGCCAGCACGGCCGAGTAATCCGCGCCGTAGAGCACCGGACGGGCGTTGTCGCTCATGCCGCCGTCCACCGACACATAGCGGCGCGGGTGCGTAACGCTCGTGTCGCGGACGACCTCCGAACCGTTCGCGGCCGCGTCCACGCGCACGGTCTTCGTGGTGCCGGCGGTGTAGAGGGTGAACGTGGTGGGACCCACGATCGCCCGGCCGGGCTCGATCGAGATCCGGGGTACCCGGAGCCCCAGCTCGCGGCAGGTGGACCCGACGACGGCGGCCATCGCCCGGGCGATCTCCGCGGCCGGCCGTGGTTCGTCCGCCTCGGTGTAGGCGATGCCGTAACCGCCGCCGAGATCGAGCTCGGGCAGTTCGACGCCGTGCCGGTCGCGCACCCCGGCGAGGAATCCGAGCAACCGCTGCGCCGCGAGTTCGAAGCCCTCGGGCTCGAAGATCTGAGACCCGATGTGGCAGTGCACCCCGAGGAGGTTGATGCCCGGGTGGGCGAGGGCGTCGGCGACCGCGCGCGCAGCGGGCGACGAGGCGCCGTCGTCCGGTCTGCCGTCCTGTCCGGCGTCCTGTCCCGGGCCCTGCTCGGTGGTGAGCGACAGGCCGAACTTCTGGTCCTCGTGGGCCGTGGCGATGAACTCGTGCGTGTGCGCGTGGACCCCGGGTGTCAGGCGGATCATGACGTTCGCCGTGCGGCCGCGCTGCACGGCGAGGTCGCCGACCAGGGTGACCTCCTGCAGGCTGTCGACGACGATCCGGCCGAGGTCGGCATCGATGGCGCGCATGATCTCGGCGGCCGACTTGTTGTTCCCGTGCAGCCCGAGCCGGTGTCCCGGCATCCCGGCGCGCAGGGCGACGGCGAGCTCGCCGCCCGAGCAGGTGTCGAGTCCGAGGCCCTCCTCGCGGACCCAGTGCGCCACTTCGCTGCAGAGGAAGGACTTGCCGGCGTAGAACACGTCCACTCCCCCGCACAGGTCGCGGAAGGCCTCGTCGAACGCGGTGCGGAAGGTGGCGGCGCGGGCGCGGAAATCCCGCTCGGACATCACGAAGAGCGGCGTCCCGTACTGCTCCGCGAGGTCGCGGACGGACACGCCGTCGATCTGCAGGACGCCGTCCGTCCCGCGGTCCACGTCCTCGGCCCACAGCTTGGTGTCGAGCCCGGCCTGGTCGGCGGGGACGGACAGCCAGTCCGGCGCGAGGGGCGATGCTTCGGCAGCCACGGCTACATCCTCTCCGGTGCGGACACGCCGAGGAGGTGCAGGCCGTTGGCCAGGACCTGCCGGGTGGCGTTGTTCAGCCACAGGCGCGAGCGGTGGACGTCCTCGACGGGTGCGTCGCCGAGCGGGGCGACACGGCAGGCGTCGTACCAGCGGTGGTACGTCCCCGCGATGACCTCGAGGTGCCGGGCCACGCGGTGCGGCTCTCGGAAGGTCGCGGACTGCGCCACGACGCCGGGGAACTGTCCGAGCGCTGCCAGCAGCTCGCCCTCGGTGGGGTGCCCGAGCGACGCGGCGTCGAAGGTGCTGGTGTCCACTCCCGCGGACACCGCGTTGCGTGCGACGGCGTGTGTGCGTGCGTGGGCGTACTGCACGTAGAACACGGGGTTCTCGTTGGTGTTCTTCCGCAGCAGTTCAGGATCGATGGACATGGCCGAGTCGGCCGGGGAGCGTCCCAGGGAGTAGCGCAGGGCGTCCTTGCCGAGCCAGTCGAGCAGGTCCCGCAGCTCGATGATGTTACCGGCGCGCTTGGAGAGCCGGGCGCCGTTCACGGAGACCATCTGGCCGATGAGTACCTGGATGTTCTGCTCCATGTCGTCGCCGGCGCAGGCCGCGATGGCCTTGAGGCGACCGATGTAGCCGTGGTGGTCCGCTCCGAGGAGATAGATCTTCTCGGGGAATCCTCGGTCCTTCTTGGACAGGTAGTACGCGGCGTCGGAGGCGAAGTACGTGGGCTCGCCGTTGGCCCTGATGAGGACGCGGTCCTTGTCGTCGCCGAAGTCGGTCGTGCGGAGCCACACGGCTCCGTCCTCGTCGAAGACATGGCCCTGCTCGCGCAGGCGGTCGACAGCCTGCTCCACAGCGCCGCCGTCGTGCAGTGCGGACTCGGAGAAGAACACGTCGAAGTGCACTCCGAAGTTCGCCAGCGTCTCCTTGATGTCGGTCATCTGTGCCTCGTATGCGAGGGCGCGCACGATCGGGAGCGCGGTGTCGTCGTCGAGGTCCGCCACCTCGGGGCGATCGGCGAGGACGCTGCGGCCGAGGTCGGCGATGTACTGGCCGGGGTAACCGCCCTCCGGCGTCGGTCGGCCCTTGATCGTCGCGAGGACGGAAGCCGCGAAGTTGTTCATCTGCGTGCCGGCGTCGTTGATGTAGTACTCCGTGGTCACCTGCGCACCGCTGGCCCGGAGTACGCGCGCGATGGAGTCACCGAGGGCGGCCCACCGTGTGTGGGCGAGGTGCAGCGGGCCCGTCGGATTGGCCGACACGAACTCCATGTTGATGGTGTGGCCCGCGAGCGCCTCATTGGTCCCGTAGGCAGGACCCGACTCGACGATCGTGCGGGCCAGTTCGCCCGCGGCCCCGGCGTCGAGCGTGATGTTGAGGAAGCCCGGGCCTGCGATGTCGACGCTCTTGACGCCGTCGATGCCTGCGAGCCGGTCGCTGAGGAGCTGGGCGAACGCGCGCGGGTTCATCCCGGCCCTCTTGCCCAGCTGCAGGGCGATGTTCGTGGCCCAGTCGCCGTGCTCCCGGTTCTTCGGTCGCTCCACCCGCACCTCCGAGGGGAGGTCGATCCCGAGGTCACCGGCCTCGACGGCGGCCTTCAGGCAGGCGGAAATAGCGGCAGAGAGTTCTTCGGGAGTCACCCGTCAAGCATAGCGGCGCGGCCCCCGGCACCCTGATTTTCGTGACGCGGCCCATGTCGGCTCCGGGGACGCACCGCCGCCGGGGTGGGGCCGGGCCCGGACGGGCCGGCGACGCCGGTCTCCGGCGGGCGCAGAAACGAATCCCGCAATGGGACGTTGAACGGTGTGGACGCGCTACTTTCGGTTCCAACCATTCCTTCGGCGCGGGCGTTCCCGCCCGGCGATCACCAGGAGCAGCCACATGACCAGCACAGGCCTCACGGAGACTTCCTCGACCGGAACGCGGGGAGGTACGGGCTTCTCCATCCACCGGCGGGCGCTGACCGCTCTCGCAGCCGTCTCGATCCTCGGCGCGGCGGGCTGCGCCGGCGCCGAGGCCGGACCACCGGCCGAGGAGGCCACCGGCGCCGCTCCTGCGACGACCGCGGCCGGCGACGCCGACGGCGGATCGGCGGCGCCCGCCGATCCCGGCACCGAGGGCGGAGCCGGAACCGGTGGCCAGGTGTACGAGGACGGCACCTACACCCAGGACGGCTCCTACCAGTCCCCGGCCGGTCCGGAGGAGGTGGGCGTGACCCTCACCCTCGAGGCCGACGTCGTCACCGCGGTGGAGGTCGAGCCGATGCCCGACAACCCGACCACGAAGACCTACCAGGGACGCTTCGCGGGCGGGATCTCCGATGCGATCGTCGGCAAGAAGCTCGACGAGCTCTCCGTGGACAAGGTGGCCGGGTCATCGCTGACCAGCGGGGGCTTCAACGACGCGACCGGCAAGATCAAGAGCGAAGCACGGCTCTAGGCCGATCGGCGTGGCGGACACCTTCGGCTTCGAGGCGATCGGCACCCGCTGGCGCGTGGACAGCGGCTCGCCCCTGGTGCCGGAGCAGAGGACCGGGCTGCTGCGGCTCGCCGAGGAGTACGACGCCGTCTACTCGCGCTTCCGGGAGGACTCGGGTATCACGGCGCTGGCACGGACCGGAGGACGACTCGCCCTGCCGCACCACGGGGCGGCCCTCGGCCGGCTCCTGCGCTCGCTGTACGACCTCACCGGCGGTGGCGTCTCCCCCCTGGTCGGTGAGCGGCTCGCCGCGCAGGGCTACGACGCCGCCTACTCCTTCGTCCCCACCGAGGCGCCGGCACCGGCGCGGCCCTGGGAGGACGTCCTGGAGTGGACGGACGACGGCGTCACGCTGCTCGAGCCGGCCCTCCTGGACGTCGGAGCCGCGGGCAAGGGCCAGCTCGTGGACCTCATGCTCGCCGCCCTCGTCGCTGCCGGCCACGAGGACGTGATCGTCGACGCCAGCGGCGACATGCGGCGGGCGGGCGCCGGTGCCATCACCGTCGGCCTCGAGCACCCCTACGATCCGTCGTCGGCCATCGGGACGGTGGAACTGGGCGCCGGCGCGCTGTGCGCCTCGGCCGCCAACCGCCGCGTGTGGGGGGACGGCCTGCACCACGTCCTCGACGCCCGGACGGGCCGCACCGTGGACTCCGTCGTCGCCACCTGGGTCCTCGCCGAGGACGCCATGACGGCCGACGGCCTGTGCACCGCGCTGTTCGTCGCGGACCCCGCGGACCTCGCGGCAATCTTCGACTTCGACTTCGTCCTGATGTACTCGGACGGACGCGCCCGCTATTCCGACCCCCTCGCAGGAGCCCTGTTCTCATGACCGCAGCACTCGACGGCCTGCTGGGCCGCGTGACCATGTACCGGCTGACGCTGATCCTGCTCCTGGTGCTGACGGCGGAGGCCCTCGTGCTGTCCCTGATGGGCCTCCTCGCCTACACCCCGGGCGAGCTCGGCGGGACCCTCGCGGCCGCGGTCGGCGGGACGATCATCGGGACCCGGCTGATGGCCCTGATCCTGCGGCTGCGGCCGCACACCGACTCGTCGCTCATCACGGGACTGATCGTGTTCCTGATCATGTTCCCCTCGAGCACCGCGTCCGGGCTCGGCGGCATCCTCGTGGCCGGGGTCGCCGCCGGTGCGTCGAAGTTCCTCCTGGCCTTCCGTGGACGGCACATCTTCAATCCCGCGGCGACGGGCGCCGTGGTCGCCACCCTGCTCGGCGTGGGTGCCGCGGCCTGGTGGGTCGCCAACCCCGCCATGCTCCCCGTCGTCGCGATCGGCGCCGCGCTCCTCCTGTACCGCACGCGGAAGCTCTCGATGGGGGCGGTCTTCCTGCTCGTGGCGATCGGCATCCTGCTCTACGGGCTCGTCCAGTCCGGCATGGCACCCGGCGCCGGACTGCAGCTCGTCCTGACCTCGTACCCCGTCCTGTTCCTGCTCGGCTTCATGATGACGGAGCCGCTCACCCTGCCTCCGCTCCGCTGGCAGCAGTGGCTGTTCGCCGGAACCGTCGCCGCGGTCCTCGCGCTCCAGCTGTCCGTCGGACCGGTCTTCCTCGGGCCGGAGTTCGCCCTCCTGATCGGCAACGCCGTCGCGTTCCTCATGGGCCAGCGGCGCGGTGTCCGGCTGGCCTTCGCCGGGTCACGGCAGCTGACGCCCACCAGCACCGAACTCGTCTTCGAGCCCGCCCGCCCCGTGCGTTTCCGGGCAGGGCAGTACATGGAGCTCTCCATGCCGCATCGCGGCGCGGACAGCCGCGGCAGCCGGAGGATCTTCAGCATCACCTCCGCCCCGCAGGACAGGGAGGCCCTCTCCTTCGGCCTGCGGACCACCGCATCGGGCAGTTCCTTCAAGAAGGCACTCCTCGAACTGCCGAAGGAGGCCCGCATCACCGGGACCCTCGTGGGCGGCGACTTCAGCCTTCCGCGCGACCCGTCCGTCCCCCTGCTCCTCGCCGCGGGCGGGATCGGGGTGACCCCCTTCATCAGCCAGCTGCGTGACCTCGCCGCGCGCGGTGAGGAGCGCGACGTCGTCCTCGCCTACGAGGTCAGGAGCGAACAGGAGATCGCCTTCCGGGACGAGCTGCTGGAGCTCGGCACGCGGGTGGTGCTGTTCCTGCCCGCCGAGGGTCCGCCGCCCGCACTCCCCGCGCCGTGGAGCCACGGGGGCGCCGAGCCGACCTCGGACACCCTCCTCGCCGCGGTACCGGATCTCCGGGAACGCAGGGTGCTCGCCTCGGGGTCGCCGGCGTTCCTCGGGCGGATCCGCTCGGAGGTACGCAGGGCCGGCGTCGCGCGCATCCGGACGGACGCCTTCCTCGGCTACTGACACCCGGGCGGGGCGGCGGCGCGGTCGGCATCGACCGCCGTTTCCCCGACCCGACCGCCACCTGCTAAGCTCTACGAGTCCCTAACGGGTACGGGAGTTCCCGTGTCCGCCTTCGTAGCTCAGGGGATAGAGCGTCTGCCTCCGGAGCAGAAGGTCGTAGGTTCGAATCCTATCGAGGGCACAAACGACTCACACAGAGTCCACCGCCGTCGGCCGCCAGGCCGGCGGCGGTCCTGTTTTGGTAGGCTCCACAGGATGCGGCCCCGAGGGCCGGACCAGCACCTACCGGCGGAGGGAACGTGGGGACGAATGGTGAGCCGCAGCGGCCCCGGCTGGTCCACGTCCCCGCCGCGCTCACGGTCCTCGTGCTCGTCCTCGCGGTTCTCGCTGCCGGCTCCATGGGGGACTTCTCGGCCCGACCCGTGCTGGACGCTCCCGCCATCCCCTCCGGCCCCCTGGTGGCTCCGTCGCCGTCGGCCGGCCCGCCGGAGGAGATCCTGGCCGGGGACGGCGAGCGCCTGGTCATCGGCGGCGACCTCGCGGTGGCGGCTCTCCTGCTCGTCGCCGTGGCCGCACTGGCGCTGCTCGTGCGGTACCTGCTGCGGTTCCGCGCGGCACCGACGGCAGGGGACCGCCGCTCGGACCAGGCAGCACTCCTGCCACCAGGGCCGCCTGCACCGACCGCCGATCCGCTTCCCGCCTGGACCGAGGCCTTCCGTGCCGCGCTGACCGGCGACACCGACACCTCCGACGCCGTCATCCGGTGCTGGCTGGACCTCGAACGCCTGTGTGCCGAGGCAGGCGTGCGCCGCGGGCCGGCACAGACCTCGACGGATTTCGCCGGTGCTGCCGCTGCCGCGCTCGATCTTCCCGCCCGGCCGCTGGTCACGCTCAACCGCCTGTACCAGCGCGCCCGTTTCGGGCAGACACGCGGTGACCGGCCGTCCCTCCCGCTGGGCCCCGCCGACCGCGAGCGGGCCGCGGCCGCCGTCGGAGAGCTCGCCAGCGCACTGGCGGCCCGGCCCGCGGTGACATCGTGAGACCGTCCGCATGGGTCGTCACCGGGGTCCTGATCGGGCTCGCGGTCGTCGCCTGCTGGTTCTTCGGCCTCGACGAGCGCCACGCGGTCGTCCTCGTGGGTGCGGCCCTCGCCGCGGGTGTCGCGAACGGGCTCCTCGACGCGATCGAGCTCCCCGGCCCCACCCTGCCGGCGCTGCCCGAGCAGCCCCGGGGCCTCGCGGACCTGCAGGCGCTGGAGTTCTCGCTCTCCTCCGCAGACCCCGGCACGCGGGCTGCCCTCGAGGTCTCCGCCGTCGCGGCGTCCCTGGCCGCGGCACGGCCGGACGTCCCGAGGAGCAGGGCACTGGAGACCTTCCTCGCGCAGGCCCGGCCCGCCACCCTGACGCACCGCGACATCCGTACCCTCCTCGACGAGCTGGAGCGGATCGCGGCCACGTCGCCGGGCTCCCGGACGCACGCCCGTCCATCCGCGGCCACCCTTCCTGCCGCCCGGCACGAGGAGAGACCATGACAGCCCGGAACGTCGACCTGACCGGTGCGGCAGGCCGTACCGCCGACCCCGGCGACGGGAACCCGCTCGAGGCCGCGCGTGTGGCACGCCAGGTGCTCGACCGCACCGGGACCGTCGTCGTCGGCGCCGAGGAGCCGCTGCGCCTCGCCCTCGCCGCCGTCCTCGCGGGCGGGCACGTCCTGTTCGAGGACCTGCCCGGCCTCGGCAAGACGCTCGCGGCGAAGACCCTCGCGCAGGCACTCGGGCTCGAGTTCCGCCGGCTCCAGTTCACGCCCGACCTGCTGCCCTCCGACGTGACGGGCTCGTCGATCTTCGATCCGGCCACACGGGAGTTCGAGTTTCGGCCCGGCCCGATCTTCGCGGGACTCTTCCTCGCCGACGAGATCAACAGGACGTCGCCCAAGACGCAGTCCGCCCTCCTCGAGGCCATGGCGGAGGCACAGGTGTCCGCGGAAGGCACCACACTGCCGCTCCGGCGGCCCTTCCATGTCTTCGCGACGTCCAATCCGATCGAGTTCGAGGGCACGTATCCCCTGCCGGAGGCGCAGCTGGACCGGTTCCTGGTGCGCCTGCGCTTCGGCTACCCGGGCCCGGCAGGCGAGCGGGACATCATCGCGCGCCGGATCTCGCGCCGCCGGGAGGAGACGAGCGTGGAGAGCGTCACGACGGCCGACGGGCTGCTGCGCCTGCAGGCAGCCGCCGAGTCCGTGGGCGTCGACGACGACGTCATCGACTACGCGGTGCGGCTCACGGCAGCGACGCGCAGCCACCCCGCCGTCGAGGTGGGTGCCTCGCCCCGTGGCTCGCAGGCGCTCGTGCTGCTCGGCCGCGCCCTCGCGGTGCTCGACGGCCGCGGGTTCGTGCTCCCCGAGGACGTGAAGGAGGGTGCCGTCGCCGTCCTCGCACACCGGCTGACGCTGACGCCGTCCTCCTGGGCGCAGGGCGTCGCTCCCGAGACGGTGGTGCGGGACGTCCTGGCACAGATCCCGACGCCGTCGACCGCGCCGCATGGCTAGCAGCGGCCGGGACGGCAGGTCCCCCGTCTGGGCCCTGGCCGTGGTCCTCACCCTGGTCTGCGTCGTGGCCGGACTCCTGTCGGGGCGAGCGGACACGGTCGCCCTCGCTACACCGTTCGCGCTTTTCGCCCTGTCCGGCCGCACCGGGATGCGCGTCGGCCAGGGACAGCCCGCCCGCATCACGGTGGAGCCGCGCCCCGAGAGCCGGGGCGCACGCCTGCGCCTCCTGCTCGCACCGCGCCAGGAGGAGGATCCTGCGGCGAAGCGGCTCGTCGCGACGACGCTGGCCGCGGCCGGATGCCGGCCGGACGCACTGGTCCTGCGGTCGGACGAGGAGTGCCCGGTGCTCGTGGACGCACCGCCGTCCGGGGAGCTCGACGTACTGGCCTACGGCTCGGCGAGCTTCCGCGCCGACCTGTCGGACGCGACCGGCTTCGTGCCGTCCGCACCCGTCCGGGTCGGCATCCTCCCGCCCGTGGGACCACTCCTCGCGCATCCGGCGTCGCGACGCCTCGTGGGCCTCGCCGGGACGCATGCGTCGAGGCGCCCCGGCGAGGCCGGGGAGCTGCGGTCCATCGCACCCCTGCAGCCGGGTGACCGGCTCCGGCGGATCGACTGGCGGGCCACCGCGCGCCGATCGGCCGACCAGGACCGGCTCATGGTCCGCCGGACCTTCGCCGACGCCGAAGCGTCCGTGTTCCTCGTCGTCGACCAGGCGCACGACCTTCCGGCGTCGACCGGGGACTGGTTCGTCGCGGATCCGCCGCGCACCCTCCCGGCATCCCTCCACGTGGCGCGCCGCCGCGGCGACCGTCGCGGCGTCCTATCTGGCGGTCGGCGACCGCGTGGGCCTCGCCGACCTGTCCGGCACCCGACGGGCCCTGCGTTCGGCGGCCGGCGCCCGGCACCTGGAGCAGGTCCGGACCCGCCTGGCCGGGACATCGGTGGTGCCGCGACGGCGACGGCGACGCGACCCCGTCCCGCCGCAGGGCGCCGTCGTCATTGTGTTCTCCGCCTTCCTCGACGAGGAGCCCGCACGCCTCCTGCGCCTGTGGCACGCCCGGGGGCACCTCGTCGCCGGGGTCGACTGCGTGCCGCCGCTCCACCGGACGGAGTCGACGACGGCGCAGGCCCAGGCGGTACGGCTCACCCTCCTGCGCCGGCGCCTCCTGCTCGACGACCTGCGGCACGGGGGCATCCCGTGTTCGCCAGGATGACGGCGGCCGGTCCCGGCACCGGCCGCGACGGATCCGCCGCGGACCCCGCCCCGGATCCCGGGGCCGACACCGGCCTCGAGGCCGGCCTCCGCCTGCTCGCCCGGCAGGCCGACCGGCGCGGGAGCCGTGGCACCGGCTGGAGGGGGCCGTGATCCCGCGACGCCCCGCGCGGACCGGCGTGCCGGCGGTGCCCGACCGGCAGGGACTCGTCCCCCTGTGGCTGGTGCGGTGCGCCACGGCCCTCGCCGCGGTCCTGCTGGGCGGCATCGTCTGGAACGGTTCCGCGTGGATCCTGCTGCCCGTCGTCGTGGCGGCGGGAGCGGCCGTGGCCCCGTCGATCGGGGCGGCCTCGCTGTCCCTCCTGCTGCTGGTGGTGGCCTACGCGGTCAACGTGCCCGCCGGATCGCTGTGGCTCCCCGTCTTCGTGGCCGGGCTGCACGCCGTCTTCGTCCTCTACCTCCTGCTCCTGCCCCTGCCCCTGCACGGCTGGATCAGCAGGGCCGCCCTCGGCGAGCTCGGCCTGTCCTTCGTCCGCATCCAGGCGGCAGCGCAGCCCGTGGCCGTCCTGGCGCTGCTCGTGGACGACGCCCGCCCCAGCCTCCTGGCGGTCCTCGTGGGAACGGCCGCCCTGGCCGGATGGGTGCTGTGGCTGGTGCTGCGACCGGCGGGACAGCGGGTGCGGGCGGCCCCGGGCACGACGCAGGCCAGGACGCGGCCGGACACCCGGCGGAGGCGCTCCCCGTTCGGCCGGTGATGCGGACAGCCCCTGTCCGCAGACCGCTGTACCGTTGCGGCATGATCGAGACCTCGGCCCGCCTGCTGCAGCTCCTCTCGCTCCTGCAGCTGAGACGGGAGTGGACCGGACCGGCCCTGGCGCAGCGCATGGATGTCACCGAACGCACTGTCCGCCGGGACATCGGGAAACTGCGCACCTTGGGCTACCCGATCAACGCCTCCCCCGGTGTGGCCGGCGGCTACCAGCTCGGCGCCGGCGCCCAGCTCCCGCCGCTCCTGCTCGACGACGACGAGGCGCTCGCGGTGGCGATCGGGCTGACGGCGGTGACGGCCAGCCCCGTCTCCGGTGTCGGGGAGGCGTCCGTCCGCGCCCTCACGAAGCTCGAACAGGTCCTGCCGCCCCGCCTGCGCCCGCGCTTCTCGGGGCTCCGCTCTGCGGTGACGCGCATGGCGGCCAGCACGCCGGTCGACCCCGAGGTGCTCACGGCCTTCTCGGCGGCCATCACGGAACGGCGCTGCGCGGCGTTCCGCTACGACCGGCACGACGGCGAATCGTCCCGGCGGATCGTCGAGCCGTACCGCCTCGTCGACACGGGCAGGCGCTGGTACCTCGTGGCCTTCGACCGCTCGAGGGAGGACTGGCGGACGTTCCGTGTGGATCGCTGCCGGAGCGTCCCCGTGGCGAGGGAGCGCTTCGCGCCCCGGCCGCTGCCCGCTGCGGACCTCGCGGCCTACGTCCAGGAGTCCATCACGCGCTCGCCCTACTCGTACGACGCCGTCATCCGGTTCTCCGCGCCCCTGCAGGAACTCGAGGCGCGGGTCCCGGCGAGCACCGGCACGCTCGAGGCGGACGGCGACGGGCACACGATCCTCCGGGCAGGGTTCGACTCCCTCGACTTCCCGCTGGCCTACCTCGCGAGCTGGGACATCGACTTCGAGGTCCTCGAGCCCGCCGAGATGCGCGAGCGCGCCGTCGTCGTGGCGGAGCGCCTGCGCCGTTCCGCTGCGACCGGCGTCCCCTCCGGAGCCGACGCCCACGAGTGACGGGGGCCTGCCCTCGGTGAACGCCCGCCTGCCGCCGGGTGCGAGGAACTAGACTGGCAGGCAACTATGGCACTGACAATCTCCTACCCCGCGGACCTTCCCGTCTCGGAACGCCGGGCAGACATCATGGCCGCGATCGCGGCCAACCAGGTCACCATCATCGCCGGCGAGACCGGATCCGGTAAGACGACGCAGATCCCGAAGATGTGCCTCGAGCTGGGCCTCGCCGAGCACGGGCTGATCGGCCACACCCAGCCACGGCGCCTGGCGGCCCGCACGGTCGCCGAACGCATCGCCGAGGAGCTGCAGGTGGACCTCGGCGAGGAGGTCGGCTACCAGGTCCGTTTCACCGGGTCCGTGGGCCGGAGGACGAAGATCAAGCTGATGACGGACGGCATCCTGCTCGCCGAGATCCAGCACGATCGGATGCTGCGCAAGTACAGCACCATCATCATCGACGAGGCCCACGAGCGCAGCCTCAACATCGACTTCATCCTCGGGTACCTCCGGCGCATCCTGCCCGAGCGGCCCGACCTCAAGGTCATCATCACCTCGGCCACCATCGACCCGGAGCGCTTCGCGGCCCACTTCGCGGCCGACGCCGCCGTCGAGGACACCTCCCCCGCCCCGATCATCGAGGTCTCGGGCCGCACCTATCCCGTCGAGATCCGGTACCGGCCCCTCGACCAGCCGCCCGGCGGGCTCGACGACGGGGACGGCGGCGCGGACAGCGAGCTCGAGGAGGAGCGCGACCCGCTGGACGCCGTCTGCGACGCCGTGGACGAACTCTCGCTCGAAGCTCCCGGGGACATCCTCGTGTTCTTCTCCGGCGAGCGCGAGATCCGCGACGCCGCCGATGCCCTCCGTGCCCGCATCCAGTCCTCGGCCCGCCTGCGCGGCACGGAGGTCCTGCCCCTGTTCGCCCGGCTCTCGCTCGAGGAGCAGCACCGGGTGTTCCGCCCCACCGGCAGCCACCGCCGGATCGTCCTCGCGACCAACGTCGCCGAGACGTCGCTGACCGTACCCGGCATCAAGTACGTGATCGACACGGGGACCGCCCGCATCTCCCGCTACTCCCACCGCACGAAGGTCCAGCGGCTGCCGATCGAGCGCGTCTCGCAGGCGTCCGCGAACCAGCGGTCCGGCCGTAGCGGACGTGTCTCGAACGGTATCGCGATCCGCCTCTACTCCGAGGAGGACTTCGCCTCGCGCAGGCCCTTCACCGAGCCGGAGATCCTGCGGACGAGCCTCGCGGCGGTCATCCTCCAGATGGCCGCGATGGGTGTCACGCGCAGCCCCAGGGACATCGCCGAGTTCCCGTTCGTGGAGCCGCCGGAGACCAAGGCGATCAACGACGGCGTCGCCCTGCTGCGTGAACTGGGAGCGCTGAAGGACGACGGCGGCCTCTCCGCCGTCGGCCGCAAGCTCGCCCAGCTCCCCGTGGACCCCCGCCTCGGGCGCATGATCGTGGAGGCGGGTTCACGCGGCTCGGTGAAGGAGGTCATGGTCCTCGCCGCCGCGCTGACCATCCAGGACCCGCGCGAGCGGCCCTCGGCGGACCAGCCGGCGAAGCAGCAGCAGGCCGCCGAGAAGCACAAGCGCTTCGTGGACGAGAACTCGGACTTCACGGCCTACCTGAACCTCTGGCGGTACCTGCAGGAGAAGCAGGACGAGCTGTCCTCCACGCAGTTCCGCAAGCTGTGCCGCACGGAGTTCATCAACTACCTGCGCGTGCGGGAATGGCAGGACCTCTTCCAGCAGCTGCGCCAGCTGGCGAAGCCCCTGGGCATCACCCTGCCCGCCGGTCCGGTGGACCCGGTCGGGCTGCACGAGCAGATCCACATCAGCCTGCTCTCGGGGCTGCTGAGCAACATCGGCCTCTACGACCAGCGCAAGCGGGAGTATGCCGGTGCCCGCGGGACCCGCTTCGCGGTCTTCCCCGGCTCGGCGCTGTTCAAGAAGTCGCCCGACTGGGTCATGGCCGCCGAACTGGTGGAGACCTCGAGGCTCTGGGCTCGTGTCGTGGCCCGGATCGATCCGCTGTGGGCCGAGCAGGTGGCACCGCACCTCGTCAAGCGCACCTACAGCGAGCCGCACTGGTCGAGGAAGATGGGCTCGGTCATGGCGTACGAGAAGGTCACGCTCTACGGCGTGCCGATCGTGCCGCAGCGCCGCATCAACTACGGGCGGATCGACCGCGAGGTGGCCCGCGAGCTGTTCATCCGGCATGCCCTCGTCGAGGGCGACTGGAAGACGCACCACACGTTCTTCAGCCGCAACCAGGCCCGCCTCGCCGAGGTGGAGGAGCTCGAGAACCGGCTGCGACGGCGGGACCTCCGGGTGGACGACGAGACGCTGTTCGGGTTCTACGACCAGCGGATCGGCCCCGACGTGGTCTCGGAGCGCCACTTCGACTCGTGGTGGAAGACCGCGCGCCAGGACCACCCGGACCTGCTCGACTTCGACCCGGAGAAGCTCATCAGCGAGGACGCCGCGGAACTCGACGAGACGGCCTTCCCGGACGTGTGGCACCAGGCCGGGTTCGACCTGCCGCTGGCCTACGAGTTCTCGCCCCTGACACCGGGCGCCCACGACGGCGTCACGGTGACCATCACGGTCCTGTTCCTCAACCAGCTCGATCCGAAGCCCTTCCGCTGGCAGATCCCGGGCCAGCGCGTGGAACTCGTCACGGCGCTCATCAGATCGCTGCCGAAGCAGGTACGGAAGAACTTCGTTCCGGCGCCCGACGTCGCCCGTTCGGCCGTCGCCGCCCTGGCGGCCGACTTCGACCCGGCGCAGGACGACCTCGAGGGAGCCCTCGAACTGGCGCTGAGGCGCCTGCGCGGACACGTCGTCCCGCCGGGGTCGTGGAACTGGTCTGCGGTCCCCCCGCACCTGCTGATGATGTTCCGCATCGTCGACGCCGACGGCCGCGTGCTCGACGAGTCCCGGGACCTGGACTCGCTCAAGGAGTCCCTGGCACCCGCGGTGAGCCGCGCCATCGCGCAGTCACTCGGCGCCACCCCGGGCAGCACGCGACCCGCGGGCGGTCCCGGCCGTGGCGGCCGTGGAAAGGACGCCACCGCACCCGCCGGCCGGGACGGCCGGACCGACCAGGCAGGACGCGGCGCCGGGCGGAACGCGGGATCGGCGGCGCGGCCCGGCGGAAGACCGCCGGGCGGGGCACCGGCCCGCGGCGGCCTGGCGGTGGCGGAGGCACCCGCGGTCGCCGAACGGACGGGCGAGACCACGTGGGCCTTCGGCACGATCGAGCGCGAGGTGTCGCGCACCATCGGCAGCCACCGCGTCACGGGTTTCCCCGCCGTCGTCGACGAGGGTACGTCGGTGGGCCTGAAGGTCTTCCCGGACGCCGCCCAGCAGTCGACCGTCATGCGGGCGGGCGTCATCAGGCTCCTGTCGCTGCGCATCCCGAGCCCGGCCAAGTACGTCCTGGAGCACCTGAGCAACACCGAAAAGCTCACGTTCAGCCAGAACCCGCACGGCAGTGTGGCCGAACTGATCCGGGACTGCTCGCTGGCTGCGATCGACAAGCTCGTCCCGGAGGAGCTGCCGTGGACCGAGGAGGCGTTCAACCGCCTGTACGAGGAGGTGCGGGCCGAGCTGATCGACACGGTCTTCACGGTCACGGCGACGGTGGAGAAGGTGCTCTCGAGCCATCGCCGCATCCAGAAGCAGCTGCGGGGCACCACGAGCCTCGCCCTGATCACGGCCCTCAACGACGTCCGGAGCCAGCTCGAGCACCTCGTCCACCCCGGCTTCGTCGCCGCGACGGGCTACGCCCAGCTCGCCCACCTGCCCCGCTACCTGCGGGCGATCGAGGTCCGGCTCGAGAAGCTCCCGACCAACGTGCAGCGCGACGGGCTCGGCACGGCCGTCATCCAGCGCCTCGAGGACGAGTACGACGACGCCGTCGCGTCCCTCGCCGCGGGACGACACCGGCCCGCTGCACTGACACGCGTGCGCTGGATGATCGAGGAACTCCGGGTCAGTCTGTTCGCCCAGGACCTCGGCACCGCGTACTCGGTGTCCGAGAAGCGGGTGCGGACGGCCCTGAACGAAGCCCTCGCCGCAGCGCGGTAGGCTCCCTCGGGCCGTCGCCGGGTCGGGACGGCGCCGCGACGGCGCCCGGTCAGTCGGGGACGTTCGCTCCGTGGCCGGCCGTCCGCAGGGCATCGCGCAGGGCCTCGGCGGCCTCGTCCATGGCTGCGGGATCGGGCACGAGGTCCACCCGCTTGACGTCGAAATCCTTCGGCGACTGCGTCGGCCACACGTGGACGTGGAGGTGGGGCACCTCGTAGCCCTCGAGCAGGACCCCCACACGCCGCGCGCCGAATGCCTGCTCCTGGGCCTTTCCGATGGTCTGGGCGACGGCCATGACCTTCGAGAGCGTCCCGGCGTCGGCCTCGAGCCAGTGCTCGATCTCCCGGCGCGACACCACGAGCGTGTGGCCGGGGGTGATCGGGGCGATCGTGAGGAACGCGACGACGTCGTCGTCCTGCCACACGAAGCGGCCGGGGACCTCTCCGTTGATGATCCGGGTGAAGAGCGTGCTCATCGATCCTCCTGGGGTCTCGGCCGACGGGACGTCGCCGTGCGCCGGCCCGGAGGGCAACGCGACGCCGCCGCGCAGGGGCGGCGGTACGGGACGTCCTGGGTGCATGCCCCGACGCTACCGTGCCGTCCCGCAGCAGGCCAGACCGGCCCGCCGCGGACCAGCCCCTGGCGCATCGCCGGGATCAGGCTCCCGTCGCGACGGGCAGGCCCGCCGTCGTCGACCACTGCGACCAGGAGCCCGGGAACAGGGAGGCGTCGATGCCTGCGATGTCGAGGGCCGCGATCTCATGGGCTGCGGTGATGCCCGAGCCGCAGTACACCGCGACCGGTCCGCGGTCCGCGCCGAGCGCGCCGAAACGCCGCCGCAGCTCCTCGGGCGGGCGGAAGCGCCGGTCGTTCCGGAGGTTGTCCACCGTGGGCGCACTGACGGCCCCGGGGATATGTCCGGCCTGCGGATCGACGGGCTCCGACTCGCCGCGGTAACGTTCCCCGGCGCGTGCGTCCAGGAGCAGACCACGGTCCGCCGGTTCGAGCAGGTCCGGGATCGAGACCACGGGCATGTGGCCCGCGGACAGCCGGACGGAACCGACACAGTGCCGCTCCTCCCCGCCCTCCACGTCGAAGCCGGCCGCGCGCCATGCCGTGAGGCCGCCGTCGAGCAGGCAGACCGAGGGGAAGCCGGCGTCCCTCAGGAGCCACCAGAGGCGCGCCGCCGCCAGGTTGCCCGACTCGTCGTAGGCGACCACCGTGTCACCGTCGTTGAGGCCCCACTGGCGGGCCGCCTCCTGCAGCGTGTCGGCGGCGGGCAGCGGATGGCGGCCGAGCCCGGGCCCGCCGGGCGCGCACAGCTGCGTCTCCATGTCCACGTACACGGCACCGGGTATGTGGGCTGCGCGGTAGTGCTCGTGGCCATGGGGGTCGCCCAGCGCCCAGCGCACGTCGAGCAGGAGGGTCTGCGCGCCGGAGGTCATCCGGTCCTGCAGTTCCTGCACATCCATCAGAGTCTTCATCGAGATCTCCTGTCGGGACGGGTGACCGGATCGCGGTGGTGGCCGCGCCGGTCCTGATGGACGCCAGTCCACCACACGGCGGTCCCGACACCAAGGACCTGCCCGGCACCGACGGTCGCGGAACTGCGACAGCTTGTAGGCTGGCCGGATGTCTAGGTTCCCCGCCGCCGCCAGAGCCTGGTCCGACGACGCCGTGCAGCGCATCGAGGCGGACGCCAACCGGTCGGCCGACACCCACCTGTTCGCCGTGCCCCTCCCCGCGCACTGGGGCGTGCAGGTCTACCTCAAGGACGAGTCCACCCACCGCACCGGCAGCCTCAAGCACCGGCTGGCCCGGTCCCTGTTCCTGTTCGGTCTCGTCAACGGCTGGATCACCGAGGGGACGACGATCGTCGAGGCCTCGAGCGGTTCGACCGCGGTGTCCGAAGCCTATTTCGCCCAGCTCCTCGGCCTGCCGTTCATCGCGGTCATGACGGGCACCACGAGTCCGGAGAAGATCGCGCTGATCGAGCAGTACGGCGGGACGTGCCGCTTCGTGGAGCACGCCGCCGAGGTCTACGCCGCGGCCGAGGCCGTTGCACAGGAGACCGGCGGCCACTACATGGACCAGTTCACCTTCGCCGAGCGGGCCACGGACTGGCGCGGGAACAACAACATCGCCGAATCGATCTTCGGTCAGCTCGCACTCGAAGCCCATCCGTTGCCGGAGTGGATCGTCGTCGGCGCAGGGACCGGTGGTACCAGCGCGACGATCGGGCGCCACCTCAGGTACCACCGCTACCCCACCCGCCTCGCCGTCGTCGACCCGGAGAACTCCGCGTTCTATCCCGCGTGGGCGGAGCCCGGGTCCCGTCCCGCCGGAAGGCCCTCCCGCATCGAGGGGATCGGCCGGCCTCGTCCCGAGCCGAGCTTCGTGCCGTCCGTGATCGACACCATGATCCGCGTCCCGGACGCGGCGTCCGTCGCGGCCGCCCGGCACCTGCGCACCTTGACGGGCCTGCATGCCGGGCCGTCCACCGGCACGAACCTGTGGGGCGTCTGGCAGCTCGTGGCCGACCTCATCGCCGACGGCCGTACGGGCAGCATCGTCTCGCTGATGTGCGACTCGGGGAGCCGCTACGCCGCCACGTACGACGACGACGCATGGCTCGCCCGGCAGGGCCTGGACCCGGGGCCTGCGCTGGGCATCCTCGAGGACTTCTTCTCGTCGGGCAGGTGGCCGGTGACGGGACCCGTCGCCTGATGCGTCAGACCTCGACGCTCTCCCGGACAGCGAGGTGGCGGAAGGACGTGCCGTAGCGCGAGCCGAGGCGCGTGACGTGGCCCTCCACCATGCCGAGCCCGGTCTCGTTCAGGAGGGCGTCGTGGATCTGGAAGGCACGGGGCGCACGGACCGAGGCGACGAAGTCGACCACCTCGGCGAGCTTCGACCAGGGCGCGTGCACGGGGACGAGGAGCGTCCCGACGTCCACGCCGTCCGGGACGACGAAGGCGTCGCCCGGATGGTAGACCGCTCCCACCAGGAATCCGACGTTGGCGATGACCGGGATCAGGGGATGGATCAGCGCGTGCTGGCCGCCGAAGGTCCGCACGCCGAAGCCCGCTGCCGAGAACTCGTCGCCCCCTGCCACGGCATGGATCCGGTCCCCCGCCGCCCCGCCCAGTCCCTCGGTGACGGCGGTCGCGACACCCTGCGGCGCCCACAGCTCCACCGAGGGGTCGGCCGACAGCGCGGCGACCACCCGGTCCACGTCGATGTGGTCCGGATGCTCGTGCGTGACCAGGACGGCCGAAGCACCGTGGAGGGCTTCCTCGATCTCGGAGAACGTCCCCGGATCGATCACGAGCACGGACCCGTCCTGTTCGAGCCGGACGCAGGAATGGGAGAACTTGGTCATCAGCATGGGCCCAGACTACCGGCGGCGGCGCTGATAATCTTGACTCTGGTCCAGGGCCTCCTAGTGCCCGCGGAAAGGGTATGACATGACGCCTGAAACGACATCCGAGGCACTTCCACCGGCAGGACCCGGCGCCCGGCAGGAGACACCGGTGCGGAAGGGGTCCGAACAGCGCGTCACGCGCCAGCGGGTCGCCGTCGGTGCCGCGCTCGACCAGCTGGACGACTTCGTGAGCACGCAGGAGCTCCACCGGCTGCTGCACGACCGCGGCGAGTCCGTCTCACTCGCGACGACCTACCGCATCCTCCAGTCCATGGCCGACGACGGCCTGGTGGATGTCCTGCGCAACGGCGACAACGAGGCCGTCTACCGGCGCTGCGCCGTCGAGCACCACCACCACCACCTGCTGTGCAGGAACTGCGGGAAGGCCGTCGAGATCGAGGCGCCGGCCGTGGAGCAGTGGGCCGCGCGCATCGCCGCGGAGCACGGCTTCACCGACGCGGCGCACACCGTGGAGATCCACGGACTGTGCCCCGACTGCACGGCGGCGCGACGACCCTGACGCCGGAGGCGCGGTCCCACGGGTCCGCCTCCGGCGGGAGTCCTGCTTCCGTACCGGAGGCCCTGACGGCGTCGGTGCCGTCGATTAGGCTGGAGGGGTGATGTCTTCCGACAGCTCCACCCCTTTCGAGCCGGACCCGGCGCCCGCCGACTCCCCGGGCGGCCGCGCCCGCCACGTCGATGAGCTCGTGGAGGCCGTACGGCGCTACCGGAACGCGGAGGGCTTCATGCGGGGTCAGAGCCGCGATTCCATGCACCTCGGCAAGACGGACATGACGGCGCTGCGCCTCATGCTGCACGCGGGCCGGTCCGGGCATCCGCTCAGCGCGGCCGCGCTGGCACGCGAGCTCGAGATCTCCACCGCGGCAACGACCGTGCTGATCGACCGCCTCGAGAAGAGCGGTCACGCCGAACGGCGGCGGAGCCCGACCGATGGCCGCGTGATCGAGATCTGGCCGACGGCCGCGACGGATGATGAGGTCCGCTCGACGATGGGCGTCCTGCACGAGCGGATGATGGCGATCGCCGGCGATCTCTCGCCCGAGGAATGCTGCACGATCGAGCGGTTCCTCGCCGCCCTGGGTGCGGCCATGGCGACCCTCGAGTTCCCCTCCCCCGCCCCGGCTGATCGCCAGGCGTGAGCGCTCCCGCGGCGGCGTCGCGGAAATGTCCGTCTTACCTAGATAGATTGACTACTAGTTGGTCTAAGATGTAGGCATGAAACCTTCGGACGCACGGCAGGGAGCAGGCTATTGGTATCCCCCGTCCGACGAGGGCGGGACCGGCCAGGCCGCAACGGGAGTTGACGTCCTCAATGCCCTGAGGGCCTACCGGACGGTGGAGAGCGGCCTCCGCCGCCGCCTCAGCCAGCGGCTCAACATCAACGAGACGGACCTCGGAGCGCTCCGCTACCTGCTCGGCGTATGGCAGCGGGACCAGGGCGCCAGCCCCAAGGACCTCGCCCTCGCCCTCGGCATCTCGAGCGCGTCGACCACCCTGGTGATCGACCGGCTCGAGCGGGCCGGTTTCATCCGGAGGCGGCGTCATCCCGTGGACCGGCGCGCCGTCCTCCTCGAGCCCGGCGACAAGGCGACCGACGACTTCCGGACGGCCTTCGACATCGAGAAGCGGGGCGTCCTCGCCGCGGCGGACACCCTGACCAGCGAGGAGACCGAGACCGTCACCCGCTTCCTGCGCAGCATGGAGCAGGCGATCGCGGACGCCGTGGGCCAGCCGGACCGGACCCAGGAGCCCTAGTTCAGGCTCCCTGCCGCACGCTTCCCCGGGCTCGTGCGCTTCCGGCCGGCACGACTGCGCTACGCGACCTGCGCGTGGTGCGCCGCGACCCGACCAGGCGGCACACCAGGTAGATCGCGAAGGAGATCGTCGTCACGTAGGGACTGATGGGGATCCGCCCTCCGAGCGCGAGCAGGATCCTTCCCACCACCGAGGTGCAGGCGAAGACCACGCTGAGGAGCACGACGAGCCACGGTGCCGACGTGACCTTCAGTGCCGCGGCGGCAGGCGTGATGAGCAGGGCGAGGACCAGGAGCGCGCCGACGACCTGGATGGACAGGGCCACCGAGACACCGAGCAGCACCATGAAGAGGATCGACAGTCCCCGCACGGGTACGCCGCGGGCCTCTGCGAGGTCGGCGTCGGCGCTGGCGAAGGTCAACGGCCGCCAGATGGCGACCAGCGCGACGATGACGACGACGGCGCACCCCAGGAGCAGGTTCAGCTGCACGTCGTCGACCGAGACGATCTGACCCGTGAGCAGGCCGAACTTGTTGGCCGCACGCCCCTCGTACAGGGCGAGGAAAAGGATGCCCAGGCCGAGCCCGAAGGGCATGACGACGCCGATGATGGAGTTCCGGTCACGCGCACGGATGCCCATCAGCCCGAGGACCAGGGCGGCGAGGACCGACCCGACGAGGGAACCGGCGACGACGTTGGCTCCCACGAGGAGCGCGAAGGCGGCCCCGGCGAAGGAGAGCTCCGCGATGCCGTGGACCGCGAACGCGAGGTCCCGCATCATGACGAACGTCCCGATGAGCCCGCCCAGCACGCCGAGCACCGCCCCGGCGATCAGGGAGTTGCGGACGAGCGGCAGCAGCTGCGCGTAGTTGTCGAAGGTGAAGACGGCCTCGACGATGTCCTGGAAGTCCACGCCTACACGCTCTCGTGGTGGTGCGTGGTCGCGTCCGGGAGTCCGACGACGACGATCCGGCCGTTGCTGTGCAGGACCTCGACCGGGCTGTCGTAGAGGTCCGACAGCACCTCGCTCGTCATGACCTCCGCGGGCGAACCGACGCGGAACCTGCCGTCCGCGAGGTAGAGCACGCGGTCCACGTAGTCGATGATCGGGTTGATCTCGTGGGTCACGAACACCACGGCGCTGTGCCTCTCGTGGCACTGCCGGTTGATGAGCGAGCTCACCGCCTGCTGGTG
The DNA here is from genome assembly GCA_004001285.1 of Arthrobacter sp. MN05-02. NCBI lineage: Bacteria > Bacillati > Actinomycetota > Actinomycetes > Micrococcales > Micrococcaceae > Arthrobacter > Arthrobacter sp. MN05-02. The sequence continues at coordinate 2,269,391 of AP018697.1, forward strand.
GTTCAGGTCGAGCGAGAGCAGGGGCTCGTCGCACAGGAGCACGCCCGGATCGGTGGCGAGCGCTTGTGCCGCCCGCAGCCGCTGCTGCTCACCGCCCGAGAGGAGCCCGACGGGCGCGTCCGCGTAGGACTCCGCGCCGACGTCGCGCAGGAGGCCGTCGACCAGGTCGCGGTGGCTCCGCCCCCGCATCCTCACTCCCCACCGGTGACCGTCGATGCCGAGTCCCACGAGGTCGCGGGCCCGGAGCGGGGTCTCGGGCGGGAAGGACTTCTGCTGCGGGATGTAGCCCAGGGTCCTGCTACCGCGGGAGATCGGTCGACCGTCGATGGTCGCCGTTCCGGAGTCGAGTGGCTGCAGTCCGAGGAGCACCTTCAGGAAGCTGGTCTTTCCCGACCCGTTGGGGCCGAGCACGGCGAAGAACTCGCCGGGCATCACGTCGAGGTCCAGGTCCTCCCACAGCGTGCGGCTGCCGAAGGAGAGGGCGGCACCGCGCAGGCTGATCGCCGGCCTGTCCGCCTCCCCGCGCGGGGAGCGTGCCGGCCGGGACATCGTCGGGGTCATGCGGTGCGGCTTCCAGTCTGTCGGGGGTGGAGTACCGGACCGACCCGGCGGAGGCCGGACCCGGTCGTCGCGGTGGTCCTCAGGATCGGAGGGCGGCCTCGATGCTATCGGTGTTGGCCGTCATCCAGGAAATGTAGTCCTCGCCGTCGGGCAGCGTCTCGGTGAAGTCGAGGACAGGCAGTCCCGCCTCGTCGGCAGCGGAGCGGACGGCTTTGGTCTGCGCCCCCTCCGTCTGGCCATTGTAGGCAAGGAAGGCGAGCGTTCCACCGGAGACGAGCGTCTTCATCTCCTCGAGGACCGCCACGGGCACGTCGGTCTCCTCCTCGATCGCCTCGCCGAACTTCTCCGGCGTCCCGTCCTCGAGGCCCGCGGCTTCGAGGAGGTACGCGGGCACCGGTTCCGTCACGGCCACGACGCCGCCGGGTCCCTCCGCTGCGAGGGCTGCCAGCCGGTCCTGGACGGACTGCAGCTCCGTGGTGAAGGCGTCGGCCCGCTCGCGGTACGCGTCCGCGTTGGCCTCGTCCAGCGTGCCGAGCTCGTCGGCGATGGCGTCGGCGAGCTTCGCCATCGTGGGCAGGTGGTACCAGACGTGCTCGTTGAAGCTCCCGTGCGCGTGCCCCTCCTCCCCGGCGTGCCCGCCCTCGTCGGCGTGTTCCTCCGCGGCGCCCTCGTCGGCGTGTTCCTCCGCGGCGCCCTCGTCGGCGTGTCCCTCCGCGGCGTCCTCGTCGAGTCCGGAGAGCTCGACGGCATCGAGGACCGCCTCAACCCCGGTCTCCCCGGCGAGCCGTCCGAGAAAGGTGTCGTACCCTCCGCCGTTCTCGATCACGAGATCGGCCTCCGACACCGAGAGCTTGTCCTGCACGGTCGCCTCGTACGAGTGCGGGTCCTGGCTGAGGCTGTCGACGATCGACGTCACGACGACGTCGTCCCCGCCGATCGTGGCGGCGATGTCGCCGTAGACGTTGGTGGCGGTGACGATGCTGAGTCGCTCCCCGGCACCGGCATCCCCGGACACGCCCGCGGCGGACCCGTCACCGCAGCCGGCGAGGGCGAGGGCGGAGGCCGCCAGGAGGGCGGGCACGGCGAGACGGCGGGAGACGGGCATCGGTACCTCGATCAGACTAATGAGAATTATTAACGTTAGCGGTCTGAGCATAACCGAAACGCGAACGGTTCGCATTCTCCCGTGGAGTCGTCAGCGGACCGGCGCCTCCGTACCGCCGATCCCCTCGCCGGTGCGGCGGGCGCCCTGGTTCTGGGTGGCGTCCCGGATCTCGCCGACCAGCTGTTCGATGACGTCCTCGAGGAAGAGGACGCCGCGCGTGGAGCCGTCGGGACCCAGGACGCGCGCGAGGTGCGATCCTGTGCGCTGCATGACGGTCAGTGCGTCCTCGATCTCGTCGCCCAGCGACAGGTTCGCGAGCGTCCGCACCTTGTTCTCCGTGATCGGCCGACGGTACATCGCCTGCGGCATCGACATGATGTCCTTCAGGTGCATGTAGCCCGTGAGATTGCCGTTCTCGTCCACGAGGACGAAGCGCGAGAACCCGGTGCGCCCGACGGCGCGTTCGAAGTCCTCCGGGGTGGCGTCGGTGCGGACGGTCACGAGTTCGCCGAGGGGCACCATCGTGGTCTCGGCCGTCTGGCCGGAGAACTCGAGCGCTCCCGTGATCAGGCCGGATTCGTCGTCCACGAGCCCGCTCTTGGTCGACTCCTCGACGATCGACTGCACCTCCTCCAGCGTATAGGTCGAGGAGACCTCGTCCTTGGGTTCGACCCTCAGTGCCCGGAGGATGTGGTTGGCCGTCCAGTTGAGCGACGAGATCACGGGGTTGACGACCCGCGCGATCATCACGAGCGGCGGCGCCAGGAGGAGTGCGGCCTTGTCGGCGACGGAGACCGAGATGTTCTTCGGCACCATCTCGCCGAACGTCACGTGCAGGAAGGTGACCAGGACCAGGGCCAGCGCGAAGGCGACGCCATCGGCGAGTCCCTCGGGAACGCCCAGGGCCTCGAACGGCACCACGAAGAGGTGGTGGATCGCCGGCTCCGCGACCTGCAGGATCAGGAGCGAGCAGACCGTGATGCCCAGCTGTGAGCAGGCGAGCATGAGCGACACGTGCTCCATGGCCCAGATCGTGGTCCGCGCACGCTTCGAGCCCTCGTCGGCCAGGGGCTCGATCTGGCTGCGCCGCGCGGACATGATGGCGAACTCGGATGCCACGAAGAAGGCGTTGCCCATCAGGAGGACGACGAGCCAGACGATTCCTACCCAGTCACTCATCGATCGTCCTTCCGTCGGGCCGTGCTGCCGGCCAGGGCGGGGCGGGCCTCCGGCGCACCGTGGGTGCCCTGCGGGACCGCCTGGTGCTCGGGCACGACGGCGTCGTCCCCGGAATCCTGCGGGGCCGCGGGTGCGGGCTTGAACTGGACGCGGTCGATCCGCCGTCCGTCCATGCGCTCCACCGTGAGGGTGCCGGCCGGCACCTCCACCCGGTCGCCGGGCGCCGCCACGCGGCCCAGCTCGGCCAGAATGAAACCGGCGACCGTCTCGTACCCCGCCTCGTCGGGCACCACGAGCCCCGGGATCTGTAGCGTGAGCTCGTCCGGCCGCATGAGGCCCGGGAAGAACCAGTCCCCTTCGGCACTCTGCAGCACGCCGGGCTTGAGCTTGTCGTGCTCGTCCTTGACCTCGCCGACGATCTCCTCCACCAGGTCCTCGAGCGTCGCGACGCCGGCCGTGCCCCCGTACTCGTCGAGCACGACGGCGAGCTGCAGGTTCGCCTCACGGAGCTCACTCAGCAGCGAATCGAGGTGCACGGTCTCGGGCACGCGCAGGACGTCGGTCATGATGGTGCCCGCGGGCAGTTCCGCACGTTTGTGGCGCGGCACGGCCACGGCCTTCTTCACGTGGACGACCCCGCGGATGTCGTCGGCGGAGTCCCCGATCAGGGGGAACCGGGAGTAGCCGGTGCGGCGCGCGGCCTCGACGACGTCGGCCACGGTCTGGTCCGAGTCGATGACCTCCATGCGGATCCGGGGGGTCATGACGTCGGCCGCGGTCCGCTCCGAGAAACTGAAGGTCCGGGCGAGGAAGTTCGCCGTCCCCTGGTCGAGGGTGCCCATCTCGGCGGAGCGGCGCACCAGGGAGGAGAGCTCCGACGGCGTCCTCGCACCCGAGATCTCCTCCTTCGCCTCGAGGCCGAACACATTGAGGACCCGGTTGGAGAAGCCGTTGAGCACGATGATGGCCGGCTTGAACACGGCCGTGAACAGGAGCTGGGGTCGGGCGAGGGCCTTGCCCACGTTGAAGGGCAGCGCGATGGAGAGGTTCTTGGGTACCAGCTCCCCGAGGAGCATGGACAGCAGGGTCGCCAGGATCATCGCGATGATCAGGGACGTCGAGGCGACCAGCGCCTCCGACAGTCCGAGGGACCCCAGCGGCGCTTCGAGCAGCCGTCCGACGGACGGTTCCATGACGTAGCCGGTGAGCAGGGTCGTCAGGGTGATGCCCAGCTGGCAGCTCGACAGCTGGGTGGACAGTGACTTCAGGCACCGCAGCAGCGGCTCGGCCTTCGTGTCGCCGTCGTCGACGGCCCGCTGCACGTAGGTCTGGTCGAGGGCCACGAGTGCGAACTCGACGGCCACGAAGAAGCCCGTCCCGAGGACGAGGAGCAGGCCTGCGGCCAGATAGATCCATTCCACCGCTACATCCCCTCCCCGGCGTCACCGGGACGGGGACGGAGCGGTCCGCGTCTGAGGGGGTCCGCCGCGTCGGACGGGAGGATCTCCGCGTCCTGCTCGGGGCCGGCGTCGACAGGACGCGGGACGCCCGGCTCGGGCAGGGGATGGGCAAGAGGAGAGGGTGCGCCGGCGTCGAGCCGGCCCCTAGAAGGACTGTCCATAAGGGGACCAGTGTATCGGCTGGTCGCCGTCCGCGGCACGGGAATTCCTCCGACGGCGCAGGCCGCGGGACCGGACGGACCTACCAGCTCTGCTGGAGCGGACGCCCCTCCTCGTACCCGGCGGCCGACTGCACCCCGACGAGCGCCCGCTCCCGGAACTCGGCCAGCGATGCGGCACCCGCATAGGTCATCGAACTGCGGACTCCCGCCGTGATCATGTCGAGGAGGTCCTCCACGCCCGGTCGGGCCGGGTCGAGGTACATCTTCGAGGTCGAGATGCCCTCCTCGAACAGTCCCTTCCTGGCACGCGCGAAGACGTCGTCGCGCCGCGTCCGGTTCTGCACCGCCCGCGCGGACGCCATGCCGAAGCTCTCCTTGTACCGGCGGCCGTTGCTGTCGGTCTGCAGGTCGCCCGGGCTCTCGTAGGTGCCCGCGAACCAGGACCCGATCATGACCTGGCTCGCACCGGCGGCCAGGGCGAGGGCCACGTCCCGCGGGTACCGGACGCCGCCGTCGGCCCAGACGGAGGCGCCCAGTTCGGCGGCCGCCTGCGCGCACTCGTGGACGGCCGAGAACTGCGGACGCCCGACGGCGGTCATCATGCGCGTGGTGCACATGGCACCCGGGCCGACACCGACCTTCACGATGGAGGCACCCGCGGCGACGAGGTCGCGGACACCCTCGGCGCTGACCACGTTGCCCGCGACGATGGGGACCTTCGGCTCGAGGTTGCGCACGACGGCGAGCGCGTCCAGCATCTTGCGCTGGTGGCCGTGGGCCGTGTCGACGACGAGCACGTCGACGCCGGCGTCGAGCAGGGCGGCGGCCTTCGCCTCGACGTCCCCGTTGATGCCGACCGCCGCCGCCACACGCAGCCTGCCCGAGGCGTCCAGCGCGGGGTCGTAGATCGTGGAGCGCAGCGCACCCGTCCGGGTGATGACTCCCTGGAGAACGCCGTCGCGAACCACGGGCGCGAGCGGGACGCGGGCGCCGTCGAGATCCTCGAAGGCCTTCTGCAGGGCGGCGGCGGGATCCTCGTCGAACAGCGACGCCTCGAAGGCGGCCGGAGCCGGTCGCATGACGGATTCGAGCGAGGCGAAGCGGTCCACCTCCTCGCAGTCCGAGGCGTTGACCACCCCCACGCAGGCGCCGCCGTCGTCGATCACGAGCACCGCGCCGTGGGCGCGCTTGTGCATGAGGTGCAGCGCATCGATCACGGTGTTGCCCGGCTGCAGCTTCAGCGGTGTCTCGAAGACCGGATGGCGGTCCTTGACCCACGACGTGACCTCCGCGATGACCTCGACCGGCACGTCCTGCGGGAGGACGCCGATGCCGCCGCGCCGCGCCATGGTCTCGACCATGCGCCGCCCCGTCACCGCCGTCATGTTCGCGACGACGAGCGGGATCGTGGTGCCGGTGCCGTCGTCGGACGACAGGTCGACGTCGAAGCGGGAGAGGACCTCGGAGGCGGACGGGACGAGGAACACGTCCGAGTAGGTGAGGTCCGTGGTGGGCGGATTGATGAAGCGCATGGTTCTCCCTGGATCGACGGCCGGTTCGAGGGCCGCAAAGAGTCTAGTGCGTGCGGGCCCGCAGTATCGCACGGCACGGCTCCGCGCGACACGCCTGATTGGCTTGTTCGTTACTCCTGTCACTACACTTGGACAGGGTCCAGACACGGCTTTCCGCCGATCTCGCCGACCGCACCGCGCTCAGGGCAACTTACGGAAGAGGCGTATACCAAGTGCCAGAACAAACCAGCCACCGTCTACCTGAAGAATTCGGCGGGAACGAGTGGCTTGTTGACGAACTCTACGAGCAGTTCCAGAAGGATCGCCACTCGGTCGACAAGAAGTGGTGGGACCTGTTCGATTCCTTCGATGCGGAGGGTTCGTCGGCGGAGAACGGCCGGACGGCGGCCGACAAGCCCGCGGATCCCGCGTCGGCCCCGGCGGCCACCACCCCGGAGTCCCGCCCTTCGAACGGAAGCACTCCCCCGGCACCCGCCGCCCCGAATCCCCCCACCAAAGAACTCCCGGTCGTACAGGCCGAGGCCCCCGCGCCCAAGGCCTCCGGGGAGTCGCCCGCCAGCACCCAGCAGAGCGGCAAGCCGCCCGTCCCGAACGAGCCGGCGAAGAAGCCGGAGACGTCGCGGGAGGAGAAGCCCGGGACGAAGCCCATCCCGGCACAGCTGCCGGCCTCGGACCGCAACGCCGACATGGAGGAGAACAGGGTCAGCGTGCTGCGCGGACCAGCCAAGGCGATCTCCACCAACATGGAAGCCAGCCTGAGCGTCCCCACCGCGACCAGCGTGCGCGCGATCCCGGCCAAGCTGCTGATCGACAACCGCGTGGTCATCAACAGCAACCTGGCGCGTGCCCGTGGCGGGAAGGTCTCCTTCACGCACCTCATCGGCTACGCGATCATCCGGGCACTCGCCCAGTTCCCGTCGCAGAACGTCTACTACGACGTCATCGACGGCAAGCCCTCCGCGGTGCAGCCCGCCCACGTCAACTTCGGCCTGGCGATCGACATGCCGAAGCCCGACGGGACGCGCTCGCTCGTGGTGCCGAACATCAAGAAGGCCGAGACCATGAACTTCTCGGAGTTCTGGCACGCCTACGAGGACCTCGTGAAGAAGGCCCGCGCCGGGAAGCTCGGCGCCGATGACTACGCCGGCACGACGGTGTCCCTCACCAACCCCGGCGGCATCGGTACGGTCCACTCGGTCCCCCGCCTGTCCAAGGGCCAGGCCTGCATCATCGGCGCCGGCGCCCTCGAGTACCCGGCGGAGTTCCAGGGCTCGAGCGAGAAGACCCTCGCGAAGCACGCGATCAGCAAGACCATCACCCTGACCTCGACCTACGACCACCGCGTCATCCAGGGCGCGGGAAGCGGCGAGTTCCTGCGGATCATCCACCAGCTGCTGCTGGGCGAGCAGGGCTTCTACGACGAGATCTTCGAGTCGCTGCGCATCCCCTACGAGCCCGTGCGGTGGAGCGCCGACATCCAGGTCGATCCGATGGACCAGATCAACAAGGTCGCCCGGATCCAGCAGCTCATCCACGCCTACCGCGTGCGCGGCCACCTCATGGCGGACACCAACCCGCTCGAGTACGTCCAGCGCAAGCACGCCGACCTCGACATCCGGACCCACGGCCTCACCCTGTGGGACCTGGACCGGGAGTGGCCGACGGGCGGCTTCGGCGGCCAGCCGATGCTCAAGTTCCGCGACATGCTCGGCGTCCTCCGCGATGCGTACTGCCGCACGACGGGCATCGAGTACATGCACCTGCAGGACCCGGCCGAGCGGCAGTGGTTCCAGGACGAGCTGGAGCACCCCTACTCCAAGCCGAGCCGGGAGGAGCAGCTGCGCATCCTGCACAAGCTGAACTCCGCCGAGGCCTTCGAGACGTTCCTGCAGACGAAGTTCGTCGGCCAGAAGCGCTTCTCCCTCGAGGGTGGCGAGTCCCTGATCCCACTGCTCGACGCGGTGATCTCCGGTGCCGCGGACGACGGCCTCGACGAGGTGGCGATCGGCATGGCCCACCGTGGACGCCTGAACGTGCTGACGAACATCGCGGGCAAGACCTACGCCCAGGTGTTCCGTGAGTTCGAGGGCACGCAGGACCCCCGCTCCGTCCAGGGCTCGGGCGACGTGAAGTACCACCTCGGCACCGAGGGCACGTTCACCTCCGACGCCGGCAACGAGACGAAGGTCTACCTCGCCGCGAACCCGTCCCACCTCGAGGCGGTGGATCCCGTGCTCGAGGGCATCGTCCGCGCCAAGCAGGACCTCCTGGACCAGGGCGAGACCTTCCCGGTCCTGCCGATCCTCATCCACGGTGACGCGGCCTTCGCCGGCCAGGGCGTGGTGGCCGAGACCCTGAACCTGTCCCAGCTGCGCGGCTACCGCACCGGCGGCACCATCCACGTGATCGTGAACAACCAGGTCGGCTTCACCACCAGCCCGACGTCGTCGCGCTCCTCGGTGTACTCCACCGACGTGGCGAAGATGGTCCAGGCCCCGGTGTTCCACGTGAACGGCGACGACCCCGAGGCCGTCGTCCGCGTGGCCCAGTTGGCGTACCAGTTCCGCCAGCGGTTCAACAAGGACGTCGTCATCGACATGGTCTGCTACCGCCGTCGCGGGCACAACGAGGGTGATGACCCCTCGATGACGCAGCCCATGATGTACAACCTGATCGAGGCGAAGCGCTCGGTCCGCAAGCTGTACACCGAGGCCCTGATCGGGCGCGGCGACATCACGCAGGAGGAGGCCGAGCAGGCCCTGCGCGACTACCAGGAGCGCCTCGAGCGCGTCTTCGCCGAGACGCATGCCGCACAGACCTCCCCGATCCCGATCGTCACGAAGGACCCGCAGGCGGTCTCCGACATCGAGCGTCCGTACGCCCAGCAGGCGGACGGCGGCAACGCCGAGCCAGCACGGACGGCGATCAGCGCGGAGACCCTGGCCCACATCGGCGCGGCGCACACCGCGATCCCCGAGGGGTTCACCGTGCACCCGAAGCTGAAGGCCCTGCTGGACAAGCGCGAGCAGATGTCCCGCGAGGGCGGGATCGACTGGGGCTTCGGCGAGATCGCCGCCTTCGGCTCGCTCCTGATGGAGGGCGTGCCCGTGCGCCTCGCCGGGCAGGACTCGCGCCGCGGCACCTTCGTGCAGCGGCACGCGGTCTTCCACGACCGCGCGACGGGCCACGAGTGGCTCCCGCTCGACGACCTCAGCGAGGACCAGGCGAAGTTCTGGATCTACGACTCCCTGCTGAGCGAATACGCCGCCATGGGCTTCGAGTACGGGTACTCGGTGGAACGCCCGGACGCCCTCGTGATCTGGGAAGCGCAGTTCGGTGACTTCGTCAACGGGGCCCAGATCGTCATCGACGAGTTCCTCAGCTCCGCAGAGCAGAAGTGGGGACAGCGTTCCTCCCTCGTGCTCATGCTGCCGCACGGCTACGAGGGCCAGGGCCCCGACCACTCCTCCGCACGGATCGAGCGCTTCCTGCAGATGTGCGCCGAGGAGAACATGGTCGTCGCCAACCCCAGCTCGGCGGCGTCGCACTTCCACCTGCTGCGCCGGCATGCCTACCACCGCCCGCGGAAGCCGCTCGTGATCTTCACCCCCAAGCAGCTGCTGCGTCTGAAGGCGGCCGCGAGCTCGGTGGAGGACTTCACGCAGGGCACCTTCCGTCCCGTCATCCCGGACACGCTCGAGACGCCGGGCAACGACGTCGAGCGCGTGATCCTGGTCTCCGGGCGGCTCTACTACGACCTGCTGTCCTCGCGCCAGAAGCTCGACGACGGCAGGACGGCGATCGTGCGTGTGGAGCAGCTGTACCCGCTGCCGCTGGACGAGATCAAGGGCGCACTGGCCACCTATCCGAACGCGGAGATCGTCTGGGCGCAGGACGAGCCTGCCAACCAGGGGCCATGGCCGTTCATCGGGCTCAACCTCCCGCAGGAACTCGACCGGGGCGTGCGCCTGGCCTCGCGGCCCGCCTCGGCGTCGACCGCGACCGGATCCGCGAAGAACCACGCGGTGGAGCAGGAACTCCTCATCAAGAGGGCTTTCGGCCGCCAGTAGTAAGGCCATCAGTATGATGTCAGGTGGGGTTCAGGCCCCACCTGACGTCTTTAAGGACGGGCCGATGGCTCGTGCCGGTTCTCCGGCGGCCCGGCACGGCCCCGAGCAGCATTGACCAGTACCGACCAGCACCGACGACCAGCACACCGAGGGACCAGTGGAACAACGCAGAATCCGGCTAGCAGCAGTGGGCGACGAACTCCTCGCGGGGCTCGGTGATCCTCGGGCGCTCGGCTGGCTCGGACGCGTGATGGCCCCGGACCCGGCCGGACAACGCCTCGCTTGAGGCCTACAGCCTCGCGGCTCCGGGCGAGGGGACCGAAGCCCTGGCCAACCGCTGGCTGCAGGAGGCGGGACGGCGCTTCGGCGACGGGTTCGAGAACCGCCTCGTCATCGGACTGTCGGACCGCGACCTCGACCTCGACCTGTCCACGGCGAGGAGCCGCCTCAACCTGGCCAACATCCTCGACGGTGCATCGCAGATGAGCGTCAAGGTCCTCGTCGTCGGGCCGCCCCCCGGCCTCGACGCGGAGCGCAACCGTCGCCTCGCGGACCTCTCGGCCGCGTTCGGCGACGTCACGACGCGCCGCAAGCACGTGTTCGTCGACACCTTCTCCCCGCTGCTCGCCCACGAGCAGTGGCGCCACGACCTGGCAGCGAACGGAGGCGGTCCCGGCCAGGCCGGCTACGGTCTGATGGCCTGGCTCGTCCTTCACCGCGGCTGGTTCCAGTGGCTGGACGTGCCCGCGCCAGAGTAAGGCAGACGCAGGAGACGAAGCCCCGGAGACACGCCGTTTCCGGGGCTTTTCCGTTGCCCCAAGGCTCCGTATTTCCGCAAGGTAACAAATGGGTTATCAATGGCTCACTGAGTGTCCGAAGGCAACTTTCCATGGTTATGCTGTCCGAGTGTGATTGCCGTCACGGCCGCAATCCGCCTCGGAGGACTCTCTCGCGTCCCCTCGCGCCCAGCACAGTAAGGACTATCGAATGCGTAATAAGCGCACCCTGACGCTCGCCGCACTGTCCATCGGAGCGCTCGCCCTGAGCGCCTGCGGATCCGCGGGCGGCACCGCAGAGACCCCGGCATCGGAAGGTGCCGCGGAGAACCTGGCGACGACGATCAACATCGCGATCAGCCAGGCCCCGACCGGTTACAACGACGGGACGGCCGCCACCAACGCGGTCTACAACACCTACGTGAACAACCTGACCACGAGCTCCTGGGTCGCTTTCAATGCCGACGGCAACCTCGACAAGAACGAGGAGTTCGGCACCTACGAGAAGACGAGCGACGACCCGCTGACCGTCAAGTACACCATCAACGAGGATGCTGTCTGGTCGGACGGCACGGCGATCGACTACGACGACGTGCTCCTGCAGTGGGCCGCCTTCTCGGGCACCCACCCGAGCGGCGAGACCGATGCTGAGACCGGCGAGGAAGCCGACCTCTTCCTCGCGTCCTCCACCAACGGCTTCGGCCAGATGGAGATGCCCGAGGGCGAGCCCGGGGCCAAGGAGTTCGAGGTCGTCTACAGCGAGCCCTACGCCGACTGGGAGTCCGTCATGTCGGGCGCACTCATGCCGGCGCACATCGCCGCCGAGCAGGCCGGGCTGTCCGCGGAGGGCGATGGCGCGGAGCTCGTCGAGGCCATCCAGGCCGACGACCGCGCGGCCCTCGGCCCGGTCGCCGAGTTCTGGAACACCGGCTGGAACTACGAAGCCGACCTCCCGACCCTGCCGGACACCGCGCTCCTGCCCTCGTCGGGCCCCTACAAGCTGGACAATGCGACCAACGGCACCCTCACGCTCGTCAAGAACGACCAGTACTGGGGCGAGGAGCGTGCCGGCAAGACCGACACGATCGTGTTCAAGACCATCGTCGACGAGGAAGCCGTCCAGGCGCTGCAGAACGGCGACGTCGACATCATCGAGCCCTCCAGCCCGACCGTCGACACCAAGACCGCCCTCGAGCAGATCGGCGAGACCGTCACCGTCGACACCGGCCAGTCGCTGACGTTCTCGCACGTCGATCTCGACCAGCGCCCCGGTGCCGTGTTCGAGGACCTCAAGGTCCGCCAGGCCTTCGCCAAGTGCATCCCCACCGCCGACATGGTGGACAAGTTCGTGACCCCGGTCGACCCGGAGGGTTCCGTCCTCAACCTGCACGAGTACCAGCCGGCGCAGGCCGACTACGAGACCGTCCTCGAGGGCGCTCCCGCTGCCAAGAGCGACGGCGTCGCCGACATCGAGGGTGCCAAGGCACTGCTCGCCGAGGCCGGCAAGACCGAGCCCGTCAAGGTCTCGATGATGTTCGCATCGACGAGCCAGCTGCGCGCCGACCAGGTCGCCCTCGTCAAGGACTCCTGTGACAAGGCCGGCTTCGAGATCACCCCGCAGCCCGAGGCCGAGTGGAGCGCCAAGCTCTCGCAGCCCGGCGCGTGGGACGCGGTCGTCTTCGGGTGGGCCGGTTCCGGCCTCGTCGCTTCCGGCGAATCCATCTACGTCACCGGTGGCGAGCAGAACTTCGGCGGCTACAGCGACGCCGAGGTGGACCGCATCTGGAGCGAGATCGTGACCAACACGGATACCGAGAAGGTCGTTCCGCTCAAGTCCGAGCTCGAACAGCGCCTCGCCGAGACGCAGTACAACGTGGTCCTCTACGCCAACCCGAACATCGCGGGCTACTCCTCGAAGCTCGAAGGCGTGGAACTGAACCCGACGCAGACCGGCATCACCTGGAATGCCTACAGCTGGACGAAGCAGAACTGATCGGATCGTTCCGGATCTGCAGAAGGACGGGCAGGCCTCCTGGCCTGCCCGTCCTTCTGCTCGGAGCCGAGACAGCCTGCACCGTTTCCTAGGAGCCCCACGTGTTCTACTTCATCGCCAAGCGATCCATCATCTCGTTCTTCATCATGCTCGCAGCGACCACGCTGATGTACTTCCTCACCATCTCCTCGGGTGACCCCTTCGAGGACCTCGGCGAGACCAGCGGTCCCGAGAAGGCCGCCACCATCGCGGCCCGCACCGCCGCGATGAACCTCGACGTACCGCCCATCCCCCGCTATTTCCTCTGGCTGCAGGACGTCGGCCACTGCCTCGTCCCCGGAGGTGTGAGCTGCACGCTCGGCCAGGACCGCACCGGCGCCGCCGTCCTCCCGCAGCTGGAGAACGCCATGGGCTCGACCCTGCGCCTGGTGGTCGTCGCGACAGTGCTCGCCCTGGTCCTCGGCGTGGTCGTCGGCATCGTCACGGCGATCCGCCAGTACAGCACGTTCGACTACTCGGTCACCTTCATCTCGTTCCTGCTCTTCTCGCTGCCCCTGTTCTGGCTCTCGACGCTCCTCAAGCAGTACCTGGCGATCGACCTCAACACGTGGCTGGCGAATCCACAGTTCTCGTACCTCACGATCGCCCTGATAGGGGTGGTCTCCGGCGTCGTCTGGGCGGTCGCCGTGGGCGGTGACCGCAGGCGCAGGCTGGTCGTGTTCGGCGTCGCCGCCGTCGCGACCGCCCTCGCGCTCTACCTCCTGCTCGTCACGGGCTGGTTCGTGGATCCCGGCCTCGGCGTCGTCGGCATGCTGGTCTCGGCCGCAGGGGTCGCCGTCCTCTGGACGGCCCTGCTCGCCGGCTTCCGGCGCCGCCGCGTGCTGAACGCGGCCCTCGCCGCCGCCGCGGTGGGCTTCGTCGGCTACCTCGCCTCGATCCCCCTGCTCGAGGATCCGAACTGGCTCGCCGTGGTGGCCCTGGTGGTCGTGATGACCGGGGTCGCGTACGTCGTCGCCGGTCTCGTCGGCGGGCCGTTCCGCGCCCAGGCAGCGAAGATCGGCGCCGTGATCGCCGTGTCCGTGAGCCTGCTGATCGTGCTCGACCGCCTCCTCCAGGCCTACCCCACCCTGTCCGCCAAGGCCGGCGGTCGGCCGATCCCGACCACGGGATCGCAGTCCGCGAATCTCGAGGGCACGTTCTGGGAGATCAACCTGGACTACGCGCTGCACTTGATCCTGCCCACGATCGCCCTGACCCTCATCTCGTTCGCGACCTACACCCGGTACACCAGGGCCAGCCAGCTCGACGTCATGAACCAGGACTACATCCGCACCGCGCGGGCCAAGGGCCTCAGCGAACGGACCGTCCTCGTCAAGCACGCCTTCCGCAACGCGATGATCCCGATCACCACGCTGATGGCCTTCGACTTCGCCGGGGTCCTCGGTGGTGCCGTCATCACCGAGCAGGTCTTCGGCTGGAACGGCATGGGCAAGATGTTCGTCGACGGCATCCAGAACGTGGACCCGGGGCCGGTCATGGCCTTCTTCCTCGTCGTCGGCACGGCCGCGGTGCTGTTCAACATGCTCGCCGACATCGCCTACGCGTTCCTCGATCCGCGCATCACCCTGAGCTAGGACACCCCATGAGCAATCACCAGAACCAGCGGGACGACTCCCGCGCGTCCGTGGAGCTGTCCGAGATGACGCTGCAGAGCCAGGACACCGATATCGCGACCGCCACCCCCACACGGGACCAGACGGACCGCATCCGCACCACCGAGGCGAAGAGCCAGGGCCGGCTGATCCGCGAGCGCTTCTTCCGTCACAAGGGAGCGCTCGCAGGCATCGCACTGCTCGCCCTGATCTTCCTCCTCGCGTTCAGCTCCATCGGCTTCGCAGGCATCCCCGGCTGGTGGAACAAGGACTACGACGTGCTCGCCCCCCGCTTCAACGAGGGCCGGCCCACCCTCACGCTGTGGCCGTTCAGCCTCGGTGAGCATCCGTTCGGCCAGGACGTCCTCGGTCGGGACTACTTCGCGCTGACGATGCGCGGCACGCAGACCTCACTGATCATCGCGTTCATCGTCGGGCTCGTCGCGATGGTCATCGGCACCACGGTCGGCGCCGTGGCCGGCTACTTCCGCGGCTGGACCGAGGCGTTCCTCATGCGCATCACCGACGTCGTCATCACCATCCCGACGGTCGTCATCGCCGCTGCAGTGGCCGGGATCGTAGCCAAGGCCGGGATCATCCCCTTCGCCATCTTCCTCGGCCTCGTGACCTGGACCGGGCTCGCCCGCCTCGTCCGCGGCGAGTTCCTCTCACTGCGCGAGAAGGAGTTCGTCGAGTCGGCGAAATCCGTCGGCGCGAGTTCCGTGCGGATCATCTTCCGGCACATCCTCCCGAACACCGTCGGCGTCATCATCGTCTCCACGACACTGGCCATCTCCGGAGCCATCCTGCTCGAGACCGCCCTGAGCTACCTCGGACTCGGCGTCACGGCGCCTGACACCTCGCTCGGCAAGGCCATCAACGACAACCGCTCGGCGCTGACCGTCCGCCCCTGGCTGTTCCTGTGGCCCGGCGCCTTCATCATCGGCATCGCCCTCGCCGTCAACTTCATCGGTGACGGCCTGCGCGACGCGTTCGACCCCAAGCAGACAAGGGTGAAGCAGTAATGAGTTCTCGATCCGTCATCATCTCCGACGAGGTAGCACCCGCCGGCAACGGCCCCATTCTGGCGGTCACCGGTCTCGGCGTCGAGTTCAACGTCGACAACGAGTGGGTCATGGCCGCCGAGGACGTCTCCTACGAGATCCACCCCGGCGAGATCCTCGCGATCGTCGGTGAGTCGGGGTCCGGTAAGAGCATGTCCTCCATGGCCCTGCTCGGCCTGCTCCCCCGCAACGGACGCTCGACCGGCAGCGCCAAGATGCTCGGCAAGGAGCTCATCGGCGCGCCGCAGAGTACCCTCCGGCGTGTGCGCGGCAACGAGATCGCCATGATCTTCCAGGAGCCCATGACCGCGCTCAATCCGGTGCTGACCGTGGGCGAGCAGATCCGGGAGGCCGTCGAGCAGCACACCGAGCTGTCGCCGGCGCAGGCCAGGAAGCGCGCCATCGAACTCCTCCGCATGGTGGAGATCCCCGAGGCGGAGCGCCGCTACGATTCCTTCCCGCACCAGTTCTCGGGCGGGCAGCGCCAGCGCGCCATGATCGCGATCGCCCTCGCCAACGACCCCATGCTGCTCATCGCCGACGAACCCACGACCGCGCTCGACGTGACGGTCCAGGCCGAGGTCCTGGACCTCCTGCGCAAGCTCAACAAGCGCCTCAACAGCGCGGTCCTGCTGATCACCCACGACATGGGCGTCGTCGCCGACCTCGCCGACCACGTGGTGGTCATGGAGCGCGGGCGGATCGTCGAGGCGGCGCCGACGGCACAGCTGTTCGCGGCCCCGGCCGAGGCCTACACGAAGCAGCTCCTCGGCGCGGTACCGCACCTCGGGTCGAAGGTCGGCGGCGTCCTCACCGACGTCGAGGTGGTGGACGGCCGGCTGAGCATCCACGAGGAATTCGCGGAGGCGGCACTGCGTGCCCAGGAGACGCACAGGGCGAGCGGGGTCGTCCCGGCGCTCGAACTCACGGACGTCGACATCGAGTACCCGGGCCGCTTCCGCCAGCCGCCCTTCAAGGCGGTCTCCGGCGTCTCACTCACCATCAACCCGGGTGAGGTGCTGGGTCTCGTGGGCGAGTCGGGCTCGGGCAAGTCGACCATCGCCCGCGCCGTCACCGGACTGATCCGGACCTCCGGGGGCACGGTACGGATCGGCGGCACCGACATCACGGCGCTGAGCGCGCGGGAGCTCCTGCCGCTGCGCAAGAAGTTCGCCATCGTGTTCCAGGATCCGGCGGCATCGCTCAACCCACGGCTGTCCATCGGCGACAGCATCGGCGAGCCCCTGCTCCTGCACGAGAAGCCGGGCCGCGCGGAGCTGGACAGGCGCGTCGCGTCCCTGCTCGAGGACGTGCAGCTGCCGGTCGCCTTCCGCAACCGGTACCCCCACGAGCTCTCGGGCGGGCAGCGCCAGCGCGTCGGCATCGCCCGGGCCCTGTCGCTCCGGCCGGACCTCCTCGTGGCCGACGAGCCGACGTCGGCGCTGGACGTCTCGGTGCAGGCCAAGGTCCTCCAGCTGCTCCAGGACCTGCAGCGGGAGCGGGGCTTCGCCTGCCTGTTCGTGAGCCACGACCTCGCCGTCGTCGAGCTCCTCGCGAGCCACATCGCGGTGCTCAACAAGGGGAACCTCGTGGAGCAGGGCACCACCGAGCAGATCCTGAAGTACCCCCGGGATCCGTACACGCGCCGCCTGCTCGCGGCCGCTCCGGTACCCGACCCCGGCGAGCAGTCGCTGCGCCGCGAGCAGCGCACGGCGCTCCTCGCCGCGGGTGCCGAGTAGCGGCGGCACCGACGACGCACAGGGCACCCTCCGCGCAGGCGGCGGGTGCCCTGTGCTTCCGGCGGCTTGCTCAGTGCCGGAAGACGATCTTCCCGAACACGTCGCCGTCGAGCATGCGCCGGAAGCCCTGCTCCGCGTCGTCGAGGGGCAGGACGGCGTCGATCGTGGGGCGCACCCCGGTGGCGACGAGGAAGCGGGTCAGCCTCACGAGCTCCTCCCGCGTCCCCATGGTGGAACCCAGGACACGCAGCTGGAGGAAGAACACCCGGTTCAGGTCCGCGGACGGCGCCGGTCCGCTCGTCGCGCCGCACGTCACCACGGTGCCGCCGGGCACCAGGGACTCCAGGGAGTGCGCCCATGTGGCCTCCCCCACCGAGTCGAACACGACGTCCACCCGCTCCGGCAGGCGGGCACCGGCGTCGAAGGCCTGCTCCGCGCCGAGCTCCAGCGCCCGCTCCCGCTTCGCCGCACTCCGGCTCGTCACCCAGACGCGGAACCCTGCGGCGGCGGCGAGTGCGATCAGCGCCGACGCCACGCCGCCCCCTG
Organism: Arthrobacter sp. MN05-02; assembly: GCA_004001285.1. Classification (NCBI taxonomy): domain Bacteria; kingdom Bacillati; phylum Actinomycetota; class Actinomycetes; order Micrococcales; family Micrococcaceae; genus Arthrobacter; species Arthrobacter sp. MN05-02. The sequence continues at coordinate 2,287,229 of AP018697.1, forward strand.
CGCCCTGCACGAGCACCGTGGACCCGGGTGCCGCCGGAGAGACGGTGAAGAGCATGCGGTACGCGGTGAGCCAGGCCGTCGGCAGGCACGCGGCCTCCTCGAAGGACAGGTCCGCGGGCTTCGGCACCAGGTTCCGCTGCGGCACCCAGACGTAGTCCGCCATCGTGCCGGGATAGCGCTCGGAGAGCAGGGAGCGCCGCGGGTCGAGCGTCTCGTCGCCCTGCCAGTCCGGCGAGGACACGACGCCGTGCACGATCACCTCGTTGCCGTCGTCGTCGATCCCCGCGGCGTCGCACCCGAGCACCATGGGCAGGCGGTCCTCCGGCAGGCCCACGCCCTTCAGCGACCACAGATCATGGTGGTTCAGGCAGGAGGCGACCACCTTCACCCGCCGGAACCCGGCCGGTGCGTCGGGGACGTCGACCTCGCCGACGGTGAGGCCGGCGAGTGGATCGGTTCCTGACTGGGTTGCTGCATAGGCGGCGCGCATACGTAAGCTCCTTCGGTCGCGGATGTCCACCCATCCTAGGGGCGGGCCCGCAGCTCCCGGCCCCGTGGCCCCGTCCGCTGTTTAGGTGACGCCGGTTGCAGTATGGGAGACTTGGGTGCAGTTCTGTACGACTACAGTGCCTGAAGAAAAAGGAGGCAGCCATGAGCAAGCGAGCACGCAAGCGTCGCGACCGGAAGCGTGGAGGCGCAAACCACGGTAAGCGTCCCAACACCTGAGTCCAGGCGTTACAGCATCGACGGAAGAACCTCCGTACCCACAGGGTACGGAGGTTCTTCCGTCGATACGTCCGGTCCGGCGACCGGTGCGACCGCCTGCGGCCTCCGGGACCTCAGTGGTCGACGGTCCTGAGCTGGCTGATGCGGTCGAGGATGCTCGTCTTCAGCGTCGACGGTGCGACCTCGGTGCAGGACCGCTTCACGACCGAGCGGATGACGCACTCGAGATCGTGTTCCTCCGCGCACTGCGGGCAACCGTCGAGGTGGTCCTTGATCTCCACGAGGTCCTGGTGGGACAGCGCGCCGTCCAGGTACTCGTACAGCCGTTCGATCCTCGAGTCGGCGCAATCGCCCATGCTCTCGCAATCGCTCATTTCTCCATCTCCTGTTCCTTGCCCGCTGCACCCGTCGCTACCCGGGTCTTGGCGCCAGCACCTGCGGTGACCCCCAGGCCCCGCTCGTGCGCGTACTCGGCGAGGAGTTCGCGCAGCAGCTTGCGGCCGCGGTGCAGCCGGGACATGACGGTCCCGATGGGCGTGTTCATGATTTCCGATATCTCCTTGTACGCGAAGCCTTCGACGTCCGAGAAGTACACTGCAAGCCGGAACTCCTCCGGGATCGCCTGGAGGGCGCTCTTCACATCGGAATCGGGCAGGTGGTCCAGCGCCTCGGCCTCTGCGGAGCGGAGTCCGCTGGAGGTGTGCTCGGCCGCCTTCGCGAGCTGCCAGTCCTCGATCGTGTCCGAATGCGACTGCAGCGGCTCGCGCTGCCGCTTCCGGTACAGGTTGATGTAGGTGTTGGTGAGGATCCGGTACAGCCATGCCTTCAGGTTGGTGCCCGGCTTGTACTGGTGGAACGCCGAGAACGCCTTGGTGTAGGCCTCCTGGACAAGGTCCTCCGCGTCGCTGGGGTTCCGGGCCATCCGCATGGCGGCCGAGTAGAGCTGGTCGACATACTGCATGGCGTCGCGCTCGAAACGCGCCTTGCGGTCGGCTTCCGACTCCGTGGACACGTCCAGCTCGGCGTCCTCCGCCGGGCTACTACCTGCTGGGGCTGTTGTATTCATCGTGCCAAAGTCTACGCGTCCCGGTCCTCGCAGCGCCGGGGTGGCGTTCCTCGGAACCGAGGTCGAGAGCTGGAAATCCGGTCTTTCGACCGTCGCGGTCCGTGTCCCCGTCATCCGTGCCGTTCCTCTCCCGTTCGCCCGTTCCTCACCTCTGCGTCAACCCGCACGCCTCCCCCCTTATTCCTGCCACGGGTTCCTGCCGCGGAACGTCGTCGCCGCTCCCGCCCCGCTCGCCGCAAGCGCCCGGGCGCCGCCCGGTTCCGCATCGCACGCGGTGGTGCGGCATGTAAAACTAGACCCAGCGTGCTTCGTATACGTCAACCGATGCCCGGCTCACGCCGCCGGCAACCAGGAGGCAGTTGTGACCCTTGTCCGCGTAATCGCCCGACCCTTGATCGCCAGCAGTTTCGTCTTCTCCGGCGTCGACCGGCTCCGCAACGCCGGCACGACCGCGCCGCAGCTGAAGCCGGTGCTCGCGAGCGTGACCAGAGTCGTCCCCTCGGCCGCGGCCGTCACCGGCAACGAGAAGCTCGTGGGCCAGGTGCTTGGAGCCACCCAGGTGGGTGCGGCCCTCCTGCTCGGCATCGGGCGCTTCTCGCGCGTCGCGGCCCTGCTGCTGGCCGTGACGACCACGGTCAACACCCTCGTGGACTACCGTTCGGCCGATGCCTCGACCCCGGAGGGCAAGAAGGACCGGCGCTCGCAGCTGCTCAAGAACCTCTCGCTGATCGGCACCGTCCTGCTGGCCACGGTGGACACCAACGGCCGTCCGGGCATCGCCTGGCGCGCCGAGCACCTCGCCATGGACGCCAGGAAGAACGCCGTCGGCCTCGGCAAGGATGCCCGCAAGCAGTTCGAGAAAGCCGACAAGGCCGTGCGCAGGACCGCCGCCGACGTCGTGGGTTCCTAGGCTCCATGTCCGTATCACCAGGCGGGGTGTCCGAGCAGGATCTGTGGCGGGCGCCCCGCCTGACCCGTCCCGTGGACGCGGTCATCTCGGTCCCGGGCTCGAAGTCCCTCACCAACCGCTACCTCGTCCTCGCGGCCCTCGCCGACGGGCCGAGCACCATCCGGAGGCCGCTGCACTCCCGCGACTCCGCGCTGATGGTCGCGGCCCTGCGCGACCTCGGCGCCGTCATCGAGGAGATACCGGGGGACGGCGACTTCGGTCCTGACCTGCACGTCACGCCCCTCCGGACGGGCGAGGGAGACGGACGGCCCCGCGCCGTCGACTGCGGCCTCGCCGGCACGGTGATGCGCTTCGTCCCCCCGCTCGCCGGCCTCGTCGAGGGGACCACGACCTTCGACGGTGACCCGCACGCACGCCGCCGCCCCATGGGCAGCATCATCGCCGCCCTCCGCGGACTCGGCGTGGCGGTGGACGACGACGGCGCGGGCTCCCTGCCCTTCGCCGTGCAGGGCAACGGGACGGTCCGGGGCGGGCACCTCGTCATCGACGCCTCGGCGTCCTCGCAGTTCGTGTCGGCCCTCCTGCTCGTGGGCGCCCGATTCGCCGTCGGGCTCCACCTCGAACACGCGGGCGAACCCGTGCCCAGCCTCGACCACGTCCGCATGACGGTCGAGACCCTGAGGTCGCTCGGCGTGTCCGTCGACGACACCGTGCCGAACCACTGGAGTGTCGCCCCGGGCCCCATCCGTGCCTTCGACGTCGCCGTGGAACCCGACCTGTCCAACGCCGGGCCCTTCCTGGCCGCGGCGGTGGTCACGGGCGGCACGGTCCGCGTGCGCAACTGGCCCCGGGACACCACCCAGGTCGGCGACGCGTGGCGGCGCATCCTCCCTCTCATGGGCGCGGAGGCGGCACTCGACGGCGACGTGCTCACCGTGACCGGTGGAGCGGCCATCTCGGGAGGGGTGTTCGCCGACACCTCCGAGCTCGCGCCCACCGTCGCCGCGCTGTGCGCGCTGGCGGACTCTCCGTCGACGCTGACCGGCATCGCCCACCTCCGCGGCCACGAGACGGACCGCCTCGCGGCACTCGTGGCGGAGATCAACGGACTCGGCGGGGATGCCGAGGAGACCGGGGACGGCCTCGTCATCCGGCCTGCGCCGCTCCATGGCGGGACCTTCCACACGTACGACGACCACCGGATGGCGACCGCCGGCGCGATCATCGGGCTGGCCGTCGACGGCGTCGAGGTGGAGAACATCGGCACCACGGCCAAGACCCTGCCGGAATTCCCCGACCTCTGGGCGGTCGTCGCAGGCACAGCCGGCTCCGCGGACGCGGTGGCACGGGCATGAGCGAGGCCGGCAACCGCCGCGGCTCGAGGGCCTGGGACGAGTCCGACGTCCGGATCCGCCCCAACAAGAAGGGCTCGCGCCCCCGCACCAAGAACCGGCCCGCCTACGACGAGGCCGTGACGGGACGCGTGGTGACGGTCGACCGCGGGCGCTACACGACGGTGGTCGACGAGGACACCCCCGACGAGCGGACCGTCGTCGCGGCGCGCGCGCGCGAACTGCGGCGCAGCGCCGTCGTCGCCGGGGACCTCGTGGCCCTCGTCGGCGATCTCTCCGGCGGCCCGGATTCCCTCGCGCGCCTCGTACGGATCGAGGACCGTCGGACCGTCCTGCGCCGGAGCGCGGACGACACCGACCCCGTGGAACGCGTCGTCGTCGCCAACGCGGACCAGCTCGTGATCGTCGTCGCAGCGGCCAATCCGGAACCGAGGACGGGCTTCATCGACCGCGCCCTCGTGGCCGCCTACGACGCCGGTATCGAGCCGCTGCTGTGCATCACGAAGGCCGACCTCCGCGACCCCGCGCCGCTGCTCGCCAACTACGAGCACCTCGACCTCCGCGTGATCATCAGCCGGACGGACGAGGGCGTGGGGATCGAGGCGACCTCCGACGACGGCGAGTCGGCGCGCCTCTCCTCAGGGGCGGTCGACGCCCTGCGCGACGAGCTCGACGGCCAGGTGAGCGTGCTGCTCGGCCATTCGGGTGTCGGGAAGTCCACCATGGTCAACGCGCTGACCGGCTCCACACGCGCCACGGGAGGCGTCAACGCGGTGACCGGGCGGGGCCGGCACACGTCGTCGTCCGCCCTCGCGCTCAAGGCGGCCGACGCCGCCCCGGGCACCTGGATCATCGACACCCCGGGCATCCGCTCGTTCGGACTCGCCCACGTGGACGCCGACCGCATCCTCAAGGCCTTCCCTGACCTCGAACCGGGCACCGAACGCTGCGAGCGGGGCTGCCGCCACGACGGCCAGGCGATCGACTGCGGACTGGACAGCTATGTCGCGGAAGGACTGGCCGGCGAGTCCGGTCCGGTCCGCCTCGCGTCGCTCCGACGGCTCCTGAACGCCGGAACGGCCGACCCGCGGGGCAGCGCCCATGACGCCAAGGAATTGGGGCAGCAGTGATCCGCCCGATCACTGGTAGGGTGGGTGCTGTTGTTGTTTGCGCATTAAATTTCAAGCCTTGACCCTCCACCTGGAGTTCGACAGCTTTTGACGATAAGCGGGTAACGAACACCACGATGAGCGCCCGAACGTCGGAACGCTCTCCCAGGTTAGGAAATACATCATGGCTTCAGGCACAGTGAAATGGTTCAACGCCGAAAAGGGCTTCGGCTTCATCGCTCCCGACGACGGAGGCGCTGACGTGTTCGCCCACTTCTCCGCGATCAACTCGAGCGGCTACCGTTCGCTCGAAGAGAACCAGAAGGTCGACTTCGAGACCACCCAGGAACCCAAGGGCCCCCAGGCCGAGAACATCACCGTTCTCTGATTCTCCCCGTGCCGCTCTGCGGCGCCGGACAGGAAGCCACCGCGCGGCGCGAGCCCGCGGTGGTTTCCTGCTGTCGTGGCCCTTCCGTCCCGCGTCCCCGTGCTCGATGCGCCCGCCCAGACGATAGGTTGATGGCTATGAGTTTCACGCAGGGCTACAACGACGATCTCCGTCTCGCCCACATCATGGCCGATTCGGTCGACGACCAGACCATGTCGCGCTTCAAGGCACTCGACCTCCGCATCGAGACCAAACCGGACCTCACCCCGGTCACCGACGCGGACAGGAGCGCGGAGGAGGCGATCCGGGGCCAGCTCTCGCGTGCCCGCCCCCGTGACGCCGTGCTCGGGGAGGAGTTCGGCAGCACCGGCTCCGGGTCCCGCCGCTGGGTGATCGATCCGATCGACGGCACCAAGAACTTCGTGCGCGGCGTGCCCGTCTGGGCCACCCTGATCTCCCTGATCGACGAGGGCAGGCCCGTCGTCGGCGTCGTCAGCGCGCCCGCCCTGGGCAAACGCTGGTGGGCGGCGGAGGGCACCGGCGCCTATACCGGCAAGTCGCTCGCGGCCGCGCAACGCCTGCGGGTGTCCAACGTCTCCCGGCTCGAGGACGCCTCGCTGTCCTACTCCAGCCTGTCCGGCTGGCGCGAGCGCGGCGCACTCGCCGAGTTCGTCAACCTGACCGACCGGGTCTGGCGCACGCGCGCGTACGGAGACTTCTGGTCCTACTGCCTCGTGGCCGAGGGCGCCGTCGACGTCGCCTGCGAGCCCGAACTGAACCTGCACGACATGGCGGCGCTCGTCCCCATCGTGACGGAGGCCGGAGGACGCTTCACCTCGCTGGACGGCGAGGACGGCCCGTTCGGCGGCAACGCCCTGGCGACGAACGGCACCCTGCACAGCGAGGTGCTGCGGACCCTCAACCCGGACGTGGATGATCTGCTCTAGCCGCACGGTCTTCCGGCCGCGGGGCATCCGGTGAGCTCCGGCCCGCGGCTCGACGAGCAACGGCGCCTGGAGCTGGCCCGCGCCTACCTCTCCGGAGCAGGCCGCTACGACCGTGTCCGTCCCGGGTATCCCGCACGGGTCGCGGACTGGATCGTGCCGGAGCACGCCCGCCATGCGGCGGACGTCGGCGCCGGGACGGGCCTCTTCACGGCCCTCCTGGCGCAGCGCGGACTCGAGGTGACGGCGGTCGACCCGTCCGAGGACATGCTGGCGGTCCTCTCGGCGCGCCTGCCCGGCGTGCCCGCGGTGCAGGGCACGGCCGAGGAGTCCACGCTGCCGGACAGGTCCCTCGACCTTCTCACGCTGGCGCAGACGTGGCACTGGTGCGACCATCCCGCCGCCCTCCGCGAGGCCGCGCGGGTCCTGGCGCCGGGCGGACGCCTGGCGCTGGTGTGGAACCAGCTCGATGTCTCGCTCCCCTGGGTGCACCGCCTGTCCCGCATCATGCACGCGGGGGACGTCTACTCGCCCGCGTACCGGCCCGATCTCGGCCCCTCCTTCGGGCCGCCGGAGGACCTGGTGGTGCACTGGGCCCAGGAGCTGCCGGTCGCCGACGTCGTCGACCTCGCGAGGTCGCGGAGCTACTACCAGCGCGCCGCACCGGCGCTCCAGGCGCGTGTGGAGTCGAATCTGCGCTGGTATCTCACCGACTACCTCGCCTTCGACCCGGCGGCCACCATCAGCATCCCGTACTACACCCACGCCTGGCGCGCCTCCCTCGCGACCCCCTAGTTTTCGGCATGCCTAAACGCTATTTTTAGGTATGCCTACCTCCCAGCGCGGACGGACGAACTCCGCCGCCACCGCATGGTGCGTCGCCGCGGCGCTAGTGCTCGGGGGTTGCGCCGCCGATACGGCGCCGGCCGCCGGGACGGACACCCGACCCCTGGTCCTCACCACCTTCTCGGTGCTCGCCGACCTCGCCGACACGGTCGGCGGAGGGCATGTGCGCGTGGAGTCGATCACGAAGGTCGGCGCCGAGATCCACGGCTACGAACCGACGCCCTCCGATCTCGTCCGGGCACAGGACGCGGACCTCATCCTGGACAACGGCCTCGGCCTCGAGCGCTGGTTCGAGCGCTTCCTGCACTCCGTGGACGCCCCGCATGTGGTGCTCTCGGACGGCGTCGAACCGGTCGCCATCCGGTCCGGCGACTACACCGGCCGGGCGAACCCGCACGCCTGGATGTCGCCCCTCGCAGCACAGACCTACGTGGACAACACCGTGGCTGCGCTCGCCGGCCTGGCACCCGAGCACACCGCCGATTTCGAGGCCAACGGCCGGCGGTTGAAGGAGGACCTCGCAGGGCTCCTCGCGGGGTTCCGCGAGGAGCTCGCCGACCTCGACGCCGCCGCCCTCGTGACCTGCGAGGGAGCCTTCTCCTACCTGGCACGCGACGCCGGCCTCGAGGAGGCCTTCCTCTGGCCGGTCAACGCGGACGCCGAGGGCACCCCGCGGCAGATCAGGGACGTCATCGCATTCGTCGAGGAGAACGACGTGCCGACCGTCTTCTGCGAATCGACGGTCGATCCCTCGGCGCAGGAGCAGGTGGCCCTCGCCACGGGCACGGAACTCGGCGGCATGCTCTACGTCGACTCGCTGTCCGCGGCCGATGGCCCGGTACCGACGTTCGTCGACCTCATCCGCCACGACCTCGAGACCATCACGGAAGGACTCTCGCGATGACGACCCATTCCGCCCCGCCCACCCTGCGCGCACTCGACGTCCGGAACCTCGGCGTGCGCTACGGCGAGGTCCAGGCGCTCGACGACGTCTCGATGAGTCTCGACGCGGCACGGATCTGCGGACTCATCGGGGTCAACGGCTCGGGCAAGTCGACACTGTTCAAGGCGCTCATGGGGCTGCTGGTCCAAGGGGCCGGGAGCGTCGAGCTGTTCGGCATGTCCGCTGCGGGCGCCCGGAAGCAGGGCCTGGTGGCCTACATGCCGCAGGCCGAGGAGGTGGACTGGACGTTCCCCGTCTCCGTCTCCGACGTCGTCGCCATGGGCCTGTACGGTCGGCTGGGCGCCTCCCGTCGCCTGCGCGGACCGGACCGCGCGGCCGTGGAGGACGCCCTGGAGCGCGTGGGACTGGCCGACCTCGGGAGGCGCCAGATCGGCCAGCTGTCGGGTGGCCAGCGCAAGCGGGTCTTCATCGCCCGCAGCATCGCGCAGGACGCCCGGCTGCTGCTGCTCGACGAGCCCTTCGCCGGTGTCGACCAGGCGAGCGAGCGCACCATGACCGTACTGCTGAAAGCGCTGCGGGACGAGGGTCGGTCGGTGCTGGTCTCGACCCATGACCTCGCAGGCGTGCCCGAGCTGTGCGACGAGGCCGTCCTCCTGCACCGGCGTGTGCTCGCGCAGGGCGATCCCTCGCTCGTGCTGACCCACGGGAACCTGGCTCGCGCCTTCGGTCCGCCTCCCACGCCCGCGCACACGCCCGCCTCCGCCAATCCGGACGGTCGGCCCTGACCATGGACATCGTCGCCTTCCTCCTCGAGCCCCTGCAGTACGGCTTCCTCACCCGGGCCCTCGCCGTCACCCTCGCCGCCGCCGTCGTGGCCGCCGTCCTCTCCTGCTGGCTCATCCTCATGGGGTGGTCGCTCATGGGCGATGCCGTGTCCCACGCCGTCCTGCCCGGCGTGGCCCTCGCCTACATCATCGGCATCCCCTTCTCCATCGGCGCCTTCGTCTTCGGCGCGGGGGCGGTGGCGCTCATCGGGATCGTCCGCTCCACCACCAAGCTGAAGGCGGACACCGTGATCGGCGTGGTGTTCACCGCACTGTTCGCCACCGGGCTGGCCATCGTCTCCGCCACGCCGTCGCAGATCGACCTGATGCACATCCTCTTCGGCAACGTCCTCGGCGTGTCCGCCGGAGAGGTGTGGCAGGTGCTGCTCCTGGGCGTGCTGACCCTCGCCGTCCTGCTGTTCAAGCGGCGCGACCTCACCCTGCTGGCCTTCGACCGCACGCACGCCCACGTGATCGGGCTCAACACCCGCATGCTGTCGGCTCTGCTGCTCGGCCTGCTCGCACTCACCGTCGTCGTCGGACTCCAGGCCGTCGGGATCATCCTCGTCGTGGCGATGCTCATCACGCCCGGCGCCACGGCGTTCCTGCTGTCCCGCAGCTTCGACCGCATGCTGGTGATCGCCGTCGCGCTGACCGTCACCGCCTCCCTGGCGGGCGTCTACGCCAGCTACTACCTCGACATCTCCACGGGCGCCGCCGTGGTGCTCTGCCAGGCGATCGTCTTCGCCGTGGTCTACCTCTTCGCGCGTCCCGACGGCATGGTCTGGCAGGCACGACGGCGCCACCACGCCGCGCGCATGCGTGCCGCACAGGCCCGTGCGGGGCAGACCGGTACCGGGCAGACCAGCACCGGAGGAACTGCCGTCGGACTGGCGCCGGCCGGCTCCGGCCCGGCCCCGCCCGCGTCCGGCCCCGCGCTGCCCGGGGCCGGCCCTGCCCTCCGCGGGGACGCCTGATGGCGGGCCGCAGGGGCGCCGTGCTCAGCATCGAATCCACCAGCGTGCAGGACTACGTCAAGGCGATCTACGCGTTCACCGAATGGCAGGGCGACGCCGTCACGGCCACGCACCTGGCCACGCGCCTCTCGGTCGCCAACTCCTCCGTGACCGGGATGGTCGCCAAGCTCGTGGACCTCGGGCTGGCCGACCACCGCAAGTACGGGCCCATCAGCCTCACACCCTCCGGGCAGGCACTGGCCCTCGCGATGGTCCGCAGGCACCGGCTCATCGAGACATTCCTCGTCACCGGGCTGGGCTACGGCTGGGACGAGGTGCACGACGAGGCGGAACTGCTCGAGCACACCGTCTCCGACGCCTTCGTCGAGCGGCTCGACGCGAAGCTGGGCCACCCGCGCCGGGACCCGCACGGGGACCCGATCCCGGCGGCGGACGGCACGGTCCGGTACCCGCGGGCGCATCGGCTCGACAGGCTCGACGACGGACACGCGGGCCGGCTGGTACGCGTGAGCGACGACGACCCCGATGTGCTGCGCTTCCTCGACCGCAGCGGCATCGCGCTCGACGACGACCTGCAGCTGACCCGCCGCCGCGCAGGGTCCCTGCTGGAACTCCGCCACGGCGCGGCCGCCTCCTCCCGGGACCTCGCCGTCGATCCGGCCGTCGCCGGCGCCCTCTGGATCGAGAGCACCGTACCCCATGAGGGCTGCGTCGTCGACGCCGGACCCTCCTGATCGGGACCGGGTGCACGGGTCACCGTCGCGGGGGCCTCGTCGCGGCACCGGATCGCTCCTTCCCGGCGCCGCTCCTAGACTGGTCGACATGCCGGGTGCCCGTCGCCTGCAGTGCCCGGTAGTCCCTGCCCGCCTCGTCCGCCTCGTCCGCCTCGTCCGCCGAACCTCACGAACGGAGTCCATCCATGACCACTCTCGGACTGGAGGAGGAGTACCTGCTCCTCGAACCGGAGACGGGGCTGCCCGCCCATCGCGCCGACGAGGTGGAGGGGCTGCTCGAAGCGACGCCGGAGGTCGGCAGGGACGAGATCCAGCGCGAACTGCTGTCCTGCCAGATCGAGACGGCCACCCCCGTGTGCGACACGCTGACCCAGGCCGAGGAATCCCTGTTGAACTTCCGCAGGAAGCTCGCGGAGGCAGCTGCCAGGACCGGGATCCTCGGCGCGGCCACCGGGACGTCGCCCTGGATGCGGCAGGCGTATCCCGAGCTGACCGACAAGCCTCGCTACGAGGACCTGCGCGCCAGCGCACCCGGCATCGTGGGCGACCAGTTCGTGAACGGGCTGCACGTGCACGTCGGCGTCCCCGACCCCGAGCGCGGCGTCCAGGCACTCAACCGCATCCGCCCTTGGATCCCGCTGCTCACCGCCCTCAGCGTCAATTCGCCCTACTGGCTGGGCCGCGACAGCGGCTTCGGGAGCTGGCGCGTGGTGCACTACCGCCGCTGGGCCGTCCAGGGCGTGGCGCCGTGGTTCGCGGATGCGGCCGACTACGAGCGCCGCATCACGCGCCTCGGTGCGAGCGGTGCGATCCTGGACCGCGGGGTCCTCACCTGGGTGGCACGCCTGTCGGACCACTACCCCACCCTCGAGCTCAGGGCGTGCGACGTGCAGCTCGAGGCGCAGGACTCCGTCCTCCTCGGCGCACTCACGCGTGCACTCGTCGTCACGGCCCTGCACGAGGCGGAGGCGGACACCGCGCCGCTCGTCCCGGATCCTGAACTCCTGGACGCCGCCCTCTGGCAGGCTGCCCGCGACGGGCTCACCGGCTCCCTCGTGGATTTCTCCACGGCGGAGCCCGTGCCCGCACGGGGCCTCCTCGAGGATTTCCTCGAGCACGTCGGCCCGGCCCTCGACGCCGAGGGCGACACGGACTGGGTGCGCGCAGGCCTCGCCACGATCGCGGACCGGGGTACGGGAGCCGAACGCCAGCGGCAGGCCATGCGCGACGGTGGCAGCGACGCACTGCTGGACCTGTACGGGCGGACCCCTCACCCACGAGCCGTAGACGGGGTCGCGCCCGCTCGGGCGGACGAGGGCCGGCCTAGGACCGCGCGGCGCGGAGCTCGATGAGGAGCGACTGTTCGGGCAGCAGCACGGGGGCCTGCAGGCCCGCCTGCGCCAGGACCCGCCCGGACAACCGGAGCGGTTCGCCGTCGAGCGCCGACCGGAGCCAGGCGAGCGCCGATTGGCCGTTCCCCGGCTGTCCCTCCTCGGGGACCGCGAGCTGCACGGAGTACGCCGTGTCGTCGTCCAGGCCCGGAAAGGTCAGCAGCCCCGGCGGGTAGCTCGCGCTCGAGCCCGTGAGCGTGTAGGCGAACAGGGCCCGCTGCCGGTCCTCGGAGACGATGCCGCGCAGGTCCATGGCGGGATCCACGAGGTCCGCGTGCACGACGGCGCCGCGGTGCAGGTCGTGGCGCCAGGACCGGTGGAGCTCGACATAGCGCCCGAGCACCTGGTACTCCCTGTCGGTCAGATCGGAGATGTCCCATTCGATGCCGTAGTGGCCGAAGATGGCGGTTGCCGCTCGGAAGGGCAATGTATGGGCGCGCCCGGTCGAGTGGGAGACCGGGACCGCCCACATGCATCCCCAGCAGTTCGGGCGGCACCACGAGGCCCGTGTACTTCTGGTTGACGAGCCGCTCGATCGGATCGATGCAGTCGCTGGTCCAGATGCGGTCCGTCCGGGCGAGGATACCGAGGTCCACGCGGGCCCCGCCGGAGGCGCAGCTCTCGATCTCGAGGCCGGGGTGCCGGAGCCGCAGTTCGTCGAGCAGGCGGTACAGCGCCTCGACGTGCCGGTGGACGGCGGCGTGCCCCGTCAAGGCGTCCGCCGCCTCGAGCAGGTCCCGGTTGTGGTCCCACTTGACGTAGGCGATGTCGTTGGCGGTCAGGATGTCGTCGAGGCGTTCGAGGATGTACGCATAGGCGTCGGGATTGCCCAGGTTCAGGACCTGCTGCTGCCGCCCGGGCAACGGCAGGCGTCCCTCCGGCCGCAGCATCCACTCCGGATGCGTCCGGGCGAGGTCGGAGTCGGGGTTGACCATCTCCGGCTCGAACCAGAGCCCGAACTCCATGCCCAGGCCCCGGACATGATCGATGATGGGAGCCAGCCCGTCGGGCCACACCGTCTCGTCGACGTACCAGTCCCCCAGGCTCGACGTGTCGTCGCGCCGCCCGCGGAACCAGCCGTCGTCGAGGACGAACCGTTCGACGCCGAGGGAGGCCGCGCGGTCGGCGAGCGCCTGCAGGCGCGGCAGGTCGAGGTCGAAGTAGACGGCCTCCCACGTGTTGAGGGTGACCGGACGCGGGCGCTGCGGGTGGGACGCCCTCGACCGGAGGTCGCGGTGGAAGCGGCCGGACAGCTCGTTGAGGCCGTCACCCCAGGATCCGATGGCCTCGGGCGTGGAGTAGCTGCCGCCGGGTGCGAGCACCACCTCGCGGGGTGACAGGACCTCGCCCGCCGCCAGGAATGCCTGCCCTGCCGGCGTCTTCTCCGCGAGCACCTGCTGGTTGCCGCTCCAGGCGAGGTGGATGCCCTGCACCAGGCCGTGCTCGAAGCCGAAGCCTTTCGCCCCTGCCGCGAGCAGCACTGTCGCGTCGGCGCCGGGACGGCCTCGTCGGCTCGTCCGCGCATAGGTGCCGGTCGTCAGCTCGTGGCGCTGCGGCGACCGCTCGCGGAGATGGCGGCCCGTCGTGTCGAGGACTTCCGCGGCGGTGGGGTGCAGCGGGAAGAAGGCATTGAGCGAACGCACCTCGTACTCGTCGTCGCCCGTGTTGGTGAGGACGAGTCGCTGGCTGAGGAGGCCCGACGCGGTCAGGCCCACGTGCACGGCCAGGGCGAGCCCGGCGCCGTCGTCGCGTGCCTCGATCACGGCCCCGCCGTCGTGCCGGGACTCCATGGAGGCCACCGTGAAGCGCGGATACAGGTGGGCTCCCCCGCGGTCCCCGATGAGGCCGGGGGTGCCCTGCCAGCCCGCGGACTCGAGGGGCAGGAGGGTCAACCGGGCCGGGACGTCGATACCGCCGGACACGCGCTGCGGCTGCTGGGCGGTGACGACGGCCGACAGTTCGTCGGTGGTGAGGTCACCGAGGGCAGGACCCCAGTAGGCGAGGACCGGCAGGCCGTGCGGATGGGGTTCGAGCACCACGCTCGTGCCGCCGCGCGAGAGGTGGAGTGAGTGGGAGGTCATGATTCTTTTTATCGCGGAACTAAGTAGGCGGCAAGCACGCCCTACCGCTCGCGTGTGTCACGCCGCAGCAGGCCGATGATCAGGCACAGGAGCCCGAGCAGCAGGGGCACCAGGGTGAAGAGCGTGTGCGTGCCGCCCAGGTAGCTCATGACGAAGATGTACACGAACGTCCCCCCGACGAGGATCCAGCCGAGCACGATCAGGGCGCGTCCCCGATGGGGCGGCGGCAGTGGCGGGAGCCACGACGGCGGCCTGTCAGTCCAGCTCATCGCCCAAGTGTAGTTCGCGCTCCGGCGTGCGGGAGGGGCTGACAGAAGGATCCACCGGAGGGGATCAGTAGGACGGCGCCGCCGGCAGGCTCATGTACTGCTCCAGTGTCCGCAGTCCGTGGGTGCGCATCTCCGAGGCGATCGTCGGCCCGACGTAGCGCAGGTGCCACGGCTCGTAGGCGTACCCGGTCACCGGCGTCTGACCCTGCGGGTAGCGGATGATGAACCCGTAGCGCCAGGCGTTCTGGGCCGCCCAGGCTCCGGCGGGAGTTCCCGCGAAGCATTCCTGCAGTCCGCAGGCCCCGTTGGCGTTGCCGATGTCGATCGCGAGCCCGGTCTGGTGCTCGCTGAACCCCGGGCGGGCGGAGATGAGGTCGGCCGCCGCCGGGCCGTACTGGTTGACGTACGAGGCGTAGAGGGAGGCCTGCGTGTCGTAGGAGCGGTAGCCGCTGACCGGGACCATGGCGATGCCGCCGGTCCGTGCGTCGGCGAGGAGGCGGGAGAACTGCTGGGCGGCGTCGCGGCGGAGCAGTGGTCCCCCGACGTCCACGAGCGGGCCGGGGAGGTAACGCGCCGGGTTCAGCTGCCGGCGCTTGTTGACGACCACGACGGCCGACGACGCGACGTCGATGTCCCGGAACACCTGGGCCCCGCCGGCTGCGGTCCACGAGATCCTGCCGCGCTGGTAGGACTGGCTGCAGGTGCCCCCGGAACAGGACTCGTTCGACACCGGATAGCCGAGGGCACCGTTCTCGTAGTTGGTGGCGGCCCACGCCGCCCGGATCCCGCCGATGGAGATCCTCGCCTCCGTGGCGGGCGACCAGATGATCGCCCCGCCCTGGTAGTTCTGGTAGCAGCCGCCGCCGCGTAATCCGCAGACCTCGTTCGTGGTCGGGTACCCCAATGCTCCGTTCTCGAATCCGGACGCGGCCCACGCGGCGCGGATCCCGCCCACGCTGATACGGGCGCCGGTGGCGGGGGACCAGATGATCGCCCCACCCTGGAAGCTCTGGTAGCACCCTGCATTACGCAGCCCGCAGACCTCCCCGGTGGTCGGATACCCGAGTCCGCCGGTCTCGAACCCGTAGGAACGCCAGGTCTCGCGGATGGCACCCCACGAGGGTTGGGCTCCGGTGGCGGGCGACCAGACGATCGCGCCCCTCTGGTAGTTGCGGTAGCACCCTCCGGCCCGCAGCCCGCAGACCTCCGCGCTCGTCGGCGCACCGAGGTTCCCGCCGCTTCCGCCGAGCTCCGCGTACTTCAGCTCGATGGCGGTCGCCGCCTGAGCCGGGGGTGCGGTGGTGAGGCCACCGGCCGCGAGGAGCACAGCGGACAGCAGAACGAGCAGATGCGCGAATACACGCCGCATGGGTAGCCCCCGGTCATCGAGTAACAGCTCAAGGGTAGATCCGGCCGCCGGAAGCGACAAGACCCGGACGGTGTCCCGTGGACATGAGGAAGCGCCCCGCCGGTAGCCGGCGGGGCGCTTCGTGGTGGTGGAGATGGCGGGAATTGAACCCGCGTCCGATGCAGTGTAGTCAGGGCTTCTCCGGGCGCAGTTTGCGTCGGTTTTTCTCGGCTCCAGCCATCGTGCAAACAAGTGGCTGCCAAGCCCAGTTGTATAAGAGTCCCCCCGGTCCCTACAACGAGGACCGGGAGCAGTGGCCCTCTAAATGACGCCAGGATCCGGGGCGAGAGCGAACCCGGTCTGACGGACTAGCTAGGCTGCCTAGGCAGCGAGAGCGAAGTCAGTGCGCGATGATTTGGCACTTATTGTTTTACAAGGAGCGTTTACGAGATGACCCTGTATCCTCGGCCCGCTTCCCCTGTCGCGACTAACATCGTCGAAACCTGTCATCCCCATGTTCAGTTATCAAGTGATACCCGCGCCGTCCCGCCGGTGGTGGAGCGACTCCTCAAGTCTACCCCACCCGCCGGATTCGGCTCGGCGCTTCGCTCAGGGAGAACGGCAGGTGCCTATCGGGCCAGCGTGAGCCCGAGGACGACGACGGGCGACTGCCACAGCCGGACGACGACGAACGCGAGGACGACGAAGGCGATGCCGAGTGCGGCCAGGGCCGTGGTCGCTGCCTGCTTGCGGCGGAAGCTCCACCGGAAGATCGCCGCATTCAGCAGGAGCAGCACCGGGGAGATCCAGACCAGGACCTGCGCGAAGAAGACGTAGACGAGGAAGACGAACGGGAGGAGGGAGAGGATCCCTGCGGGCACCACGACCAGCAGCAGGACCAGGTCGACCAGTGCGCCGGCGGTCACCCACCACGGCCGTCTGTACCTCAGCTCCGAGGGCTCGCCTTCCTCGTCGTCGTCCTGCGCCGACCAGAAGACATCACTCACGCGCCCAGGTTCTTCTCGCGCATGGCACGCAGCGCCTCGCGGTTGTCCTGCTTCTCGCGCAGGGTCTGGCGCTTGTCGTAGTCACGCTTGCCACGTGCCACCGCGATCTCGACCTTGGCCCTGCCGTTCAGGAAGTACAGCTGCAGGGGGACCAGGGTGAAGCCGGACTCGCGGATCTTCTGCGAGATCTTCGTGAGTTCCTCGCGGTGCAGGAGCAGCTTCCTCCTCCTGCGCGCGGCGTGGTTGGTCCAGCTGCCCTGCGAGTACTCGGAGATGTGGATGCCCTCGAGCCAGAGCTCGTCGCCGTAGAAGATCGCGAAGCCGTCCACCAGGGAGGCGCGCCCCTGGCGCAGCGACTTCACCTCGGTGCCCATGAGTGCGATGCCGGCCTCGTAGGTGTCGAGCACGGCGTAGTCGTGGAAGGCCTTCCGATTGCTGGCCACCACTTTCCGGCCACTTTCCTTCGGCACGGCGATACTCCTTCTTGCGGCACTGCTGCGGACGGCGGTCCGCGGGAGGACAGTGCCTTCCATCCTACGACCTAGAGCAGGCCGATCGGATCCACGAGCGTGCCGTTCAGCATCGTCTCGAAGTGCAGGTGGCAGCCCGTCGAATTGCCGGTGGTCCCGGTGTAACCGATCAGCTGGCCCGCGCTGACGCGCTGGCCCGGCGAGACCAGGGAGCTCGTCAGGTGGTAGAAGTTCGTGGCCAGTGCGTTGCCGCCCACGACCCCGTGATTGAGGACAATCCGGTTGCCCGCACCCGGCAGGACGTTCGAATCCGCGTACCAGACCTCGCCGGCAGCGGGGGCGTAGAGCGGGGTCCCGCAGCCCACCCCGTAGTCGATACCGGTGTGCGTGTAGCCGCCCGTGCCGTTGAAGTCGATGGTCCCCACCGGCGTCGGGCGCCAGCCGAACCCGGAGGAGATGGGGCCGTTGACCGGGGACCTCAGGCCGAACGAGCCGGGTGCCGTGGCCACGGGAGCCTGCACCTGCGGGACGACGGGGGCCACGGGGCCGGGGGCCACCGGTGCCGGTGCCGGCCGGTTGGCGGCCTCGGCCTCGGCTGCCAGCCGTGCCGATTCCGCCGCCGCGGCAGCTTCCGCCTCCGCGCGCAGGCGCGCTTCCTCCGCCCGGGCCGCGGCCTCGGCCTCGGCCTTCAGGCGCGCTTCCTCCGCCTTGCGGGCCTCCTCGATCTGGCGGCGCTGCCGTTCGGCGATGTCCGCGTTCACCTGCTGCTGGGCCTGCTCCACGCTCGCCAGCTTCGCCTCGATCACGGGCTTCTGCTCCTGCAGCGTGGCGGACAGGGCGGAGGTGTCCGCCACGAGCTTGTCCACCTTCGCCTTCTCGCCGGCTGCGGCGTCGCGGGCGGACTGCTCGGCGGCGAGCGCCGCGTCGGCCCTGTCCTTGAGCTTCGTGATCTCGGCCTCGACGGCGACCAGGCGGGCCCGGCTGGCGGCGTTGGTCGCGCTCTGCTCGGACAGGCGTTCCATCGCGGCGTTCTGACTGCGCAGGGCCTGGTCCATCAGGTCCATCGACTCGGTGAAGTCCTCTACCCCCTCAGCGCCCAGGAGCAGGGACACGTTGGTGGGGACACCGCCGTTCTTGTAGGCCTCGGTGGCGATCCGGCCGATCACCTCGCGGGTCTCGTCCATCTTCTGCTGGTCGGCGCGGAGTTCCTCGGTGATCTTGTTCCTGGTCTCCTGCGCGAGATCCAGGCGGACCGCCAGGGCCTCGACCTCCCCCACCGCGGTCTCGACCTTGCCCTGGGCCTCGGCGAGGGACTGCTGCGCCGCGGGCAACTGGCCCTGGTAGGTCCTCAGCGCGCCGATGGTCTCGGCGATGTCGGCGTCCAGGTACTCCATGGACTGCTGGACCTCGGTGATCTCGTTCTCGAGCGCACTCTTGCGGTCGTCGAGTTCATCGGCGAGGACGGGCGTGCCGAATCCGAGCGCGAGCGCGACGGCGAGGGCGATCGACGTGCCCGCGGTGCCGCGGACCACGAAGGTCCTGGTGTCCTGCCGCGCCCACCGGGTTCCTGGTGGGCGCACGTATCCCCTGGCGCTGAGCGGCATGCGGCTAGACCTTCACGTATCGTCGGAGGGTGAGCAGGGATGAGAGCCCTGCGAGGACGGCGCCGAGCACGATGAGTGCGGGAACCAGGAGCAGTACCTGCTGGGACGAGATGAACGCCGTCTGCGGGAAGGTGTTCACGAGCCAGCCGTCGATCACGAACTTCGACGCTCCCCAGAGCGTCGCCGACGCGAGGACCGCGCCGAGAACGGCGGCGATCACGCCTTCCAGGATGAACGGCAGCTGGATGACGGCCTTCGACGCACCCACGAGGCGCATGATGCCGGTCTCGCGGCGGCGGCTGAAGGCCGAGAGCCGGATGGTCGTCGCGATCAGCAGGATCGCGCAGAACGTCATGATCCCGGCGATGACGAGCGCGACGACGGACGCCCAGTTCATGTAGCGGAAGATCGCCTCCAGGAAGTCGCGCTGGTCGCTGACGGCGTCCACCCCGGGCTCGGAGGAGAAGGCCTCGTCGATGACCTCGTACTTCTCGGCGTCGACGAGGCTCACCCGGTAGGACTCGGGCAGCTGGTCGGCGGTCACCGAGTCGACGATCGGGGAGTTCGCGAACTGGTCCCGGAAGTGGCCGAGCGCCTCCTCCTGCGACTCGTAGGTGACGGTGTCGACGTACGGAGCGAACTGCTCGGATTCGAGCTTCGCCTGGATCGCCTCGCGCTGGTCGTCGGTCACGGGTCCGGCGGCGCAGCTCGTCTCCGAGGAGTTGTCGACGCAGAGGTACAGGGTGACCTGGACGCGGTCGTACCAGTAGCCCTTCATCTGGTTGATCTGCAGCTGGAACAGCCCGGCGGCGCCGACGAAGGTCAGCGAGATGAAGGTCACGAGGATCACGGAGGTGACCATAGACAGGTTGCGGCGGATGCCCGAGCCGATCTCGGACAGGATGAAGGCGAGCCTCATCCGGTCAGTACCCCGGTCTCGCCCACGTAGATGCCCTGGGCGTCGTCGCGCACCACGGAGCCGTTGCGGAGTTCGACGACGCGCTTGCGCATCGTGTTGACGATGTCGTCGTCGTGCGTGGCCATGACCACGGTGGTGCCGTTCTGGTTGATCCTGTCGAGGACCTTCATGATGCCCATCGAGGTCGTGGGATCCAGGTTGCCGGTGGGCTCGTCCGCCAGCAGGATGCCGGGACGGTTGACGATCGCCCGCGCAATCGCGACGCGCTGCTGCTCACCACCGGAGAGTTCATGGGGCATGCGGTTGTTCTTGCCCTCGAGGCCGACGGTCGCGAGGACGTCGGGTACGGTCTCGCGGATGACGGCGCGGCTCCTGCCGATGACCTGCATCGCGAAGGCGACGTTGGCGAACACCGTCTTGTTGGGGAGCAGGCGGAAGTCCTGGAAGACCACACCGATGCCGCGGCGCAGCCTTGGTACGCGCCACGACGGGATGTTGGCGACATTCTGGCCGGCCACGTAGACGGCACCCCTCGACGCCCGGTCCTCCTTGAGGACGAGGCGGATGAAGGTCGACTTGCCGGAGCCCGAAGCGCCCACGAGGAAGACGAACTCGCCGCGGTCGATGTCGAGGGAGACGGCATCGAGGGCGGGCTGCGACCTGGAGTCGTAGTTCTTCGTGACGTTGTCGAATCTGATCATGATCACTCTGCGCCCATGTGTGCGCCGGGCACGGGCATTTTGCTGGGGGAAGGGAGCGCCGGCTTCTCGACTATAACGACGGCGCAACGGAGCGCCCGTCACCCGGGCGGTGTGTCGCGCGCACCGCCCGGCGGACGACGGCGCCGCGGAGCGCGCAGCGACACGAGCCCGCCCTACCTGCCCGCCCGTCGGGATCTGCGCAAGAATGAGGCGATGCGCGGAATTATTCTGGCCGGCGGGACCGGTTCGAGGCTCCATCCGATCACCCTGGGCATCAGCAAGCAGCTCGTACCGGTGTACGACAAGCCGATGATCTACTACCCGTTGTCGACACTGCTGCTGGCGGGCATCCGCGACATCCTGGTCATCACGACCCCGAGGGATGCCGTGCAGTTCGAGACCCTGCTGGGCGACGGGTCCTGGTGCGGGGCGAACATCACCTACGCGACGCAGCCGGCACCGGATGGGCTGGCGCAGGCCTTCATCATCGGCGAGGAGCACATCGGCAACGACGACGTCGCCCTGATCCTCGGCGACAACATCTTCTACGGACCGGGCATGGGCGCCACCCTGGGCCGCTTCGCGGGCATCGACGGCGGAGCGATCTTCGGCTACCACGTGGTCGACCCGCGCCAGTACGGCGTCGTCGAGTTCGACGAGGACTTCAGGGCCCTGTCGCTCGAGGAGAAGCCGTCCGAGCCGCGCAGCAACTACGCGGTGCCCGGCCTCTACTTCTACGACAACGACGTCATCTCCATCGCGAAGGGACTGAAGCCGTCCGCCCGCGGGGAACTGGAGATCACGGACGTCAACCGGAGCTACCTCGATGCGGGACGGCTCAAGGTCGAGGTCCTGCCGCGCGGCACGGCCTGGCTCGACACCGGTACGTTCGACTCCCTGAACGACGCGTCGACGTACGTGCGCACCATCGAGCACCGGCAGGGCCTGAAGATCGGGGTACCGGAGGAGATCGCCTGGCGACGGGGACTCCTGACCGACGACGAACTGATGGTCCGGGCGGAGAAACTCCTCAAGAGCGGCTACGGGCAGTACCTGCAGGATCTGGTCCGCCGCGAGGCCCGCGTGGCGACGCCCGCTCCCTAGGTCGGCGTCCCTTCCGGCTGCGACGACATCCGGCTGCACAGCAGGCCCGGTGTCGCAGCCGCTCAGGCTTCGTTGCGGTTGTTCGTCCGCCAGCGGATCCCGGCGTCGATGAAGTCGTCGATCTCGCCGTCGAACACCGCCGAGGTGTTGCCCACTTCGTGGTTGGTGCGCAGGTCCTTGACCATCTGGTACGGGTTGAGGACGTAGGAGCGCATCTGGTCGCCCCAGGACGCCTTCACGTCGCCCGCGAACGCCTTCTTCTCCGCGTCCTCCTGCTCCTTCTTGAGCAGCAGGAGCCGGGACTGCAGCACGCGCATGGCGGCGGCCCGGTTCTGGATCTGCGACTTCTCGTTCTGCATCGACACCACGGTGCCCGTGGGCAGGTGGGTCAGGCGTACCGCGGAGTCCGTGGTGTTGACGGACTGGCCGCCCGGCCCGGAGGAGCGGAACACGTCGACACGGATCTCGTTGTCCGGGACCTCGATGACGTCCGTCTGCTCGATCAGCGGGATGACCTCGACGGCGGCGAAGGACGTCTGCCGGCGGCCCTGGTTGTCGAAGGGGCTGATGCGGACGAGGCGGTGCGTCCCGGCCTCGACCGACAGCGTGCCGAACGCGTAGGGGGCCTTGACCTCGAACGTCGCCGACTTCAGTCCGGCCTCCTCGGCGTAGGACGTGTCGAGCACCGAGGTCGGGTAGCCGTGGCGCTCGGCCCAGCGCAGGTACATGCGCAGGAGCATCTCGGCGAAGTCTGCCGCATCCACTCCGCCGGCTCCGGAACGGATGGTGACGACGGCTTCGCGCTCGTCCCACTCGCCGGCGAGGAGCGTCACGATCTCCAGCTGGTCGAGCGACCTGCTCAGCGACACGAGTTCCTTCTCGGCTTCGGCGAGGGTGTCCTCGTCGCTCTCGTCCTGTGCCAGTTCCACGAGGACCTCGAGGTCGTCGATGCGGCCTTCCAGGGTCTCGAGGCGCTCGAGGGCGGACTGGCGGTGGGACAGCTTGGACGTCACCTTCTGCGCCGCCGCCGGGTCGTCCCAGAGGTCCGGCGCACCGGCTTCCTCGCTCAGTTCCTCGATGTCCTTGCGGATCCCCTCGACGTCGGAGACCTGCTCGATGGACTGGTACTTCGCGCGGAGGGCGCGGATCTCTGCGGGGAAATCAGTGGTTGCCATGGTTTCTCCAGCCTACGTCATGCCCCGCGTCGCGACTGCGCTCCGCTCGGCCCGGGCGGGCGCGGGCGACGACGCGGCGTGCACCGCGTCAGCGTGTGAGCTCGGCACGGGCATCGGCCCGAGCGACGATCGGTATCCCGGCCGGCACGAGGAAGTTGACGATCGGCGGGCGGATGACGGCGGTGAGCACGACCCTGGCGGTCCGCCCGTCGGGCGCGCCCGTGGCGGGGTCGATGCCCAGTTGCTCGAAGCGGGCATCAGCACCGGTGGCCGCGAGATAGCCGGCGGCGGAATCCTCGACGCCGGAATCCTGCAGGACCGGTAGCGGCGTCGTCGACGCTCCGACTCGGACGTCGATGCTGTAGTCGTCGGCTGCGGCCAGCGCGGCGCCGTCGGCGGCCGACAACAGTTTCTTGTGCTCTATATATACGGCGGTCACGGCGAGCACGACGGTGACGACGAGCAGGGAGATCAGCAGGTAGCCGATCACGAGGATCCCGACCTGCCCGTCCTCGGACTGCCCCGCACGGGATCCTGCGGTGGACTCCGGTCGCCCGGCCTGCATCACCCGAACCTCTCGACGATGGCGGTGGATGTCGCGTCCACCGTCGCGGCCGACGGGGACGAACCCGCGACGGCGGGGACCAGCGGAAGGGGGACGTCCAGGCGCACGACGACGGTCACGGTGGAGCCCGGCGTGAGACACTCCTCGCTGCAGGTGATGTCCACGTCGGCCTGGTCCGCGGTGAAACCGAAGTCAGAGAACGCGATACGCACGGCTTCGCGGGCCCTCGCCTCCCCTTCCCCTGGGGTCGGCGCGTCCGCGTAGACCCTGGCGGCCTGGTCGGCGGCGCCCACCACGGCGAACGACCCGCCCTGCAGCCGGCCCACGGTCAGCACGAGGTAGACGACCGGAACCAGCAGCAGGACGCCCAGGAACACGAACTCGACGACAGCGCTCCCGTCCTCTCCCCCGTGACGGCGCCGGCCCGCCGTGCGGTCACGACGGAAGGGCGGCATGGCCGCGTACTTCCAGGACTCCGGCCGGCCCGATCAGGCCGATGACCGGCAGGGGCGCCCGGACCACCACCTCGAGAGTGCGGACACCGCTGACCGTGCTCTCCCCCACCGAGATGTCGGACCCGTACACATCGGCCAGGGAGCCACGGATCAGGTGCTCGGTGCGCCCCACCGCGTCCTGCGGATCCCGGTCCGCGAGCGTGCCGTACCGCGCACCCGAAGCGGCCGCGTCGATGAGCGTGTTGCGGACATGGAGCACGAGCGTCAGCTGGATGATCGCGATGAACACGACCGTCAGGAGCCCGCCGACCAGGGCGAAATCGACGACGGCCGCGCCGCGCTCGGTCTCCGAGGAATGGCGCGGGTCGTTCGGAGGACTTCTCCGGCGTCGCAGCACCACTAGGGAGAGACCTGGTCGATCGCCTGGTTGAACAGTTCTTCCAAAGCGGGACCGGCGATCGCCAGCAGTGCGGCGACGAGGACGGCCGACATCAGGGTGATCATGACCCAGCCCGGGACATCCCCCCGCTCGGGATCCTCCGTCGCCCGGAACAGTGCCGCGGTTGCTGCGAGGAACAGCAGGGCGATGCGCGGTGCGCTGGTCAGGATCTTCATGGCGTCCCCTTCGATGGAGTGGTGGGTGGGTCAGAAACCGAGATGGATGAGCGCGATCCCCGGGTAGACGGCGAAGAGGACGGTCAGTGGAAGCACACCGAAGACCAGCGGGACCATCATCGCGATCTCCTTCCTGCCCGCGGATTCCATCAGCTCGCGTTTGGCGAGATCGCGGACGTCCTGGGCCTGGGCCCGCAGCACGTCCGCCAGCGGCGTACCCCGCTGCACGGCCACGGTGATGCCGTCGACGAATCGCGCGAGAGGGGCCAGTCGCGTCCTGTTGGAGAATTCCTGGAGGGCGTCGACGAGTGGCTTCCCCGCCCGCGTGGCGGCCAGGACGAGGGCGAACTCGCCGGCGAGTTCCCCGGTCGCCGTCCTGCAGATCCGCTCGAGGGCACCCGTCGTGCTCTCGCCTGCCGAGACGGCGAGTGCCATCAGTTCGGCAAGACTGGGGAACTCGGCGAGCATGCGTGTCTCGCGCCGCTTGATATCGGCCGACAGGACATGGTCCCTCCCGACGAATCCCAGCACGGCGCAGCCGAAGACGATGATCACGGCGAGCGGGACATCGGCCGACCCCGATGCGGCGAGGAGGACCATGACGACCGTGGAGCCTGCCAACCCGCCCGCGGCCCACAGGAGCTGCTGGGCGCGGAAGTCCGTCGTCGTCTGGCCGCGGCCCGCCTGCGCCAGGCGGCGTGCGAGTGTTGCCGACGCCGGGTTGAAGCGGTGGGACCATGACACGGCGTCCGCCAGCAGCGGACGGAGGATGCGCTCGAGCGGCCCGAAGGGTGTCACGTTCCCCGGCGGGTCCGTCAGGAGGCGCGACTGCACATCGACCGCGCGCAGTTGTGGCGCGACGCGTTGCGTCAGGGTCATCGCCCGCATGACGGGAAGCCGCACGAGGACCAGCCATAGGCCCGCACCGAACACGAGTCCGCAGAGTGCTGCAAGGGCGCTGACGGGAGTCACCGGAGGACCCGCTGATCCTCGGGAAGGGCGCCGATCCGCAGCATGATGCGGTAGCAGACGACGGAGATCACGAGTCCGCCGAGCAGGACCACCGCGCCGCCTGCGGAGTTGTACGCCCGGACGGCCTCCGGCCTGGTCGACAGGAGCAGGAGGACGAACCAGGGAGCGGCGACAGCGAGGCGGGCCGCGTTGACGGTCCACGACTGCCGGGCCTCGAGCTCGCTGCGCGTCCGCGCGGCATCCCGCAGGAATTCGGAGAGGGTGCCGAGCAACCGGCCGAGGTCCGATCCGCCGACCTCCCGCGTCATCCGCAGCGCCTCGACGATGCGGTCCGCGACCGGATCCGCCAACCGCTCCTTGAGCCGGTTGAGCGCGTCGTCGAACCGCCCGCCTGCCCGGTAGTCCGCACCGAAAGCCCGGAACGCCGGCCGCAGCTCGAGCGGACCCTTCTCGCCGAGCTGGATGAGCGCCTCCGGGAGCGACAGCCCGGCGCGGATCGCGGACCGGAGGTGGTCCACCACGTCCGGCCACAACTCGCGCAGTGACGCGGTGCGCTTCGCGGCCCGCCACCGGACGATCGAGAACGGCAGGAACCCGCCGAAGAGGGCGAAGCACAGGGCGATCGGTGCGGATCCCGTCAGGACGAAGCCGAGCAGCAGGACGACGACACCCACCGCCGCGCACGACGCGATCAGGCCGGAGGAGGAAACCCGCTCGACACCGGCTCGCAGGAGGAGTTCGTCGAGCAGCCGTCGCCGGACAGATGCCGACCGAACCTCGACCGGCCGTTCCCAGCAGGACCACCAGACGAGGAAGAGCCCTGCACCGAGGGCGACCCCCAGCGCCGTACTCATGCGCGCGTTCCGAGCAGTGACGACACATCTACTCCCGCGGCGGCGAATTTCTCCTCCGCCGGCATCCCGCTGGCCGTCAGTTCCAGAGTGCCGTCGACCCGCCGAAAGACATGGGAGGACTCGATGACACCGTTCTCGACGCGTCGCCCCAGGGCCATAATCTCCGTGACCCGGCGGCGGCCATCCGTCAGACGCGCGCAGTGCACCACGAGATCGATGCAGGAGGCCACGGTCGGCACCACGAAGCTGCTCGAGATGTTCTCACCGGCGAGGAGCGGCAGCGTGCAGATCTTCGTGACGGCATCATGGGCGCTATTGGCGTGGACGCTGCACATCCCCGGCAGGCCGCTGTTCAGCGCGATCAGCATGTCCAGGCACTCGGCCTCACGGACCTCCCCGACGACCAGGCGGTCCGGCCGCATCCTGAGCGCCTCTTTCACGAGGCGGCGCAAGGGGATCTCCCCGTGACCCTCGAGATTGGGCTGCCGGCATTGCAGGCCGACCACGTCGCGCAGCGGCAGTCGCAGCTCGAAGATCTCCTCGACCGTGATGACCCTCTCCCGGGGACCGATCGACGCACCGAGGCAGTTCAGCATCGTCGTCTTCCCTGCCTGCGTCGCCCCGGAGACCAGGATGTTGAGGCCGCTCGCGACGGCCGCTCCGAGGAACCGCGACGCCTGTGGGGACAGTGTGCCCAAGTCCACCAGGTGCTCCAGTCTGGATGCCCGGGCGATGAACTTCCGGATGTTCACGGACCAGTGCTTGCGGGTCACGTCGGGGATCACGACATGCAACCGGGACCCGTCGGGAAGGGAGGCGTCCACGAAGGGCGAGGACAGGTCCAGGCGACGGCCGCTCGACTTCAGCATCTTCTCGACGAGGTCCCGCACCTGCTGCCCGCTCAGTGACAGCGCCGTGAGTTCGGATTCCCCGTTCCGTGCGAGATACACCTCCGACGGCGCGTTGATCCAGATCTCCTCGACCGTGGGATCGTCCAGGAGAGGCTGCAGCGCGCCGAACCCCGCGACGGCGTCGTAGATCTGCTTGCGGGCTGCATCGAGCCGGCCCAGGGGTGGAAGGAAACCGCGGACCGCGCGTTCCTCGTAGTCGGCGACGGCATCGTCGACCAGGAGCTGCACCTCGTCGATCTGGCGGGAGGGGTCCAGCCCGCGCCTCCGGATGAGCTCCCGCACCTCACCCTCGACCACGTGCACAGCATCCATGGATATCCTCCGCGTACCTGCACGCCGCCGTTGGCGTGGTGGTCGAGCCCGGACGGCTCCTGCTGCGAATCACCCTACTCAAGGCGGCCCCGGCCGACTAGATGGTGCGGCAGATGTGCATAACCGCAATTTTCCGCCCTTACAGCGTGCGAGCCCCTGCAACCGCACGACACGCCCAGTGGATTTACCACGGAACGCGCAGGTTTTACCGAGGATTCCGGTTTCACATCCGAAACCTTCGTTCCAGCCGTAGCAGCTATGTAAGTCTTCTCGGGATTCACTCGCTGGCTGACGCCCGGATTTTGCTGGAGAACCCGTGACACTGCCCTCACCCGCTCGACTTCTGTGTGCCGCCCTCCTGTCCATAGGTCTCATGGGCAGCGCGGTCCCCGCAGTAGCAACAGAGGCCGTAACGGCCCCGACCCCTTCCGCGACTGCCGCTCCGGCTGTCCCGGCTGCCCCTCAGGTCCCGACCGGCCCGGCGAGTGCGCCCGCCGCGCCGAAGGCGACAGCCGCACCCGTCGCGCCGGCACCCGCCGTCGACAGCGGAACGAAAACCGCTCCGACGCCGCAGCCGACGGTTCCCGCCCCGGCATCGGCTGCGACCGCCGAAGCGCCCGCCGCACAGGACGAGGTCACGTCCTTCGTCCCGGACCTCTCGTGGAACCCGCTCGAGGACCCGAATTCGAACGCCCGGTACGGCGAACACTTCGCGCAGCCGGTCACCCCGATGAAGTCGGCGTCACCCTTGGGTCTCGACGGCAGCGCCGGGACCGCAGCGATCGCACCGCGCAGCGGTGACTTCAAGGTCACCCTCGTCACCGTGCAACTGTCGGGGAAGACAGTTGCCGATACCGACGCGATCAACATGACGGCGGCCCGCAACTCGATCACCAGCGCGAACGCGTACTGGAACGCAGCCTCCGCCGGACGCCTGTCGATGACGAAGGTGAGCGAGTACCGACACAAGTCGGCGGCGCGGATCACCGACTCCTACGGCACGATCATGGCGACCGTGACGAAGGAACTGAACTGGCAGTACCGGCCCTACGAGTCGCTCGTGATCTTCGTCCCCCATGCAGACCTCAACTACAACGGCTCCTGGGGCATCCTGGGCGGCGGCTTCACCGACAGCTCCACGAGCGGCCGCGTCATCATGCCCTACCCGTCGGCGCTCACCAACAACGTCGTGACCCACGAGTTCGGCCACGTCCTCGGCCTGCACCACGCCAACTCGCTCGCCTGCCCGGGCGGACGACTCGACGCGCCACGCACCGGATCGTCCTGGGGTGATTCGGGCTGCTGGTCGTCCGAGTACAGCGACATGTCCGACATGATGGGCTACGCCCAGGTCAGTTCCCCGATGATCAATGCCTTCCTCTGGGAGTACGGCGGCTTCGGGTCCGGTTCGGAGATCCGCAACATCGGGACGCCGTCGGACCGGAAGCAGTACACCCTGAAGCCGTGGAGCGGCACGGAATCGCAGCGGGCGCTGAAGTTCGTGGACCCGAAGAGCAAGGAGGTGTACTACCTCGAGCTTCGCGTACCCCTCGGTTACGACAGGACTGCTGCCGTGGGCGGCAACCAGGGCGTGAAGATCACGAAGCAGGACGTCCTCGGCTGGGCCGGCAACGCATCGGTGGTCCTCACCCCCAACAGCGGGCTGTACGGCTACTCGAACCGTGCCCTGACGTGGAAGGCGGGACAGACGTTCGTCACCCACTCGGGGACACGCGTGGAGATCACCTCGATGTCCGTTCCCACGAACGACCCGGCCGCTGCCAGCGCGGTCGTGACCATCACTCCCCCGGCGACAGCTCCGTCGCCGGCGGCGGCGGCTATCTCGGCGGTTGTTGCGTCCTCGTCCGGGCTCGGGGAGGTGCGCTCCGGTGTCGTGTGTGATCTGACCGGTGGAGGGTGCTACCAGGGGTTCGCCAATGGTGCGGTCATCTGGTCCAGTGCCACGGGTGCTGTCATCTCCCTGAACGGGCCGCTGCGCAGCGCGTGGCAGGCAGCCGGCGCTGAAGGCGGAGCCCTGGGCTACCCCACCGCAGCACAGGTCTGCGGGATCCGCGACAACGGGTGCTACCAGTCCTTCCAGAAGGGCGAGGTGTTCTGGTCCAAGGCCTCCGGAGCCGCGATCAGCAAGGCCGGCGCGATCCGCACCGCGTACCGTGCTGCCGGCGCCGAGAACGGAGCACTGGGCTTCCCCCTCGCCGCGGAGGTCTGCGGGCTCAAAGCCGGCGGCTGCTACCAGGCCTTCCAGAACGGAGAGATCCTGTGGTCCTCCGCCACGGGCGCCCAGGTCTCCAAGGCCAGCCCGATCCGCACCGCGTACCGTGCAGCACGCGCGGAGAACGGCATCCTCGGCTACCCCACCAGCCCGGAGATCTGCGGACTCAAGCTCGACGGGTGCTACCAGGCGTACCAGAACGGGGAGATCCTCTCCCCGCGACGGAGCACATCAGCAGGACCGGCGGGATCCGTAACGCCTACCGTGCCGCGGGCGCCGAGAACAGCGCCCTCGGGTTCCCCGCCGGGGAGGAGACCTGCGGCCTCCGGAACGGAGGGTGCTACCAGTCCTTCGCATCGGGCGAGATCATGTGGTCACCCGCCACCGGCGCGCAGATCACCGCCAACAGCCCCATCCGCACCGCCTACCGCAAGGCCGGCGCAGAGAACAGCCTCCTGGGCTACCCCGTGAACGCCCAGGTCTGCGGAATCCGCGACAAGGGCTGCTACCAGTCCTTCCAAAAGGGCGAGATCTTCTGGTCCAGCGACTCCGGAGCCAACATCAGCAGGAGCGGCGGCATCCGCACCCTCTACCGATCCCTCGGAGCAGAGAACGGCCAACTGGGCTTCCCCACCACCGCCGAGATCTGCGGCCTGCGCGACGGCGGCTGCTACCAGTCCTTCCAGAAGGGCGACATCTACTGGAGCCCGAGCACCGGGACCACGCTCAGCCCCTCCGGCTCCATCCGCACCGCCTACCGCAAGGCCGGCGCGGAGAACAGCGCCCTGGGCTACCCCCTGACCGCAGAGATCTGCGGCCTGCGCGAGAACGGCTGCTACCAGTCCTTCCAGAAGGGCGAAATCCTCTGGACCTCCAAGACCGGAGCCAGGATCACCGCCAACGGACCCATCCGCACCACCTACCGCAAGGCCGGCGCAGAGAACGGAACCCTCGGCTACCCCACCAACAACCAGACCTGCCCCACCAGCACCAAATGCACCCAGAGCTTCCAACGCGGAACACTCACCTGGACCTCCACCACAGGCGTCAAACGAACCTGACCCACCCCGACACGGATCCACCAGCACGCGTCTCCATGTGCGGCCCCGAACAAATAGGTGATTTCACAGTGAAAACCAAGCGAACTTCCCCATCGGCCCGACTCGCCCTGCTGCTCGCAGCGATCCTCGTCAGTCCTCTGGCACCGGCATCGGTATCTCCTGCCCTGGCGACCGAGACCGGCGACGTAGCACCGCTGGTCGCTCCCTCACCCACGGTCGAGGTTCCCCCCGCCGTCGGTGCGACACCGACCGCCGGTCCGACGGCCCCTCCTGCAGAGGGCGTCCTCCCCCCTGAGGCCGAGGTGCCGGAGCAGCAGGGCGAGGCCGCCGTGGCGCCACCCGAGGTGAGGAACGCGTCCATGGGGCAGGGACTCGCGCGGATCGCTGAGTCGGGCGATCCCCAGATCCCTCGCGCAGCGGAATCGCGGAAGGGCTTCCTCAGTGGCGAGGGCGCTGTCGAGGATCTCTCGGAGCAGGGCACGGCGGCGACGAACTACTGGAACCCCGGCGGCGTCCTGGGCGTGGACGTGAGCAGTCACCAGGGACGGAGCGTCGCCTGGTCGGCGGCCGCGAGCTACGGTGCCCGCTTCGCCTACGTCAAGGCGACGGAGAACAACGACTACGTGAATCCGTATTTCTCGGACCAGTACGCGGGGGCGGCAGCGGCGGGCATGTACCGGGGTGCATACCACTTCGCCCTGCCCAACCTGTCCTCGGGCTCGACGCAGGCAACGTTCTTCGTCAAAACCGGGGGAGGCTGGAGTGCGGACGGCAAGACCCTCCCTCCGCTCCTCGACGTCGAATTCAATCCCTACCCTTCGCTGGGCAACACCTGCTACAACATGACGCCCTCGCAGATGGTCGCCTGGATCGCGGACTTCTCCCGGCAGATGCAGGCACTGACGGGCAGGAAGCCGATGATCTACACGGCAGCCAGCTGGTGGAACCAGTGCACGGGCAACTCCACGGCGTTCGGCGACCACGCACTCCACGTGGCGCGCTACGGTACGACCACCCCCGGTACCATGCCCAGCGGCTGGACGAAGCAGAACGTGTGGCAGTACACGGACAGCGGGCCGGTCGTCGGTGACTGGAACCAGTGGAACGGGAACCTGGCAAGCCTGCAGGCATTCGCCAGGAACGATGCGAACTCGGCTCCGTCGCCGGCGGCGGCGGCTATCTCGGCGGTTGTTGCGTCCTCGTCCGGGCTCGGGGAGGTGCGCTCCGGTGTCGTGTGTGATCTGACCGGTGGAGGGTGCTACCAGGGGTTCGCCAATGGTGCGGTCATCTGGTCCAGTGCCACGGGTGCTGTCATCTCCCTGAACGGGCCGCTGCGCAGCGCGTGGCAGGCAGCCGGCGCTGAAGGCGGAGCCCTGGGCTACCCCACCGCAGCACAGGTCTGCGGGATCCGCGACAACGGGTGCTACCAGTCCTTCCAGAAGGGCGAGGTGTTCTGGTCCAAGGCCTCCGGAGCCGCGATCAGCAAGGCCGGCGCGATCCGCACCGCGTACCGTGCTGCCGGCGCCGAGAACGGAGCACTGGGCTTCCCCCTCGCCGCGGAGGTCTGCGGGCTCAAAGCCGGCGGCTGCTACCAGGCCTTCCAGAACGGAGAGATCCTGTGGTCCTCCGCCACGGGCGCCCAGGTCTCCAAGGCCAGCCCGATCCGCACCGCGTACCGTGCAGCACGCGCGGAGAACGGCATCCTCGGCTACCCCACCAGCCCGGAGATCTGCGGACTCAAGCTCGACGGGTGCTACCAGGCGTACCAGAACGGGGAGATCCTCTCCTCCCCCGCGACCGGAGCACACATCAGCAGGACCGGCGGGATCCGTAACGCCTACCGTGCCGCGGGCGCCGAGAACAGCGCCCTCGGGTTCCCCGCCGGGGAGGAGACCTGCGGCCTCCGGAACGGAGGGTGCTACCAGTCCTTCGCATCGGGCGAGATCATGTGGTCACCCGCCACCGGCGCGCAGATCACCGCCAACAGCCCCATCCGCACCGCCTACCGCAAGGCCGGCGCAGAGAACAGCCTCCTGGGCTACCCCGTGAACGCCCAGGTCTGCGGAATCCGCGACAAGGGCTGCTACCAGTCCTTCCAAAAGGGCGAGATCTTCTGGTCCAGCGACTCCGGAGCCAACATCAGCAGGAGCGGCGGCATCCGCACCCTCTACCGATCCCTCGGAGCAGAGAACGGCCAACTGGGCTTCCCCACCACCGCCGAGATCTGCGGCCTGCGCGACGGCGGCTGCTACCAGTCCTTCCAGAAGGGCGACATCTACTGGAGCCCGAGCACCGGGACCACGCTCAGCCCCTCCGGCTCCATCCGCACCGCCTACCGCAAGGCCGGCGCGGAGAACAGCGCCCTGGGCTACCCCCTGACCGCAGAGATCTGCGGCCTGCGCGAGAACGGCTGCTACCAGTCCTTCCAGAAGGGCGAAATCCTCTGGACCTCCAAGACCGGAGCCAGGATCACCGCCAACGGACCCATCCGCACCACCTACCGCAAGGCCGGCGCAGAGAACGGAACCCTCGGCTACCCCACCAACAACCAGACCTGCCCCACCAGCACCAAATGCACCCAGAGCTTCCAACGCGGAACACTCACCTGGACCTCCACCACAGGCGTCAAACGAACCTGACCCACCCCGACACCCCGGCGGGCGGGGCGGGAAGCGAGGAAGGCTATCATGAGATCGCACTCGTGCACCGACATCCGTGGACGCTGATCCCGAATACTAGGAGAATATTTGATCGACCAGGCTGCTGTAGCAGGGCCGACGAGACGTGCAAGGCCCGGTAGCCCACAGCGCCGCGATATCCAGGCACTCCGCGCACTGGCCGTCGCCCTCGTCGTCGCGAACCACCTCTGGCCGGGTCTCATCGCCGGCGGGTATGTGGGCGTCGACGTCTTCTTCGTGATCTCCGGCTATCTCATCACCAAGCACCTGCTCGGTGAACTGGGGCGGTCGAACCGGATCCGGCTCGGGCAGTTCTACGCGCGGCGGGCGAAGCGGTTGCTGCCCGCCGCGCTTCTCGTGGCCCTGCT
Source organism: Arthrobacter sp. MN05-02 (assembly GCA_004001285.1). Classification (NCBI taxonomy): domain Bacteria; kingdom Bacillati; phylum Actinomycetota; class Actinomycetes; order Micrococcales; family Micrococcaceae; genus Arthrobacter; species Arthrobacter sp. MN05-02. Next base: position 2,321,102 of record AP018697.1, read on the forward strand.
CTCCCTCCTGGTGGCAGCGGTCTACCTGCCCATCGACAGACTGCTGTCCATCGGGCGCGAGACCATCGCCGCCACCCTCTACGTGGAGAACTGGTCGCTCGCGGCGCAGTCCGTGGACTACTCGGCCCAGAACGACCAGGCCTCCACCGTCCAGCACTACTGGTCGCTGTCCGTCGAGGAGCAGTTCTACCTGGTCTGGCCGCTCCTCCTCCTCGGCGTCTACCTCCTGGCGGCCGGGCGGCGTTCCCCGCGGGCCTTCCTGCTGACCGCACTCGCTGCAGTCGGCGCGGCCTCGTTCGCGTTCTCGATCTTCCTCACCTACACGAGCAGGAGCGAAGCGTACTTCGTGACGCCCACCCGGGTGTGGGAGTTCGCCGTCGGCGGCCTCATCGCCGCCACCTCCTCCGCCTGGTTCGGCGACCCCCGTTATCCCGCGCGCATCCGGCTCGCAGGTCTCGCCCAGTGGGCGGGGCTGGGCCTCATCGTCGCGTCCGCGCTGGTGTTCGACGAATCGACTTATTTCCCGGGCTATCTGGCGGCTGTTCCTGTGATGGGTACGGCCCTGGTCATCGCATCGGGCCCGCAGTCCCCGCTCTGGTCGCCCAACACCCTGCTGGGTGTCTCCGCGGTCCAGACGCTGGGGAACATCTCCTACTCCCTCTATCTCTGGCACTGGCCCGTCATCATCCTGCTGCCGTGGATCATCGATCGTCCGCTGGGCACCCTCGACCTCCTCGGGGCGCTCCTGCTGTCCCTGCTCCTGGCCGGACTGACGAAGAAGTACGTCGAGGATCCGGGCCGGTCCCGCCTGCTGCCGCAGGCGTCACCGCGGAGGATCCTCGGTGTCACCCTGGTCGCGTCGATGACGGTCACGGCGATCTGTGCCGCGTCGATCGTCGCTGCCACCGTCAGCCAGGCAGCGGAAGCACAGCGGCTCGACGCCCTGTCCGGAGGCGAATGCTTCGGCGCGAAGAGCCTGTCGTCCACCGCGTGCCAGGATCCCTTCGGTCCTCCCGAGGTGACCAACGTCGGCGAGACGGAAGCGCCCTGGTTCGACGACGCGCAATGCGGCCCCGCTCCCGACCCGATCGTCGTCGGAGACCAGAAGCTCCTGACGCTGTGCGACTTCTCGGACGGACGGGAGGATCACGAGACCGTCTGGCTGATCGGTGATTCCCATGCGGAGCAGTGGAAGGCCGCGATCCTTCCACTCGCCCGCGAGAACAACTGGACGGTGAACATCAGTCTCGTCGGCGGCTGTCCGTACCTCGACGTGAAGCGCTCCGCGTTCATGGGAGCCGAGACCGACACCAAGGTGCAGCGACGGTGCCTGCAGTGGAGTGCCGCCGTCTCCGATCGTGTCCTCGCCACGTCGCCGGACCTGGTGTTCCTCTCCTCCTTCTCCGTCGGGGAGGAGATCGAGGATGGGACCGGCCGCGCGCAGGGCGACCAGTACCGGGACGCGTTCGCCGACCGGGTGGGTCCCTGGGCCGCCCAGGGCACCGACGTCTACGTGATCAGGGACACCCCCCTGACCTTGGAGCGTTCGACGCCGGAGTGCCTGGCCCGCAACGGGGAGTCACCGCTGGACTGCGCGAACGAGAAGACGCGTGCCCTGCCGGCCGACCCGGCAGCAGAGGCAGCACGCTCGCTCGAGCAGGCGAACGTCCGTGTCCTCGATCTCTCCGACCGGTTCTGCCCCGACGACACGTGCTACGCAGCCATCGGCGGCCTCCACGTCTACTTCGACGAGGACCACGTGGCCCGGAGCTATGTCCGTTCGCTGATCCCGGAGTTCGCCGAGCGGTTCGGAGCGGCCGGGTCCTGAGGCGTTCCGCCGGAGTCAGGAGCCCGACGGCGTCCGATCCCGGTTCCGGCGGGACCGCAGGAGGAACAGCGCCGCCAGGAGTGCACCGACGACGGCCACCTCGAGGATGCCGGCGGTGAAGCTGAACGGGACCGTACCGAGCAGGAGCACGACGATCACCTGGCAGCCGGTACCGCCGAGGAAGAGCGGAAGGGGCACGCTCCGGCCGGCGGGTGTCCGCCGGACGATCCCGTACGTCAGCACGCCGAGGCCCACGAACCCGAGCACCTGGGCCATCGCGACCACGACGACGTCTGCCTGCGACGCGGGCCAGTAGGCGAGGAGCGCGATGACCACCAGGATGCCGGGCGTCACGACGGCGAGGCGCCTGGTCCCGTTGGCGATGTACAGCAGGTTGGAGGCCACGAGGAACAGCGCGTACCCGGTGGACACCAGCGGGAGGGTGGCCGCGATCGGCCAGACCAGTTCGGGCTCGGTCGACAGGATCGACGATCCCACTGCCGCTCCGGACGAGGCGAGCAGCCCGACCGCCACCGACCAGGCCACGGCCTCGATGGACACGCGCCGGGTCGTGTCGACCAGCCCGCCGCTCCCGGCGGACATCATGCGCGTCGACCACGCGTTGTTCAGCGCGTTCAGGATCGTGATCGGACCCAGCGCGAAGATGAGGACCGCGCCGAACCTGCCTGCCGCTTCGACGGTCGCAGCAGAGGCCAGGATCAGCACGGATCCCTGCGTGAGCAGCATGAGCGCACCCGTATGCGGCAGCAGCGGCACTGCGATCCGAACCGATTCACCGCTCGAACCGGCAACGCTCCACGGGAGGCGCGGTCGTGCCAGGACGAGTGCCGCGGCACCCGTGGCGACGACCGCGAGGGTGTAAGCACCCAGGTAGACATTCGCGGTGGGCGCGATGAGGATCAGTCCCACGAGGCCCAGGAGGTTCGCCAGGACGGACGAGCCGATGCTCAGGAGCACGAAATGCCCGGGCCTGTTCTGTGCCCTGAGAACCGCCTGCGCGCCCAGCACGGAACCGAGCACCTCGACACTGATCACCGAGAACACGGTGCTCAAGGCCGCGCCACCAGCCCCCAGGGCACCGAGGCCGAGGAGGCAGAGGACGACGACGGCGGCCAGGGCGGCGGAGGCGACGGCCATGAAGCCGTACATGGCGCGGGAGCGGTCCTGTCCCCGCTCCCGCGCGAACCAGATGTTCGTGATCGCCAGCGGAAGGCCCGCCGAGATGAGGACGACCAGCACCTGGATCGTCACCACGGACGTGGAGACGATCCCCCACTGCCGGTCGTCGAGGATCCGGATCGCGAAGGGCTGGATGAGCAGCAGCCCCAGCCCCTGGAGGAGCGAACCGACGAGGTACCACGTGCCGGAGACGGTCGGGCGCTCCTGCGCGGACAGCGGTGATGCGGACCCGCTGGACATCGCTATCTGGTGAGGGCGTGAGCGGTCAGCTTGCGCATGCCGCCCCACATCCGGCGCCGGGCCACCTGCGGCAGGAGGGTGAGCGCATGGAGCCGCGACGACGCGTGGCGGCTCGCGGCCGTCGCGGCGCGGTCCCAGCCGAGCCGCTGGAAGTCCTTCACGCACTCGTCGAAAAACGCGCGTTCCTCGGCGAAGCGCCGGCCGTCGAGCGCACGCACGGACGAATCGGACTCGCGGTGGCGCCGGTACTGGAAGCAGGTCTCCGCCAGGACGAGCATCTTCCCGCCCGACATGATGATGTCGGTCGCGAGGGCAAGATCCTGGACGACGTCGTACTGCTCCCTGAAACTGTGGCGCGTGATGGCTTCGGACCGCCAGGCAAGGGACGGGAAGTACAGCCAGTCACCCGTGAGGAGACTCGCCGCAAGCGGTTCCCCTGCCACGACCGCACTCGCGCTCTCCCCCACGAGCCGTCGCCGGAGGTAGCTCTTCACGCGATCGCCGACCGGTTGGTAGATGGTCCCGTTCTCGTCGATGACCTCGACGCCCGGCTGGATGATGTCCACGGACTGCCGCGAGAAACCCTCGTGCACCACCGAGAGGTAGTTCGGGAGCATGAGGTCGTCCGCGCCCATGATGACGACGTAGTCGTGCTCGATGAGGGACAGGCATTTCCGGTAGTTCGCATTCGCGCCGAGGTTCACCTCGTTCCTGAAGTACCGGACGCGGTCGTCCGAGTCCGTCAGGTTCTTGAAGTACGCCGGCAGGGAATCGTCGGGGAACCCGTCATCGACGATGGTCAGCACGAAGTCCCGGTGGTCCTGATCGAGGACGGACTGTACGGCCGCCTTCATCATCGCCACGTCCCCGTAGTAGGGGAACATCACGTCTATAGTCATCAATCTTTCCTCTGCTGGTCAAAGTTCATCGGGTCGTCGGCCCCGTGCCGAGGGACAGGGGTGGCTTTCGGGTTGCTCAGCCGCTCGACTGCCGCCCGGAGGATCGATACCTCTTCAGCGAGGATCCGGGTCTCGTCCTCGAGGATCGTCAGCTCGCGGGACACGTGCAGGGAGACTCCGACGAGCAGGAGGATGGACAGCGCGAAGAGCAGGTTGGACGGCACGATCACGCCGACCACATCGGCGGCGAACTCCAGGAGGTTGGGGAACAGCGCCAGGACGATCGTCAGGGTGCCGATGACGAGCCAGAGGATCGCGTACTTCTCGCGCAATTTCCCGTTGCGCAGCATCACGAGGACGACGGCGACGATGAGGATCGAGGAGAAGAGTGAGAATGCCACGCTCATGCTGGTACGGGTCCTTCTCCTGCTATGTCCCCGGTCGAGGGAGCTTGATAGTCCCGCGGAGTTCTTCTGCGGGCGAGGGCGAAACACAGGACCAGTCCCGATCGCGCGAGATAGATCGACGCTTTCCACGGGCTCTGGCTGGGAGTACCGGCCTGGCGCACCCGCATCTCGACGGGCACCTGGGTCACGGTACAGCCCGACTTCAGGGCGACGACGAGCGAATCGATCGTGTCTCCGAGGTATTCGGCCGGAAAGTGCTCGATGTACTGGTGCAGTCCCCGCCGGTTCACCGCACGGAATCCGGAGGTGACGTCGGTCAGCCGGGTACCGGCCACGCGCGAGATGACTCTGGCCAGCAGGGACATCGCCCAACGGCGCGGCCCCTTGGCCTGGTACTCCCCCTTGCCCGCGAACCTCGCACCGATCGAGATGTCGGCTCTCTCCAGGCCCTGCAGGACCTTCGCGATGTCCTCCGGCATGTGCTGTCCGTCCGAATCGACCTGGATCACACCCGAGTAGCCGTTGCGCAGCGCGTACTTGAAACCGGTGCGCATGGCACCGCCCACTCCGAGGTTGAAGGGAAGCCTCAGGACGACGGCCCCGGCCTCTTCTGCGATCCTCGCCGTGTCGTCCCGTGAGCCGTCATCGACCACGAGGATGTCCATTCCGGGTTCCACCCGCCTGATGTCCCTGATGGTGTCACCGATCGCCTCTGCTTCATTCCAGGCAGGCATGACGATCAGGATGCCGGAAGGCGGTCTCTTACCCATGGTGTGCAATCATAGCAATAGGCGTCGCGACCTCGGTGCTGAGCGCTCGGGAGCCGCCGACCGTGGTCCGTCGCGTCTCGAGCAGGCCACCAGGCGTCCTGGCTCCGGAGAGCCACGGAGGGTGACCATCTTCTGACAGGGCCAGCACTGTGCCCTCGGAACGTGGCCCTCAGAAATACGACGAGGAGATTGACCATATGAGCTGGTGGGCTACAGCCCCTGCCTTCGCTAGCGCGGTACTCGTTTTCTTCGGGCCGGGGCTTCTCGTTCTCGCCGCCGCCGGTGTCAGGCGGGTCGCCCTCGTCGCCCTGTCGGCCCCGATCTCGATGTCGATCGGTTCGTGCCTCGCCGTCGTGCTGCCTTATCTCGGTGTGGCGTTCAACCCGGTGTCCTATCTCGTCTTCTCCCTCTGCCTGGCTGCGGTGGTACTGCTCGCGCGCCGGCTGCTCGGACGGAACGGGTCAGCCGGCCTCCGCTCCGTCCGCCGTTTCGGGGACGTGGAACTGGTGGACAGCCGGCCGATGGACGGCAACGGGCTTCCGGCCTGGGCCCGCAGGCTGCTGGTTCCGGTCGCCATCGCCTTTCCGGCGGTCATCATCGGTTCCCGCTACATCGCAGGCTTCGGCTCCCCCGAGAACTTCTCGCAGACCTTCGACAACGTGTACCACCTCAACGCGATCAAGCACATCGCGGAGACGCAGAACGGCTCCGCGCTGACCCTGGGAAATCTGACGGAGGCGTCCCAGGCCTTCTACCCTGCAGCCATGCACGACCTCATGGCACTCGTCGTCATGATGACGGGCGCCTCCGTCCCCGTCGCCGTCAACGTGGGCACCATCCTCCTGGGTGCACTGGTGTGGCCGCTCTCCTGCGTGTTCCTGATCAGCCGGGTCATCGGCTACCGGGCCATCCCCCTCCTCGCGGCCGGTGTCCTCTGCGCGGGGATGAGCGGGTTCCCCTACCTGATGGTCGCGTTCGGGGTCCTCTACCCGAACCACGCCGCGATCGCCCTCCTGCCCGCCGCTCTGGGCCTGGTCGTCGAAGGCCTGGGCATGACGCCGGAACGTCGCCGGACACTCTCCGTCTCGGCAGGGCTGCTCACCGCCGCGGTACTGCCCGGACTCGCGCTCGCCCATCCCAGCACGCTGCTCGCCCTGCTGGCGTTCGCGGGGCCCGTGGTCGCAGGGCGAGCCGTGCGGGAGTTCCGCTTCCGCCACGGTGAGGCGGACCGGCACGCACGCCCCGTGCTGTGGGGTGTCGTCTTCGTCCTCTATGCCGGCGTCACGCTCGTCGCCTGGCTGACGGTCCGGCCGTCCCTGGCCTTCGCCCCGTGGACGCCGTTCCAGACCAATGCACGGGCGATCGGTGAGATCCTCGGAAGCGCGCCGATGGGCGCCACCACGGCCTGGATCCTCCTGGTCCTGACGGTCGCCGGGATCTACGTCGCGGCCCGGCAGTTCCGGGACCTGTGGTGGGTCCTCATGATGTTCGTCATCGCCGGCGTGCTGTACATGGTCGTCTCGAGCTGGAACCTGGGCTGGTTCCGCACCTTCCTGACCGGGGTCTGGTACAACGACAGCTTCCGCCTCGCCGCCCTCCTGCCCGTCGTCACGCTCCCTCTGAGCGTCCTCGGAGCCGAATGGGTGACGGGCCGGCTGCGCGTGCTCGGCACGCAGTTGGCGCCGGCGGACCGCAGCATCGGGGCGCGGCGGCGCCTCCCGGCTGTGAGCCGTCTCCGCCGGGCGATCCCCCGGCTCACCGGCAGTCCGATCACCGCGGCGGCCGTCGTCCTCCTGCTCGGGGTGGGGACGCAGGGAGGCACCCTGGCCGGGGTCCAGATCCGCATGGGGGAGGTCTTCGCGCTCGAGGAGGAGTCCCCGCTCCTGACCACGGACGAGCTCGCCCTCCTGGAACGAGTGCCCGATCTCGTGCCGGCCGGCGACGTCGTCGTCGGCAATCCCCGCACGGGTGCCTCGCTCGTCTATGCCGTCGCGGACCGGCAGACCGTCGCGCCCCACATCTTCGGGGACCGCACGGATGCCGAGCAGACACTGCTCGACCACTGGGACGAAGCAGGTTACAACCCCTCCGTGTGCGAGGCGATCGTGGACGAACGGGCGTTCTGGGCCCTCGATTTCGGCGACCAGGAAGTGGTACCCGGCGACGAACCCTATATCGGGTTCCGCGCCCTCGCGGACCAGAGCGCTCCCGGCATCTCGCTCGTCGCGGAGGAAGGCGATGCCCGCCTCTATCGCGTGGACGTGTGCGAAGAGTCCTGAGATCCAGCAGGGCCGGAAGCGTCGGGCCGCTCCCCCGCCGGCGCCCGTCTCCGGACGGACGCCGGCGCAGTCGTTCGACCTGAACCGGTGTCGGACTCCCGTCGGCCTACTGCTGCGCGTTGAAGGCCGCCTCCGCCAGGACCGGGATGAAATTCCGGGCCAGCCACTCGATGCTGAGGGGTGACTCCATGATCATGGCCGCACCCATCTCGTCCTTCGGTGCGATGACGACCTGGGTGGCCTGATCGAGATCGGGCCTCAGGTCGTCGGCCAGTTCCTGGGACCGCTGTCGTTCCGCGACAAGGACCAGGACCTCCGCCCGGAGTTCCTCCGCCCGCGCGCGTGGCCAGCGGAGCTGCCCGACGCGACCGAACACGTCGTCCTCGACCTCGCCGACGGTCTCGATGCCGGCAGGAAGTGGCGCCGGGGTCAGGCCGAATGCGCCGAGGACGTCGACAGGGCCGGACGCAGCACCGTAGACGGCGAGATCGGCGCCGGCCACGGGGAAGGCCTCGACGACCTGAAAGGTGGTCTGCGCCAGATCAGGGTAATCGGAGACCGAGGCCGGAATCGTCCGTTCCGTGTCCCGCACGAGCTCGGCGCCCTCGTCGGCACGTCCGATCGCCCGCGCGACGACGTCGACCGTCTCACGCCAGGTGGGCTTTCCCGCCGTCGTGCCGTGGACGACCGGGGCGATCTCGGAGAGCTGATCGTACTGGGCCCGGGTGATGTCGGCGCCGAGGGTGAAGATCAGGTCGGGCTCGAGCTCCTCGATCGCCGCGAGGGAGAGGTCGAGTTCGTCCGCGTAGAGAACCGGCATCAGCGTCTCCTCGGCGATGCGCCGGAGGTTGTACCAGGGTGTGGCATTCGATCCCGGCATGCCGACCGGTGCGGTCCCGAGCGCAAGGCAGACATCCGCGGCGGCGAACCCGAAGGTCGCGATGCGCAGGGGCTGCTGCCGAACCGTGGTGGTCCCGAAGCGGTGGGAGATGTCGATGGGGAAGGTGCCCGCGTCGCTTCCCGGGTCCTCGTCGGCGCCGGTGCACGCGCTGAGGATGAACGGCAACCCCAGCATCCCCAGCATGACGGTCCGACGGCTCATCGCAGGAGATGCCTCGCGGGCGCTCTCGTCTCTCACAGATCTTCCTCTCGTGCATCGTGGCATTCCCGGCGATTCCCGGGGTGCCCGACGGCGGACGCCGTCTGGTGGGGGACGTCCTAGTGGTCCCTCGCGCGTTGTCGCAGCTCCGAGACGACGGATGACACCTCGCCGTCCTTCACCAGCCGGCCGTTCTCCAGGAGGATCCCGCGTTCGCAGACGCTCGACACCAGGTCGAGGTCGTGGCTCACGACGATGAGGGTCTTGCCCGCCGCCGCCAGCTCCCGGATCTTCGCCAGGCACTTCCGCTGGAAGGGCTCGTCCCCGACGGCGAGGATCTCGTCGACCAGGAAGATGTCCGGATCGGTGTGGACGGCGATCGAGAACGCGAGCCGGAGGTACATGCCGGACGAGTAGAACTTGACCTCGGTGTCGATGAACTCGCCGATCTCGGCGAACTCGACGATGGAGGCGAACCGTTCCTCGATGTCCCGCTGGGACATGCCGAGGATGGCCCCGTTGAGGTACACGTTCTCCCGTCCGCTGAGGTCGTGGTGAAAGCCGGCCCCGACCTCGATCAGCCCTGCGAGATGGCCCCTCGTGCGGATGATCCCCGAGTCCGGCTGCAGCACCCCGGAGATCAGTTTCAGGAGGGTCGACTTGCCCGACCCGTTCAGTCCCAGCAGCGCGACCGTCTCCCCGCTCCGCACCGTGAAACTGATGTCGTCGAGCGCGTTGAACTTCTGCACGAGATCACCGTGGCGCCCGCGGACGAACCAGACGAACGCCTCCTTCAGCGAGCGGGTGTGGCGCAGGACGAAGCGTTTCTGGAGTCCGGTGGCGACGATCGCATCGGTAGGCATTCTCAGAGCTCCTGGGCGAAGTTGGCCGACAGGCGCCGGAAGACGAATTGGCCGAGAAGGAGGATCAGCACCGACACGACCGCGGCCGTCGGCACCCACACGGCGAGGATGTCCGGCATCAGCGCCGGGCCGACCGAGGCGGCGTCGAGCGTGGGGACCCAGAACCCGTAGTGGAACAGTTCCACCGCCACGGTCATGGGATTCAACTGGTAGAGGAAGAACCACGACCCGAGGGCGTCGCTGACCAGGTTCCAGCTGTAGAGGACCGGGGACGCCCAGGTGACGACCATGAGGATCATGTCGACGAGGTTCTCGGCGTCCCGGAAGTAGACGTTGACGGCCCCGAACAGCAATCCGAGCCCGGTGGCGAGGCAGGCGACGATGAGGAACCCGACGAGCACCAGGAACAGCTGCAGGAAGTCCGGACGCCAGCCGACGACCAGGCAGGCGCCTCCGAGGACGAGCACCTGCGGGAAGAAGTGGACGGCCGAGACCCAGACCGCCGACATGGGGAACAACTCCCGAGGGAGGTAGATCTTCTTGATGAGGTCGCGGTTCTCGACGATCGACCGCGTCGCGTTGCCGAAAGCCTCCGTGAAGAAGTTGATGAGCACGATCCCGGAGAAGAGGTAGACGGCGTAGTTCTCCGTCGTGCCCTGCAGATTCAGGAAGATACCGAGTGCGACGTAATACACGGAGAACTGCAGGAGCGGCTTCAGATACGACCAGAGGAGGCCGAGCACCGATCCCCGGTAGCGGACCCGGATCTCCTTCCGGACCAGCAGGCGCAGCAGGAAACGATTCCGGAGGACGGCGGTGAGCCCGCCACCAGCACCGGGTGTCTGCATGGCACCCGGCGGACCTGCTGCGGATCCTCGCATGCCGTTGCTCAATCTGCCGTGTCTCCCTCGATCTCCTTCGAGAACCTCCGGAAGGTCTCGTTCCACGTCCGGCGGCTGGTGAACCCGGGCAGGGCCTCCCGGTACTGCCCCCGCAGTTCGGGCCAGTTGCTCACGAGCTTCCAGTGCCGGGACACCGTCTGGCCGAGGAGGGAGAAGAACATCCTCCGGTCGCGGCGGTACCACGACGCTCCCGTCCCGTCCGATGCGGTGACCAGCGCCGAATCGAAGCGGGTGAGGCGCCACCACCGCGCATCCATGGCCGGCACCTCGACGGCGGGGCGCTCCGCGGCGTCGGCGGACACCCGCCGCGGCTGGGACGCCACGGCGAGGGCTGCACGTACCAGTGATTCGAGGACCGTCGCGGGCTCCTGGATGTCCTGGTGGCTGTTCCGTTCCCGTACTTCGGGGAAGTCCGAGATGTTCGGCAGCACGCGGGCATCCGTGAAGTCGCGACGGGTCGTCCGGACCCACTGCAGCCGCTCCCCCAGGGTCGCGTGGAGATGTCCCGGCCCCTCGAGGACGTCGTCGAGCGCCTTGACGCGGACGGCGACGGCGGAATACTGCATGGAGAGGAGATGCCGTACGTCGAGTGCGAAGCTCTCGAAGGGCATCCGGCCCCCGCGATCGAAGGGCGAGTGGCTGAGCGCCGCGACCCACCGGTTGCGCTGGTGGTAGTACGCCTGCCAGTCGATCGTGTCGTCCTTTTCCGTCCAGGGCATGTGCCAGACCGCTGCACCGGGCAGGGTCACCGTGGAGAAACCGGCCTTCTGCGCACGGACCCCGTACTCCGCGTCGTCCCATTTGATGAACACGGGCAGGGCGAGCCCGATCTCACGGACGATCTCCAGCGGGATCAGGCACATCCACCAGCCGTTGTAGTCGACGTCCACCCGGCGGTGCATCCAGGGAGTCATCCGCAGATTGCGCTCGGCGAAATCGTGGCCCTCGAGACTCTTCGCCGCGGGTCCCCAGAAGAACCTCCGGCGGTCCACCTGCTCGCCGAAGGTGTGCAGCACGGACCTCTCGTAGAGGTTGAACATGTGACCGCCGACGATGGTGGGATCGGTGGTGAAGTTCGCGAAATGCAGGGCGCGGAGGATGCCCTCGGTCTCGATGCTCACGTCGTCGTCGAGCAACAGGACATAGCCGCTGTCACCCGCCCGCAGGGCTTCCTCCATCCCCCGCGCGAAACCTCCCGACCCGCCGAGATTCGCCTGCTCGACGAGGCGGAACCGCTCGCCGAGCCGCGCAGCTGCCGACGCGTAGCCGTCCTGGTCGGCGACCAGGTCGTTCCCCTGGTCGACGATGATCAGGCGATCCAGGACCCCGAGCAGGTCGGCGTCGTCCGCCAGCGTCGTCATGTGCCGTACCGCGTACTCGGGGCGGTTGAAAGTCGTCACGGCGATGGAGAGGGATCCCTGGCTGCGCGCCGAGGCGGCGGGCACCGACCAGTCGGCCCGGGTCAGCAGCACCTCCTTGTCATGCGCGACGAGGTCGAACCAGTACCAGCCGCCGTCGACGAACGCCGTGAGCGGCAGATCGAAGACCAGCTCGCCGTTCCCCGTCGTCGTCGCGCTGTCGACCCTGTTCGAGGTGCCGCGTGGACTCGACCGGTACACGATGACGGATGCCTCCGCGCCGACCTCGACTCCGACCTCGACGCGGAGCCGGACCGAGCGAACCGGGGTGTGACGGCGCCAGTAACTGGCCGGGAAGGCATTGAAGTAGGTCCCGAGGGAGACCCGCTGATGGGCCGGCAGCTTGAGGCTCGATCGACCGACGATGAAGTCGGACCGCTGGTGGCTCAGCGTGGGAGGCGTCGCCGCCGCCTTCGGCGCCCCTTGGCGGATCGCCCGCCGCGAGGGGTCGACGACCCGTCGTGCGGGGCTGAAGTCGACGTACAGGGGAAGGACGTCCGTGTCGCCCTCGACCGGGAGGACTACCTTGTGGACCACCTGGAACGCGGCGCTGTCGGACTCCGTCCTACTGCTGCTGTCCTGGGTCGCTCCGATGGTCACGCGTCGACTCCGCCACTCTCGAATGCCTGCCCGCTGGTGAAGTGTGGCGTGACCTTGTTGTCGAACATGCTCAGCGCGGATCCGATGGCCATGTGCATGTCGAGGTACTTGTACGTCCCGAGCCGTCCGCCGAACAGGACCGACTTCTCACCCTTCGCCAGGTCGCGGTACGCGAGGAGCTTCGCCCGGTCGTCGGTCGTGTTGATCGGGTAGTAGGGTTCGTCGCCCTTCTCCGCGAACCGGGAGTACTCGCGCATGATGACCGTCGCGTCCTTGGTGTAGTCCCGTTCCGGATGGAAGTGGCGGAACTCGTGGATGCGGGTGAAGGCGGCGTCCTCGTCGGGGTAGTTCATCACCGAGCAGCCCTGGAAGTCCTCCATCGGGAGGACTTCCTCCTCGAGGTCGATGGTGCGCCAGGACAGGTCGCCTTCGGCGAAGTCGAAGTACCGGTCGACGGGCCCGGTGTAGACGACGGGGACCTGACCGAGGGTCGTCGAGCGGGAGTACTCATGGCCCTCGTCGAAGAAGTCCGTGTTCAGGTGGACGTCGATGTTGGGGTGGTCCGCCATCCGCTCGATCCAGGCCGTGTAGCCGTTGACCGGCAGGCCCTCGTACTTGTCGTTGAAGTACCGGTTGTCGTAGGTGTACCGCACCGGGAGGCGGGGAGATGATCTCCGCCGGGAGGTCCTTGGGATCGGTCTGCCACTGCTTGCCCGTGTAGTACTTGATGAACGCCTCGTAGAGGGGACGCCCGATCAGCTGGATGCCCTTGTCGTTCAGGTTCTGCGGATCGGTCCCGGCGAGCTCTCCGGCCTGCTCCTGGATGAGGGCGCGTGCCTCGGTGGGGCTGAGCGCCGAGCGGAAGAACTGGTTGATCGTGCCGAGGTTGATCGGCATGGGGTACACCTCGCCCTTGTGGCGGGTGTAGACCTTGTGCACGTAGTTCGTGAACTCGGTGAAGTTGTGGACGTAGTCCCAGACACGTTCGTTCGAGGTGTGGAACAGGTGGGCGCCGTAGCGGTGCACCTCGATACCGGTCCGGGCTTCGTTCTCGCTGTAGGCGTTGCCACCGATGTGGTGACGCCGGTCGAGCACGGCTACTTTGAGGCCGAGCTGGGTGGCCGCCCGTTCAGCTATGGTCAGGCCGAAAAAGCCCGATCCAACGACAACGAGGTCAACGTTCACAAATGCTCCTGGGTTGATTCGAACAACGGACATGCCCGTTCAAGGCTACCCGACGGGGGCCACGGACCTTCTAACGACGGGCGGCGGCGGGCGTGCGGCTGCACGGCCACCGACGCTGCGACCGGCCTACAGCTGGACTGTCTCGTCGAACCTCTGGGCGAAGATCGGCGTCAGGGGACCTGAGGTAGGTGGCGCTGACGTGGTTCTCGTCGATGTACACGAAGATGTTGCCCACGACGGCCGGGCAGTCCTCGTCCCGGCACAGGTAGTCGGTGAAGTCGAGGAACGCGACGTCCGGAGCCTGCTCGAGCAGTTCGTCGACCGGGGGCCGGTCGCTAAGGGTGTCGGTGCGGGCAGGATTGCAGTCCGGGCTCTGCGCCCCCTGGGATTCGACGCAGAGGACCCTGTTGGTCGTGAAACGCGGATTGTCACGGACGGCCACCACCTGGATGCCGTTGTCGTCGAGCATTCTCGCGGTCTGTGCGAAACCTGCCGGCAGGACGTCCTGGGGGTCGTCACTGCGGGCGACGGTCCCGACCGTGTAGACGAGGTCGGGTGACTGGTCGAGTACATAGTCGGTGACGGCTGCGTTCCACTGCTCGCATTCGGGGGTGCGTCCTTCCGGACCCGCTCCGTACTTGCAGCCTCCGAGGAGCACGAAGGTCATCTTCCAGCCCCGTTCCTGGGCCATCTGGGCCAGCGGGACGGACCACTGCTGGGAATGCGAGTCGCCCACGACGATGATGTCCAGCACCGGCGCGGACGGGGGCATGATGACGTTGCAGCTCTTCCGCAGCAGTTCGTCGTCGGGTTCGTCCTCCCCGTCGCAGAACCGGTCGAGCTGGAAGTACTCCTTGCTCAGCTCGGTGGTCGCTGGGATGGGCGGCACGTTCTCGGGGGCGGACAGGTTCAGGAGCGGATCCAGCACCAGCGCACCCGGATTGTTCGTGTCGGCATTCGCGGCGATCTCCCGGGCCTGCTGCGTGATCGCCTGCTGCCAGAGGGTCAACGGTGCCGCGACGAGCGCCACGCTGGCGACTAGGACCATCACCGCACGACGGCGCCGCCTGTCAGCCCAGGCCAGTGCCCGCATCGGCCGTTCGACGAAACGCATCGTGAGATAGGCCAGCACCAGGGACACCCCGATGACCAGGAACCCACCGAGCACGCCGGGCGACGTCCTGTCCTGCCAGACGAGCGCCAGCACGAGGACCGGCCAGTGCCACAGGTACAGCGCGTAGGACAGATCGCCCACGCGGACCAGGGGTTTCGAGGAGAGGAACCGGTCTGCTCCCACCGGACTGCCCGTCTGTCCGGCCACGATCACGAGGG
This sequence comes from Arthrobacter sp. MN05-02, assembly GCA_004001285.1. NCBI lineage: Bacteria > Bacillati > Actinomycetota > Actinomycetes > Micrococcales > Micrococcaceae > Arthrobacter > Arthrobacter sp. MN05-02. Next base: position 2,336,124 of record AP018697.1, read on the forward strand.
CAGCGGCCACCAGGGGCCAGAGTGCGACGTATCCCGGGAACTGGCCCTGGACGTCGAGGAGGAACCCTCCGCTGAGCATCGCCGCGACGCCGGCCCAGCCGGCCACGATGCGCAGGGCGCGCGGCAGGCGGATGAAGGGCAGGGCCAGGGCGAGCAGGGTGCCGAAGGCGAACTCCCACAGACGGGCCCGCGTGTCGAAATAGGCGTAGGCCTGATTCGTGTAGGTCTCCCAGACCGAGAACGCGAGCGAGGCCGCGAACAGGGCACCGAACACCAGCAGGACGACACCGCGGAACTTCAGCCGGTACCGCCGCGCCAGCACGGAGCTGGCCAGGAACAGCAGGGGCCACAGGATGAACACCTGGCCCTGGACCGAGAGCGACCAGAAGTGCTGCAGGGGACTCGCGAGGCTGTGGTCCTCCGCGTAGTAGTCGACGGCGTCGGAGGCGAGCACCCAGTTCTGCACGTAGAACAGGGAGGCCCACGACTGCTCGATGATCCCGGGCCAGCGCGACTGCGGGACCAGCACGTAGCTCGCCCCGAGGACACCCACGATGACGACGACGACGGCCGGCAGCAGCCGCTTGAACTGGTGCAGCCAGTGCCGGACCAGGTCCAGCGGCTTCCCGGCCTCCACCTTCCGGAGGAACGACAGGGCCAGCAGGAAGGCCGAGATCAGGAGGAAGACGTCCACGCCGCCCGACACGCGGCCGAACCAGACGTGGTAGGACACGACCATCAGGACGGCCAGGGCCCGCAGGCCCTGCACTTCGGGGCGGAACCCCCGATCGCTGCTGCGTTTCCCACTGCGGGAGAGGGCAGCAGGACTCACGTCAACGACAGCCATGGCGGGCTTTCAGGGTAGGCACGATGAACGATTGTACCGGGAGCACCTCCACGATCCCGGCAAGGCGCCCCGGCTCCCGCGTCGACGACACCCGGCCTGCTCCGATGACGCCCCGGCCCTTGTCCACAACGCACCGTGCCGGCCCGTCGCGTCCCCGGACCGACCCTAGCCTCGAAGGGCACCGTCGTCCTCCGGAGGCCCCATGGACCTGCACGTCACCCTCGCGAGCAGCTCGCCGCACGCCTCACCCACGCGCGAGATCGTCGTGGATCCGGAGGTGCTGGGGACCGGCAGCGCGCTGGCCGGCCGGCTCGAGGCGGCCGGTTACAGCGGCCCGTTCACCGTGGACGGCCGGCGCCTGGACACACTCGTGCCGCACACCGGAGCCCTCGTCGACGGGGCGATCATCGTGGCAGGGCCGCTCGGGCGAGCACCCGACCCCCCACGCCTCCCCCACCTCGTCTTCGTGGTGTGCGCGGGTCCTGACGCCGGACAGGTGATTCCGCTCACGCGGGGCGGCTACACGATCGGACGGGCCGGCAGCGACATCGTCATCGGTGATCCGTCCGTCTCCAGGAGGCACGCCGTCCTCACCGTCGCGGCGGACTCCATCCTGCTCGAGGACCTGGGTTCGGCGAACGGCACCTTCGTCGACGACGAGCAGATCAGCGACGCCGGCATCACGGTATCCGCAGGACTCCGGTTCGGCGCGAGCCGATGCCGCATCGAGCTCATGGACGATGCGGGGTGGGTGCCCGGACCCGTGCAGGACATCCTCAAGCCCCTGGCCGTCGGACAGGACCTCCCCCGGCGGCCGTCCCGCGCTCTGGTCCTCACCGCGCTGCTACCGCTCGTCCTCGGTGTCGTCCTGGCCCTGACCACCGGGATGTGGTTCTTCCTCGCTTTCAGCGCCCTGTCGGCCGGAACCGCTCTCGTGCCCCTGCTCGAGTACCGACGTCGGTCCCGGTCTTTCGCGGGCGCCGTGCGGACCGCCGCGGAACGGGACCGGAAGCGGCGTGCCCGGGCTGTCCCCGAACCCGGCCAGACGGCCCTGGATGCCCTGCGGGCACTCCACCGCCCACCTGGACCTCCAGCGAGATCACCGTCGCCTGCAGCCGACCCGATGCTGCTGAGGCTCGGCACCGCGGATCAGCCGGCGCGCCTCGCGACCGGGCCGACCGGCGCGTCCTTCGTCCCGCCGATCCTCGCCGGACTGCCGCTCCACCTGCCGTGTCCGGCGCGGACGGAAGCCCCCGGCGGCCGGCACGCCATCACGGGTGAGGACGAGGCCGTGCAGGGCCTGGCCCGCGCCGTCCTCCTGCAGGTGGCCCATCCGGAGTCCGGCGGAGCGCCGATCATCTGCTGGGGATCTGTGCCGGATCTTCCGCAGGCCGCCCGGTTCCTCCCGAACGTCCGCCTCACGCGGGATCCCGTCGTGCTCGCGTCGCTCCTCCAGGAGCAGGGGATCCGCCTGGTCCTCCAGTTCACCGACGACCTGCCGGACCTGCCGGCGCTCATCGGGCTGTCCATCGTGAGGTTCGCTGCTCGGGGCGCTGCCCCGGAGGCCGCACCGCCCGGAGGGCACGTGACCATCGGTTCGGGAGCTGCACGGGCGTCCATCGGCGGATGCGAGTACGAGGTCGTGCCGGACGGCGTCTCCGCGCAGGCTTTCGAGCGGACGGCACGGGCACTGGCACGGGCGGCAGCGGACGGAGCCGGACCCGCGGTGGTCGGTCGGGCCGGTGTCCGGTCGGCCCGCAGCACGGTCCCGCGGTCCGCGTCCGTATGGGACGGGCAGCTGGCACCGGACGGCCTCACCGGGACAGCACGTCGCCGCTGGGCGACGGCCGACGCCGGACGACCGGTCGCGCACGTCGGTGAGTCGGCGTCCGGACCGGTCCTCATCGACCTGGCCGGGGACGGCCCGCACCTCCTGGTCGCCGGCACCACCGGTTCCGGGAAATCGGAGTTCCTGAGGACCCTGGTGCTGGGACTCGCGTTGGACCAACCGCCTCGGCAGCTGGCACTGCTGCTGATCGACTACAAGGGCGGCGCCGCCCTGGGTCCGCTCGCCGCGCTCCCGCACTGCGTGGGTAGCCTGACCGACCTGTCCGCCGAGTCGACGGCCCGGGCCCTCACCTCGCTGCGCGCCGAGCTGGGACGCCGCGAACGCCTGTGTGCCGACCACGTCTCCTCCGACCTGGACGAACTGCGCAGGGTGTCGCCGTCCTCATGTCCGCCACGACTCGTCGTGGTGATCGACGAGTTCCGGATGCTGAGCGACGACGTCCCCTCGGCCGGTGCCGATCTTCTGAAGCTCGCCGCGCTCGGCCGCTCCCTGGGCGTCCATCTCGTCCTCGCGACGCAGCGGGTGCAGGGCGCGGTTCCGCCGGATCTGCGGGCGAACCTCACCTCGGCCGTGCTGCTGAGGGTCCAGACGGCCATGGAGTCGCAGGAGCTGCTCGGATCCGGTGCGGCAGCCGATCTACCCGTCGGCGCCCCCGGCAGGGCCTTCCTGCGCAGGGGCGCCGAGCCGCCGGTCGCCTTCCAGGTGGCATCCTGCTCGAACACCCCCGGGGCGGACCTCTCCTCCGGGTGGCAGGATCTGGGGACCTACCTCGGCGGCGGCGCAGGCGAAGGAGCTGCGGAACGTGGGGCCTCCGGCAGCGGACGCGAACCACCCTCCGATCGGGGGTCGACCAGGCCGGGGAGCGCCGCCCCTCCACCGGGCCGGGAACGCAGTCTCCTCGGGCGTGCGGCGGCGGCGCTCGCCGAGGCCGCGGCCGGCATGGCGGCCGAGCGTGCGGCTCCGCCTGTCCTGCCGCCGCTGCCGACCTCCGTCGGACCGGCTGCGTGCGCCGCCCTCCTGCCTGCCGACCCGTCGCGGGGAGCGGCGTCCGCAGCGGGTGCGCTGCTCGGCGTCGCCGATTTCCCGGACCGCCAGGCACAACGACTCCTGCAGTGGCGGCCCGCTGACCATTCGCACCTGGCGCTGGTCGGCCTGGCCGGGAGCGGCGGGACGGAAGCACTCGGAACCGCGGTGGCATCCTTGCTGGACGCGGACCAGGATCTGCACCTGTATCTGCTCGACGGCGACGGAAGCCTGTCAGGATCCGCACTCCTCCCCCAGGTCGGCGCCCATGTGCGGTCGCACGAGACGCGGCGTGCCGCCCGGGTGCTCGAGCGGCTCGCCGCCCTGCGCGTCGACGTGCAGGAGGATGCCCCGCGGATCGTCCTGGCCATCACGGGATGGGGACGGTGGAGCAGCCAGTTCCGCAGCGGTCGTTGCGCACGGGCGGAGGAGGACCTCCTGACGGTGGTGCGGGACGGCAGGAGGATCGGCGTGGCCGTGCTGGTCGCCGGGGACCGCGACCTGACCGCATCGCGGTTCTTCGCCCTGCTGCCGAACCGTGTCTACCTGCCTCTCGGCGCGCACGCCGAGACCACGCTGACCTGGCCGACGATGCCGGCCCTCGATGCGGTGGCGGGTCGCGGGCTCGCCCAGGGGCGCATCACGGGCGGCTGGGGGGACGGAGCATGCCAGCTGGCGCTCGGTCCCTCCCCGTCGGGCACGGTCGCCGCCCGCCCGCCCGCCTGCCGTTCCCGGTGCATCCGCTTCCGCGTTCCGTGGAGTTCGAGGCACTCGTCCGCAGCAGTGGCGGGAAAGCGGACGGACGGGACGACGTCCTGCTGGGCGTCTCCGGCGATGACCTGCATCCCTACTTCGTCGCCCTGCGCCCGGGTGAGGCGTACTTGGTGCTGGGGTATGCATCCTCCGGACGCACGAACGCCCTGGCGGTGCTCTCAGCGGCCTCGGCGTTCGGCGGATCGCGCCGCGTCCCGGTGGCACCGCAGCCGGGCAGCGGAGCCGCACGGTTCTGGCGGGGGATCGCTGACTCCGGCACCACTGCCCGTCGGCCGGAGCATTGCATCCTGGTGGTCGACGACGCGGACACCCTGCCGGCCGACGTGCACCAGGTGCTGTCGGGGCTTGTCGCCCGCGGCGCCGCGGCCGTCCTCTCCGCGGCACCCGGGCCCACACTGATGGCGCGTGTACCGCTCTCGCTCCAGGCGCGCAGTACCGGCCGGGGCTTCGTCCTGGCGCCGAGGTCCCCGAGCGACGGCGACTTCTTCGGGGCCCGCTTCGACCTGGACGCGCCACCCGTCCCCGGCCGGGGCTACGCCTGCGATCCGGCGGGAGCCGTCGAGGTCCACGTCGCCCGCGCTGCCCCGGGGTGGGCACCCGGTTGCCCGCCGCCGGTCAGTCCTACAGGGTCCGCCCGTCCCCCGTGGGCCGAGCCGTGAACTCCACGACCGGTTTCGAGAACAGGGTCACGATGACGGCGGCGGCGGGGACCATGAGTGCGAGCCCGATCAGCGGATTCCCGGAGGAGAAGTAGGGGAACGCGAGGATCACCAGGAAGAGCTGGACGACGAGCGCCGGGGACCGTGGCCACCGGAAGCCCGCGACGAGCTTGCGGGCCATCACGGCCAGACCCGCGGCGACCAGCAGCAGCAGGACGGCCATGAAGACCGAGCCTCCCACGGACACCGGATCGGCCGCGAAGACCGTCCCGAGGGAACCAGCGGCGAGAACCAGGAGCGCTATCGCCTCGAGGACCAGGATGGCGGCGATCAGGACGACGCCGCGTGGTCGGTACGAGGGATGGGGGGCTGGGTCTGTGGCCACCCTCGAACCCTACCCGACGCGCCCGGCGCCTTCCCGGCGGACGAAAGGCGGCGGAGCTGTGACAAACCACTCACCCGTCCGGTCAATTAGGGCTGTGAAACCCCTTGTTTACCAAGTAGTAACGTGACAGCCTTAAAAGCAGTGCAAACCCGGGGGCCCACGTCGGCCCCTTTACTATGAGCCCCCTCGTGAATGTTTTCACAAATACACGGTGAGTGAGGCTAGAGGAGAATGTGATCACCATGGATTGGCGTAGTCGCGCGGCCTGTCTGGACAAGGACCCGGAGCTGTTCTTCCCGGTCGGCAACACCGGACCGGCGCTGCTTCAGATCGAGGAAGCGAAAAGCGTGTGCCGTCGCTGCCAGGTGCAGGACACCTGCCTGCAGTGGGCTATCGAGTCAGGCCAGGACGCCGGGGTCTGGGGTGGACTGAGCGAGGACGAGCGCCGTGCGCTCAAGCGTCGGGCCGCTCGGGCCCGCCGCGCCTCCTGACCGACGCCGGCTCATCCGGCCGGAGCCGGACCACGAACCGGTACGACGAAGGGCCGCCCATCGGGCGGCCCTTCGTCGTACCTGCGGGGCTAGTTCTGGTTGAGCTGCAGCCCCAGTTCGAGTGTGACGGAGGTACCGCCGCCCGGGCGGGTGCTCCATTCGATCGTCCCGCCGAGTTCGCTCGTCACCAGCGTACGGACGATCTGCAGGCCGAGGCCCTCCGCGTGCCCGCCGGGTGGCAGCCCGACGCCGTCGTCCTCGATCGTCACCCTGAGGATCTCCTCGCCATCCGCCTCCGTCCGCCGGTTCGCCATCAGCCACACCGTCCCTGCGCGTCCTGACAGGCCGTGCTCGACGGCGTTCGTGACCAGTTCGTTGATCACCAGGGCCAGCGGTGTCGCGAGATCGCTCGGCAGTTCCCCGACGAAGTCGCCGCTGCGCTCCGTGCGCACCGCCTGTGACGGTGAGGCGACCTCCGCCGACAGGCGGAACTGCCGGGAGATCAGCTCGTCGAAGTCGACACTCTGGGCCAGGCCCTGCGAGAGCGTCTCGTGGACGAGGGCGATGGTGGACACCCGTCGCATGGCCTGCTCGAGTCCGAGCTTCCCCTCGTCGCTGACCATCCTGCGGGACTGCATCCGGAGCAGCGCCGCGACGGTCTGCAGGTTGTTCTTCACGCGGTGGTGGATCTCCCGGATGGTCGCGTCCTTCGACACCAGCTCCATCTCGCGGCGTCGGAGCTCGGACACGTCCCGGCAGAGCACGAGGGCGCCGAAGCGCTCCTTCTCGTCGCGGAGCGGGATGGCCCGCAGCGACAGGCTGACCCCGCGGGAGCCGATCTCGGTGCGCCAGGGCATCCGGCCCGTGACGACCAGCGGGAGCGTCTCGTCGACCATCCTCCGGTCCTTGAGGAGCGCCGTCGTGATCTCTGCGAGGGGCCGTCCCTCGAGCGTCTCCACATCGCCCAGCCGCCGGAAGGCGGAGACACCGTTGGGGCTGGCGTACTGCACGATCCCGTCGACGTCGAGCCGGATCAGTCCGTCACCCACGCGCGGAGCGCCCCGCCGGGAACCGGTCGGCGTCGCGAAGTCGGGCCACAGACCGAGGGTCCCCATGCGCAGGAGGTCGTAGGCGCACTGCCGGTAGGTCAGCTCGAGCCTCGACGGCATCCTGGAACTGGAGAGATCCATGTGGGGTGGTGACGACCGCGAGGGTACGGCCGTTGCGCACCATCGGTACCGCCTCGACGCGCATCGCCATCTCGGTCGTCCAGTTCGTCTCGCCCGAACGTTCGATCTTCTGCGACTCCCAGGCGATGTCGACGAGTGGCTGGAGGTCCGCGCGGATGCGCTCCCCGACGAAGTCGCTGTGGAAGACGGTGTGCGAGGTCGACGGCCGCGCGTGGGCGAGGGCGACATAGCCTCCGCCGTCGAGGGGGAACCACAGCGCGAGGTCGGCGAACGCGAGGTCGGCCACCATCTGCCAGTCCCCCACGAGGAGATGGAGCCACTCGGCGTCGCCGGGCTCGAATCCTGCGTACTCGCGGATCGGGTCAGTGAAGATAGCCATGGAGTTCCTCTGTTGCTCGGGTCGGCACGTCGGCACGGTCCGTGGTCGGAGCCCGGAACGGACCGGACCTGCGGCGCAGTTTGCCGCAGGTCCAGTCTGTCATCCCGATCACCCGCCATTGACCGCCGGGGCGGGCTCCGCTACCGCACGATGGACCGCAGGAGGCGCAGGGCCACCGACAGGGACGAGATGTCGTCCTGTTCCAGCTGGTTGACCTCCGCGAACATGTTGCTGGCACGCTGCAACTGGTCCGCGTTCTGCTCCTGCCAGGCCAGGAGCCGCTCGCCCGCGTCGCGGTCCTGCAGGTCCTGCGAGGCGCGCAGGACGGCGACGGCGATGTCGGCGATCGTGGAGTAGAGGTCGTCGCGCAGGGCTGCGCGTGCCAGGGCCTGCCAGCGGTCCTTCCGCGGCAGCGTCGTGATCCGTTCCAGCAGGTCGTCCACCTCGAAGCGGTCGTAGACCGCGTAGTACACCCTGGCGATGTTCTCGACCGGCTCGTCCACCCGACGCGTGCTGTACGCGATGTCGAGCAGCGCGAAGGACTCGAACTGCTCGGCCCAGTGGCGGCCGAGCTCCTCCGGCAGGTGCCACTTCTTCGCCGTCTCCATCGCTTCGTGCGCACGCTCCCGGTCGCAGCCCCGCAGGTACTCCGAGAGCCGGGCCCGGAACGGGGCCACGAGCGGCTGGAAGGCGGCGATGTCGGTGTCCACCGTCGTGCCCTGCTCCACGTGGTTGACGAACCAGCGCACCGCGCGGTCGAGGAGGCGGCGCAGGTCCAGGTGCACCGTCGTCCAGCGGTCCGTCGGGAAGTCCGCAGGCAGCGCCGCGAGGGTGTCGACGGTCTCGTCCAGCGAGTAGATCTCCCGCAGGGCCACGAAGGCGCGGGCGATCACCGGCTCCGGCACCGACGTCTCCTCCATCACCCGGAAGGCGAAGGTGATGCCACCCAGGTTGATGATGTCGTTGGCGATCACGGTCGAGATGATCTCGCGACGCAGCGGATGCGTGTCGAGCAGGTCGTCGAACCGTTCCACCAGCCGGCGCGGGAAGTAGCGTCGCAGGGTGCCCCGGAAGTACGGGTCGTCCGCGAGGGTGCTGGCGGACAGGACCTTCGTCAGCTCGATCTTGGCGTACGCGGCCAGCACCGACAGTTCCGGTGAGGTGAGACCCTGGCCGGCGTCGAGGCGCCGGCGGAGCTCGGTTGTCGACGGCAGCGCCTCCAGGTCGCGGTCGAGGTCCGCCTTCTTCTCGAGCCAGTCCATCATCCGCTCGTAGCTCGGGCTCCACTCGATGACCCGCTGGCGGTCGTTCAGCAGCAGGACGTTCTGGTCGATGTTGTCCTGGAGCACGAGGGTGCCGACCTCGTCGGTCATCGAGTGCAGGAACTCCGCACGCTCCTCCGGCAGCAGGCGCCCGGCACGCACCATCCGGTCGACGAAGATCTTGATGTTGACCTCGTGGTCCGAGCAGTCGACACCGGCGCTGTTGTCGATGGCGTCCGTGTTGAGGAGGACACCCGTGAGCGCGGCCTCGATCCGGCCCCGCTGGGTCATACCGAGGTTGCCGCCCTCGCCGACGACGCGGGCACGCAGTTCACTGCCGTTGACGCGGATGGCATCGTTCGCGCGGTCCCCGACATCGCCGTGCGTCTCGTCGGTCGCCTTCACGTACGTCCCGATGCCGCCGTTGTACAGCAGGTCGGCAGGCGCCCGCAGGATAGCGCGGAGCAGCTCCGGCGGACTGAGTTTCGAGACGCCGTCCTCGAGCCCGAGGGCTCTGCGCACCTGCGGGGAGACGGGGATGGACTTCGCCTGCCGGGGGTAGACCCCGCCGCCCTCGCTGATCAGCGCCGTGTCGTAGTCCTCCCAGCTCGAGCGCGGGAGGTCGAACAGCCGGCGCCGCTCGGCGAAGGACGTGGCCGCGTCGGGATCCGGGTCGAGGAAGATGTGGCGGTGGTCGAACGCCGCGACCAGGCGGATGTGCTCGGACAGGAGCATGCCGTTGCCGAAGACGTCGCCGCTCATGTCACCGACACCGACAACGGTGAAGTCGTCGGTCTGGGTGTCGACGTCGAACTCGCTGAAGTGCCGCTTGACCGACTCCCAGGCACCGCGGGCGGTGATGCCCATGGCCTTGTGGTCGTAGCCGACCGAGCCACCGGAGGCGAAGGCGTCACCGAGCCAGAAGTCGTACTCGGCGGACAGCTCGTTGGCGATGTCGGAGAAGGACGCCGTCCCCTTGTCGGCCGCCACCACCAGATAGGTGTCGTCGTCGTCGTGCCGCACCACGCGAGCGGGAGGCAGCACCGACTCGGTCGTACCGTTCGTGATCACGTTGTCCGTGATGTCGAGCAGGCCCCGCACGAAGGTCCGGTAGCTCGCCTGCCCCTCCGCGAGCCAGGCCTGCCGGTCGACCGCAGGATCGGGGAGCTGCTTCGCGAAGAAGCCTCCCTTGGCCCCGGTCGGCACGATGACCGCGTTCTTGACCGTCTGCGCCTTCACCAGGCCGAGCACTTCGGTACGGAAGTCCTCCCGGCGGTCGGACCAGCGCAGGCCGCCGCGGGCCACCTTGCCGAACCGGAGGTGCACGCCCTCGACCTGGGGCGAGTACACCCAGATCTCGAACTTGGGCCGGGGGAAGGGCGCCCCTTCGATACGCGCGGTGTCGAACTTGAAGCTGACGTGGCGTTTGTCCTGGAAGTAGTTGGTCCGCAGGGTCGCCTCGATGAGGTTCGCGAAGGTGCGCAGCACGCGGTCGGCGTCGAGGGTGGCCACGCCCTCCAGTCCTTCATCGAGCGCGGCCCGGGCGGCCGCCGTCGCCACCTCTCGGTCACCGTCGAGGTCCGGATCGAAACGCGCGGTGAAGAGCGCCACGAGGGCACGGCTGACGACGGCATTGCGCTGCAGCGTGTCCGCGACGAAGCCGTAGGAGTTGGTGTTGCCCATCTGGCGCAGGTACTTCGCGTAGGCGCGCAGGATCAGCACCTGGCGCCACCCGAGCTCCTCGCTCAGGACGAGGCGGTCGAACTGGTCGGATTCGCTGCGCCCCGTCACCGCGGCGGTGAACGCGTCCTGCAGCAGGGATGCGGTTCCGAGAGGGGAGATCCCCGCCGGGTACCGGAGGCCGAGGTCGTAGAGGAAGAACGAACGGTCGTCCGACCGCGTGATCTCGAACGGCCGCTCGTCGAGCACCTCGAGACCCAGGTTGTGGAGGTAGGGCAGGATCTGCGTGAGGCTCTTAGCCTCCGCCAGGTAGAGCTTCAGGCGAGCGTCCTCGACCTTGCCGGAGCCCTGCCGCTCCGGCACGTAGACGTGCAGCTGGGGTACCCCCGCCTGTGCTGCGGCGAGGCGCTCGAAGCGCGAGATGTCCTCCAGCGCGTCCTCGACCTCGTAGTCGACGCGGTAGCTGGGCGGGAAGGACTCCGCCCACAGCGTCGCGAGGCGCTGGGCCGTGTCCTGCTCGAACCTGTCCTGTGCGACCTCGACGATGCCCTCGGACCATGACCGGGCGGCGCGCACGAGGCGGTCCTCCAGCTCCGCGGCATCGACCGCGGGGATCTCGGCACCCTTCTGCAGCCGGATGCGGAAAAAGAGCCGCGCAAGGGCGGATTCGCTCATCCGGGCCTCGAAGTCGATCGAATCCGCATCGAGGGCGGCCCGCAGTTCCTCCTCGATACGCAGCCGTACGCTCGTGGTGTAGCGGTCGCGGGGGAGGTAGACGAGGGCCGACATGAAGCGTCCGTAGACGTCCGGGCGCAGGAACAGCCGCGTCCGCCTGCGTTCCTGGAGCCGCAGGATCCCGAGTGCGGTCGACACCAGATCGGAGACGTCGATCTGGAAGAGCTCGTCGCGCGGGTAGGTCTCGAGGATGGACAGCAGATCCTTCCCCGAGTGCGAGTCGGACGGGAAGCCGCACCGGCGCAGCACCTCGGTGACCTTGTCGCGGACGAGGGGGACGTTGCGGACCGAACCGGTGTAGGCGCTGGTGGCGAAGAGTCCGATGAAGCGACGCTCGCCGTTCACGTTGCCCTGCGCGTCGAAGCTCTTGATGCCGATGTAGTCGAGGTATGCCGCGCGGTGCACCGTCGACCGGGAATTGGCCTTCGTGATGACGAGGACGCGGCGTTCACGGGCTTTCGCGCGGCCCGCCGCGGTGAGTTGCTGAAGGTGCCCTCCGCCGGTCCCGTTCCGCAGCAGGCCCAGTCCGCTGCCGTCGCGGACCCGCAGGGCGTCGGCGCCTCCCTCGTCCGTCACGAGGTCGTACTCCTTGTAGCCGAGGAACGTGAAGTTGCCGTCGTCGAGCCACTGCAGGAGTTCCCGTGCCTGCCGCAGGTCGGGGATGTCCTCCGACCCCGCGATCGAGCCCAGGGTCGACTCGATGGAGCGCACCATGCCGCGCATGGCGGGCCAGTCCTCCACGGCCGACCTGACATCACCCAGCACGCGACGCAGTCCCTCGACAACCGAGTCCCGGGTGGCTGCATCGGGAAGCCGCGAGACCTCGACCGAGATCCAGGACTCGATGTGGGCGGCCCGGCCGGAGACACCGATCATGTCCCCGACGTTGGGCAGGGCGGCGGTGTCACCGCTGGAGGCCCCGGCCGTGGACGGGACGCGCTTAAGTGCTGCCAACGTGTGGGACCCCTCGTCGCGGACCGCGACGAAGGTCGGGTGGACGACCAGCTGGATGGCCGTGTTCTGCCGCACGAGTTCCGCCGTGACGGAGTCGACCAGGAAGGGCATGTCGTCGGTGACGATCATCACGATGCTCGAGGCACCCTGGTCGATGACGCCGACGGCGGCGGTTCCGGGTTCACGGGATTCAGCGAGGTCGCGGTGCGCGAAAGCGCGCTGGCGGAGGTCGATCGGTGCGTATCCGGCAGCGTCCTCGAGCGCGAGATGCTCGAAGTAGTGCTCTACGAATTCTTCCCCTGACGTGTCCGAGCTGAACTGATCCGTTGTCCTGGATCCAGACGACATGGGGATGGCCTCCGTAACGAAATGAAAGGCCGCTCCGTTGCGACCTCTTACCGAGGAAGCCTATCGGGGTTGCCGGAAAACTTCACGTCGCCGGGACGCCGCCCCGGCCCACCTCCGCTTCCCGGTGACAGGCACCCCGGCGAGTTCGGCGATCGCGAGCCGGAGCCTCGAGGCAGGCGCCGTCTCGAGCAGGGCAGTACCCGCGAGTAGTGCCTGGTCGACTGCCGCGTAGTCCACGGGCAGAAAGGCCGAGATCCCCGCCGCCGGCCCGAAGCGCTCCCATGCCTCCCTCAGCTGGTTCTCGGGTGCCCGGCCGACGGCTGTGGTCCTCACCTTGTTGAACACGACGCGCGGTGCCGCGGCCGGGACCACGTCGGCGAGTTCGGCGAGCGCCTTCACCATGCGGGGGACGCCGACCGCATCCGCTCCCCCGACGGCGATGACCGAGTCGGCCGTGTCCAGGCAACGGAGCGTTGCACCGTTGCGACGGGGTGCGAGCGTGTCGAAGCTCAGTTCCTCGTCCGTCTCGAGGCAGAACCCGCAGTCGACGATCGTGACGTCGGCGATCGATCGGGCGGCCTCGAGGACGTGACCGAGGGCGGCCGGGCGCAGCTCCGGCCAGCGGTCGGGCCGCGTGATGCCCGTGAGTACCCTGAGCCGGCCGCCCTTGATCGCCACGTTCACGGCGATCCGTGCGAGGGCCGTACCGCTGAAGCCGCCCTGGTCCGCGATCCGGCAGGCCTGGGCGAGCCCCGCCGACTCGTCGAGGAGTCCCAGCGCGGCACCGACGCTCGCGCCGTACGTGTCCGCATCGATCAGCAGGACCGACGTCCCCGCCGCGGCGAGCTCGGCCGCCATGTTGAGAGCCACAGTGGTACGACCCGGGCCGCCGGATGGCCCCCAGACCGCCGTGATGCGTCCGTCCCCGGGCGCCTGCGGTGGATCGGCCGGCACGGGGAGTGCGACGTCGGGCACGTCCCGCGGGTCGGCGTAGGCGAGGGATCCCCGAGGGCCGGCGGATCCGGCGTCGAACCTGTCCACCGCCCGGGACACGGCCTCCGCGAGCGCGGCGGGGGCCACCGGTGCGGCGACGTATTCGGCTCCGTCCAGGGCTGCCACACCCTCCGGTGATCCGTCGGTCAGCACGACGACGACGACGCCCGCGGACCGCAGCCGGTCGACCAGTGAGGCGGTGAGCTCGACGGCTCCGGACGAGATGATCACAGCGCGTGCGAGACCGGACTGGCAGACCGCCACGAGTTCGGCGAGCTCCTCGCACCGGCGCACGACCGTGACCGGCCCCCTCAGGCGTTCGAGCCCGGGGACACACGCACTGGCGGCCGGCCCGAGCGTGAGAACGGGGATGTTCACGACCCGGCGCCGGGATCGAGGACGACGGCGATCCGTGCCTCGTTGGAGAGCGCGTCCAGCAACTGGGGCATGGCAGCATCCTCGACGAGGACCTGCACGAGGGTCGACGCGCTTCCGCCCAGAGCCGACTCCCCGACGGTCAGCTCGGCGATCTCGGCGGCCTCGAGCAGCAGGCGCGGCTCCTCGTACGTGTTCGTGTCCGCCCGGACGGAGACCCAGACGTCCACCCTGTCGCCGGCGGCGGTACCGGAGGGCAGCGGATCCTCGACGGTGAGGCCGACAGGCTTGCGGTCCAGGTCATCGGCCCTACCGATCGCGGACGCCGGGACGAGTTCACCCTGCGGGATGAGTCTCGTCGCGACCGCACCGTCGGGAACACCTTCGTCGACCGGCCGGTAAGCGGAGGCGGAGTCTCCGAGGCGGACCGGCACGGCGACGACGTCCTCGGGCGACAGGGCGGAGCCGACGGCGATGTCCTCCCGTGCCGCGTACACCTCCGTGGTGCGGTCCTGACTCTCCAGCAGTGCGATGACCCCGGCCGTCGACGCGAGAACCAGCATCAGGCCGATGAGCAGGCGCGGGTCCTTCCATGACGGCTTCTTCAGCCGAGGGGCCTCACCCTGCAGGTGCACCGCGCGTGCGTCACTACTCACTGTCGCCCCCGAAGAACCTGTGCCGCCCCGGCGGACGGCCACTCCTGGCAGCAATTGTTGTGCACAGGAATCACCATGGGAACCGGTCGGCATCGAATCGGGCCGAACTGTGGAAATCCCGATCGACGACCGGACCCGGTGGCACACTGGACGTATACCGGAACAACCAGGAAAGGCGGACCCGTGGCCGAGCGGCGTTTCCTCACCCTCGCCGATGTGGGCGAGGTGCTCAACATCAGCGCGTCCCAGACATACGCCCTCGTCCGGTCCGGTGAACTGCCCGCGATCCAGGTCGGCGGGCGAGGCCAGTGGCGCGTGGAGACGCGAGTCCTCGAGGAGTACATCGCGAAGGCGTACGAGAGGACGGCATCGGCGCTCAGGAGTGAGGCGGGGAGCACGCCGGTCGTGTGACCTCGCGCCCCCACGGGCAGGGGCCCACCGGCCGCAGGGCCCCGTCGTGCCGGCAACGGCCGCGCCGCTACTCGATGGACGACTCCGACTCGAGTGTGTCGATGGAACTGAAAGGCACCGTCAGCACCTCACGGACCCCTGCCGCGCGTCGTTCGTCTCCACGCGCGATCAGCGCCAGCTCCAGGAAATCCGCGCCGACCCGGTCGATCACGCCGAAGTAGCCGGACTCCGGGGATGTCACCCACAGCGCTACCTGCGCCCTGTCCCGGGACAGGGCGCGCAGCAGCAGCCCCAGCCCGAGCTTCGCCTCGATTCCCGGCAGGGGCTGACCGACCGCACGGTCGGACGCCCGCACAGTCCGCAGCGCGGGCAGCGGCACGATGACCGACCGTCCCTCCACTGCCAGCGCGAGCCACTGCGCGCCGACGTTCGTGAGCACCCCCGTGACCGAGCGGCCTCCCCTGGTGGAGACACCGACCTGTCTCCCGACCTGCCCCGACAGCCGCTGCACCAGTGTCAGGCGGGCCTGCTCTCCGCGCGTGCGTTCCCGGATCTCGCTCTCCTGCTGAGCGGACGCCGCCTCCTGCAGTTGCGATTCGAGGTCGGTGAACAGGGCATCCCAGCGCATCGCCCCACGGTAGGTCGCAGCGCTCGGGGGGTCAACCTCCACCAGAAGACCTCCAACACACTTTTCTGTGGACAAACGAGGTCAAACTGCATCAAACTTGGTTCAACGAGGAAAGGAACGAGCCGATGAAGACCTCCGCAGTCGTCCAGGCAGGCGTCATCCTCGTGTGCGGCATGGTGCTGGCCGGCGCCGGTTCGTTTCTGTACGGGGCCCGGCCGGGGTCGGGCGGTTCCGAGCTGGAAGGCGCACTCGGGATCGGCCTGGCCGCACTCGGAATGGCCACCCTCGCCTGGTGGGTGCTCGCGCTCGGAGCCGCCGTCCTGGCGGAACTCCTGCGCAGGCATGGCCGGTCGGCCACCGCGGACCTCGCTGCGCGATGCACTCCCCCGGTCATGCGCCGTCTCGCGGCCGTCCTGCTCGGCGTCAATCTCCTCGCGGTACCTGCCATGGCCTCTGCAGCACCGGGCGGCACAGCGTCCGTCGTCACCGGCCCGACCGGGACCGGAGCACCTCCTGCGGCTTCGTTGCCCGGCGCCGACACTCGAGGCGACGCAGAGGACGGGATCTCCCCCTACTGGGTGCCGACGTCCTCCCCCGCCGTCGCCGACGGGCAGCAGAACGGGCACCCGCCCGGTTCCCCGCTCCCGCCGGGCTGGGAGCCGGCACCGATGCCGGCCGACGGGAGCCTCCTGGTCCGACCGGGGACGAGGGCGCAGGTCGGGGCGGCCGAGGTCGTCGTCGCACCCGGGGACTCGCTGTGGTCGATCGTCGCGGCCAGGCTCGGACCGCTCGCGACGCCGGCGGATGTCGCAGAAGCCTGGCCGGGCTGGTTCGCCGCGAACCGCTCGGTCATCGGGGACGATCCATCGCTCCTGCTGCCCGGCCAGGTCCTGCACGCCCCGTTCCCCTGAACTCCGCCGCATCGGCCGTCGTGGCACGGCCGGTCCGGATCCGTCCCGGCGATGCACGGCCGGTCGATCAGCACGTCCCGGTGCCAGTACGAGGAAAGGATCCGCCATGCCCGCCGTGACCCAGCTCCACCGCAGTCCGACAGCGCAGCTCGCCGAGGTCAGCGGAGCTCCGCGTCCGCTCCTCACACCGCCGGGACAGCCCGGCACGCCGACTCCGGCTCCCGTGATACCCCTGCGGTCTGCGGCCGGGCCCGTGTCCGTCCCGTTCCCCGGCGGTCCTCCTGCCCGCAGCGACGGACTCCCCGGTGCGGACCAGGAGCTGTTCCGCAGGATCTCGGGCATCGCCCGGTCCGTCGCCCAGGGTGCCCTCGAAGTGCTCGGCGGATCACGCCCGCTGCAGCAGCTCGCGCGGTGGCTCGATCAGGAGAACTACGAACGACTGCAGTTGAGGACGAATCTCGTCCGATGCGTCGGCGCCTCACCGGCGTCCCCTGCGGGCGCGCCCGCAGCGAGCGCACACCGGCATATCGTCATCCGCTCCGCGAGGGTGTGTCCCGTCGGACCGGGCGTCTTCGAGGCGTCGGTGGTCGCTTTCGACCAGAAACGCGTCCGCGCCGTCGCTCTTCGGATAGAGCAACGGCGCGGAGCGTGGCGGGTGACCGCCCTGGAGATCGGCTGACTACTTCTTCCGGGCCTTTTTGCCGCCCGCCGCAGCGGGCTGCGTCTTGTTCCGCTCCACGTGCACCTCGGCATCGCCCTGCGCATTGGGCGCCGTGAAGTTGAGGGTCGCCGGCTTCGCCGGTGCGTCGAGCCCCGCGGCCTTGATGCTCGGGGCCTGGACGACGCCGCGTCCGTCGGTGATCCCCGGGATCCCGGTCTGCGCGGGCGCGGAGACCTCGACCTCCAGGTTGAACAGGTACCCGATGCTCTCCTCGCGGATCGACTCCATCATGGCCTGGAACAGGATGAACCCCTCGCGCTGGTACTCGACCAGCGGATCCCGCTGGGCCATCGCGCGCAGGCCGATGCCCTCCTTGAGGTAGTCCATCTCGTAGAGGTGCTCCTGCCACTTCCTGCCGATGACCGAGAGGACCACGCGGCGCTCGAGCTCCCGCATCGTCTGCTCGCCGAGGGCCTCCTCACGGGCCTGGTACGCCAGCTTGGCGTCGGAGAGGATCTCGTCGTGGAGGAAGTCGCGCGTCAGCTTGGACTTGCCGCCCGCTTCCTCGATGACCTCGTCGGCGGTCAGCGTGATCGGGTACAGCGTCCTGAGGTTCGTCCACAGGAGGTCGTAGTCCCAGTCGTCGCCGTGGCCCTGTTCCGTCGCCTCGTCGACCATCGCGGTGATGACGTCCTCGAGGAAGAACTGCACCTTCTCCTTGAGGTCGCCGCCCTCGAGGATCCTGCGACGGTCGCCGTAGATGGCTTCGCGCTGGCGGTTCAGGACGTCGTCGTACTTCAGGACGTTCTTGCGCTGCTCGGCATTGCGGCCCTCGACCTGGCCCTGCGCGTTCTCGATCGCCTTCGACACGAGCTTCGACTCGAGGGCGACGTCGTCCGGCATGGTGGCGCTGTTCATGATGCGCTCGGCGCCGCCGGAGTTGAACAGCCGCATGAGGTCGTCGGTCAGCGACAGGTAGAAGCGTGACCGGCCGGGGTCACCCTGGCGTCCGGACCGCCCGCGCAGCTGGTTGTCGATGCGCCGTGACTCGTGCCGCTCGGTACCGAGCACGTACAGGCCACCCAGCTCCCGGACCTCCTCCTGCTCGGCCTTGACCGCTCCCTTCGCGGCCTCGAGGGCCTCCGGCCACTTGGCCTCGTACTCCTCGGGGTTGTCCGCGGGATCGAGTCCCAGCTTCTCGAGGGCGGCCACCGCGTTGAACTCGGCGTTGCCGCCGAGCATGATGTCGGTGCCGCGGCCGGCCATGTTGGTGGCGACGGTGACCGCGCCCTTGCGGCCGGCCTGCGCGATGATCGCCGCTTCGCGTGCGTGGTTCTTCGCGTTCAGCACCTCGTGGCGGACGCCCGCCTTCGCGAGCTGCTTCGACAGGTATTCGCTCTTCTCGACGCTCGTGGTTCCGACGAGGACCGGCTGGCCGGTCTCGTGGCGTTCGACGATGTCCTTCACCACGGCATCGAACTTGGCGACCTCGTTCTTGTAGATGAGGTCGGAGAGGTCCTTGCGGGCCATCTCCTTGTTCGTCGGGATAGGTACCACGCCGAGCTTGTAGGTGGACATGAATTCGGCGGCCTCGGTCTCGGCGGTACCGGTCATGCCCGAGAGCTTCCCGTAGAGGCGGAAGTAGTTCTGCAGCGTGACGGTCGCGAGGGTCTGGTTCTCCGCCTTGATCTCCACGCCCTCCTTCGCCTCGATGGCCTGGTGCATGCCCTCGTTGTAGCGCCGCCCGGCGAGGATCCGGCCCGTGTGCTCGTCGACGATCATGACCTCGCCGTTGAGGACCACGTAGTCCTTGTCGCGCTTGAACAGTTCCTTGGCCTTGATGGCGTTGTTCAGGAACCCGATCAGCGGTGTATTCGCGGACTCGTACAGGTTGGCGATGCCGAGGTAGTCCTCGACCTTCTCGATGCCGTCCTCGAGCACGCCGACGGTGCGCTTCTTCTCGTCCACCTCGTAGTCGGTGTCGACGGAGAGCTTCTGGACGACCTTCGCGAACTCGTTGTACCAGCGGTTGACGTCGCCGGAGGCCTGGCCGCTGATGATGAGCGGTGTACGGGCCTCGTCGATGAGGATCGAGTCCACCTCGTCGACGATCGCGAAATTGTGTCCGCGCTGCACGAGTTCGGCGGCGCTCCAGGCCATGTTGTCGCGGAGGTAGTCGAACCCGAACTCGTTGTTCGTGCCGTAGGTGATGTCGGCCGCGTACTGCTGGCGACGCGTCGCCGGATCCTGCTTGGAGAGGATGCAGCCGCTGGTCAAACCGAGGAACCGGTAGACGCGGCCCATGAGGTCCGACTGGTACTCGGCCAGGTAGTCGTTGACGGTGACGACGTGGACGCCCTTGCCGGTCAGCGCATTGAGGTAGGCGGGCGCGGTCGCCACGAGGGTCTTGCCCTCGCCGGTCTTCATCTCCGCGATGTTGCCCAGGTGAAGGGCGGCGCCGCCCATCAGCTGGACGTCGAAGTGGCGGAGCCCCAGCGTCCGGCTCGACGCCTCGCGTACGGCCGCGAACGCCTCCGGGAGCAGATCGTCGAGGGTCGCGCCGTCGGCGTAGCGCTTCTTCAGCCGGTCGGTCTCGCCACGCAGCTCTGCGTCGGACATCTCCCGGAATTCGTCCTCGAGGACATTGATCGCGTCAGCGTAGTTGCGGAGTCGCTTCAGTGTCTTCTTATCGCCGGTGCGTAGTACTCGTTCAAGAAGTGATGGCACTGGTATCTGCTCCCAATCTGATGCTGCCCAAAGATGGCGTGTCTAGTCTACGTGAGCGACGTTCGGTGCCCCGTTTTGGTTCCCTGCGTTCCTGCCCGGCGGCGCGGAACCGCGTGTCCGCTCAGAGTAGCCTGCCGACCTGAGCGGCGAGTGCTGGCGCGAGGTTCCCGCGATCCTCCACGACGACCTCGGCCAGGCCCAGCCACTGCGCGAGCAGTCGCAATTCGTCGGACAGCTCGGCGGCGGTGTCCCCGGGGGCGCCGGGTTCGGCGTGGCTGGCCCGGACGAGCAGGCGTCCGGCGGTCCGGTCGGCCTTGAGGTCCACCCGCGCGGCGATGGTGTCGCGGAGGAGGAAGGGCAGCACGTAGTAGCCGTGGACGCGCCGTTCCGCCGGGGTGTAGATCTCGATGCGGTAGTGGAAGTCGAAGAGCCTGTGGAGCCGGTCCCGCTCGAAGACGAGGGAATCGAACGGGCTGAGCAGTGCCCTGCCCCGGGCCTGGCGCGGCAGGACCGCGGCGGGATGCAGGTACCAGGGCTCCGTCCCTCCGCCGACGACGACGGTCTCCACGGCACCGGCGCCCGCGAGCCCGTCGAGGACGGCCCGTGTCTCGCGGACCGGCGTCCGGAAGTAGTCGGCGACCGACCGGGCGGGTGCGACACCGAGGGCCCCAAGCGCGCGCTCGGCCAGGACGGCCAGGGCCTCGGTCCGGTCCGGTCCCGCCGTGGCGAGAGACGCATCGGGAAGCACCCGGGCGATGGGCGCGTAGAGGCGTTCGAACTGGGCCGTCCGCCCCGCCGACCCCACCTCGCCCCGCGCGAAGAGATCCTCGAGGACCCGCTTCGCTGCGGTCCAGCGCCACCCCCAGCCGTCCTCGGGGCGTGTCCTGTCCGCTCCCAGGAGTCGCTGGATCTCCGATGCGGGCAGCGGCGTCCCCTCGTCGAGGAGCTCGCGGATGGCCGATTCGAGGCCCTGGCGCAGTGCGTCCGGCACGCCGGCCGCTCCCATCCAGGTCCGCCGCTGCCATACCCGCAGGTGCGGGAACAACGCCGGGGGGACGAGGCTCGCCTCATGCGCCCAGTACTCGACCAGCGTGCGGGGTCCTGTGGAGTAGAGGTCCTCCAGGTCCTTGCGGTCGTAGGAGCCGAGGCGCGAGAACAGGGGCAGGTAGTGCGATCGGGCGAGGACGTTCACCGAGTCGATCTGGAGGACCTGCAGGCGCTGGACGGCGGAGTTCACGGCGCGGCGGGACGACGGCGCCCGGAGACGGGGGCGGTGCAGGCCCTGGGCGGCGAGGACGATGCGCCGGGCCTGCGCGGTGGTGAGGTTCGGCATGGGCTCCTGCACGGAACTGCCCCCGCGCAAGGCGGGGGCAGTTCCGTATCGGTCGCCGCGACCGGCGGGAACCGGTGCGGGGGTGGTCGTTCCTAGGCTGACGCTGCTTCCTTGGCGCGGTAGGCCAGGAGTTCCTCGTGGGGTTCCTCGGTCCCCTCGGCGCACTTCGAATCGAGGGTGATGACGCCGTAGGTCCAGCCCTGCCGCCGGTAGACCACCGACGGAGCGCCCGTCGCGGAGTCGACGAAGAGGTAGAAGGCGTGGCCGACCAGTTCCATGTTGTCGACCGCGTCATCGAGCGTCATGGGCGTGCCCGAGAAGACCTTGCGGCGGATCAGCACGGGAGAGTCGCCGGAAGGGACGTCGTCGGGCGTGGAGTAGGCGTCGACGTCCTCGGTCCCGCTCGCGGGCTGGGGAACGGGCTCGTGCGAGGTCGGCTCGATGACCGGCGTCTCGAGATAGATGGGCTGCGCGGGATCCGCCGGTTCGAGGTCGGCCGTGGCCACCCTGACAGCCACGGGTGTGTGCCGGCCGTGGTGGACCTTCCGCCGGTCGCGGGCCCGGCGGAGGCGCTCGAGGAGCTTCCCGTAGGCGAGATCGAAGGCGGCGAACTTGTCGGCGGCGGAGGCCTCGGCCCGGACGACCGGGCCCTTGCAGAGGACCGTCAGCTCGACCGTGAGCGAGGTGTCCGCCATGCGTGCGCTGGGTTCCTTGGTGATCTTCGCGTCGACGCGCTGTACCTTGTCGCCGAGCTGCTCTATCTTGTCGATCTTCTCCGTCGCGTACTCACGGAAACGGTCCGATACCGCCAGGTTCCGACCATTGATCACAAATTCCATGGTGCCCTCCACATCACTAGGTGACACGACGGCGGCCTGGCGAGATGCATAGCCACCGCCGACGGGTACGTGTCGTCACTGTGTGGTACCCGTACTTCACGGTAGTTCACGACTGTCCGTTATTCATCCCTTGGTGCTCCGAAACTTGCGGTGGCTTGACGGTGCCCCCTCTGGACACCATCGGTGGCGGGGCCGGGGGTACCTGCGCACCCCGGGCGGCGGTCCCGATCGGCGACGACGTCGCGGCGATGACGGCGGCGCCGAGCACGCGCGCCCCGTGGAGCATCAGCACACGGTGGACCTCCCCGATGGTCGCACCCGTGGTGAGCACGTCGTCGACGATGATGCAGTCCCTTCCGGCGAGGGCACCGCTCCTGCGCGCAGGCAGCTCCATCGAGTGGAGCACGTTCGCACGGCGCCGCCGTCGGCCCAGGCCCTTCTGCCCGCCGCCCCACGCCGATCGCACCCCTGCGAGCGCCTCCGGGAGGAAGGGGATCCCGCCCTGTCCGACGGTTGCCGCGAACCTCGCGAGCTGAGGGACCTGCCGTAGGCAGGGTGTGAGGACCGCGGAGGCGGGCAGGTGTCCCGCACGATCCAGCCTGGACAGGAGGAGCATCAGCGGATCGTAGCCGCGCCGCCGCCGGGACGACGCGCGGGTCGGCACCGGGACGACCAGGACGGGTCTCGCACCGGCAGGCGCCGCGGCCCGGAAGGCACGGGCGGCTTCGTGGAGGACGCCCGCGAGGGCTGCCGCGACGGGGGCGGCCAGGTCGACGTGGCCGTGGTTCTTGTAGGCCAGCAGGACCACCGACACGGCTCGGCCGTACCGGCCCGCGGCCAGCACGGGCAGCGGTCCGTAGCCCGGCCCGGGCAGCAGGTGCCCGTCCTCCCCCGGCGCGCCCGGCTCGACGTCGGGAAGGGACTCCGCGCCGTCGTCGGCGCGGAAGGGACGCGCCGTCGCCCTGCGGAACACCGCGAGGCACCCGTCGCACAGCGACGTGTCCCACGCGCCGCAGAGCACGCACGACGACGGCAGGAGGAGGGCCCCGAAGGCGGCCACGCCGCGGGCGAGCTGCTGATAGGTCCGCCCGAAGACGAGCCTGTCGAGGACCGGGGGAAGGACGGCATCGCGCACGGGCCCATGCCATCACCCGGCCCCCGGCGGCAGGAGGCCGGTCCCTGCTATGTGGACATCCCTGCCCACGGACGGCCCGACCTGCCCCCGGAACGCCGGACCTACCCCGGGAACGCCGGATCGAGGACCTGGAGCTGCTCGTCCACCCAGCTGTTGCCGATGCGCCGGTAGAGGGTGCTCCCGGCCTGTGCGTAGAACGTGTCCTCGGCATCCGAGCCCGCGCTGATACCGAGGACGCCGTCGAGCGCGGCCATGGTCTCCTGCTCGCCGTCGAGCTGGAGGATGACGGGGGTGGCCTCCTCGTCCGCGCCGGTGGACGACGCGACGATCGTGCTCTGACCGGCCCACTTCGCCGTGTCGACGGTCCCGTCGGTCGGCAGCGTGAGCGGGGTGGTGAGCGATTGCGGCGCGCCCTCGGTGGAGCGGATGATGCCGGCCAGCAGTACCTCACTGGTTCCGCCCCGCTCGGTGACGACCAGCGCCCGCGACCCGTCCCGCGACACGCGCAGCTCCTCCACGGTCCTGTCACCGAGCCAGCCGGCGGCCAGGACGGCGGCATTCGCCTCGGTCCCACCCGGCGGGATGGCGATGACCTCACGGCGTCCCGCGACGGCCCTGGTGGTCCACACCCAGTTCTCCGGGTCGAAGGACGGCTGCGTCAGGGCGCTGCCCTTGCCGACGCTGCGCGCCGGGCTGCCGGGGGCGGTGACGTACAGGGTCGTCCTGTCAGCGTTCACGAAGGCGTAGGCACTCCCGGAGACGGACGCGGCCGGGTCGCGGGGCTGGAGTTCGGAGACGGAGGGCACGTCCTCGACCGGTACGACGGCGCCGTTGCGGACCCGCACCAGCTCGCCGCCGGCGATACCGACCTGCTCGCCGCCGACGTCGGGGGTCAGCTCGGGGACGACCAGGTCCGCGGCGGGCGCCCCGAGCTCGATGGGCCGTCCGCTGGTCATCTCCACGGACGTGACGTCGTTGAGGCCCAGCAGGTTGACCTGCAGCTGCTGGTTCATCTGCTGGAGGCCGAGGTCGGTGGCGTTCTCCAGGACCTCGGACGAGAGCTCGACCGAGGCCCTGCCGGACGTGATCGGGACGGAGTCCCGGGCGAGCGTGACCCCTTCGGGGAACGCGCTGGTCACCGAACCCTGCAGGTAGGGAGCAGGGCCGGCCAGCATGGCGCTCACGATCCTCGCGGTCACGCCGGTCCTGCGGACGAACCACCGCGCATCGGGCACCCAGAAGCGGTAGTTGCTGCTGTAGAAGTACAGGTCGTGCGAGATCAGGAGGTCCTGGGCGCTGCTCTGGGCGAGCATGATCCCGTCGGGGATCTCCCCGATCCGCCACTCCCCGTTGACCTGGACCATGCGCACGCCCAGGGTCTCCGTCGCCGGGACGGCACTGTTGGTCCGCAGTCCCCTGCCGTCCACCGTGCCTGTCGTCTCGAGCTGGATCTGGTAGACCCCTTCGGCTTCGCGCTTCTCCACCCGGGGATCGGACCGGAAGAGGACGATCCGCTCCTCGGGCTTCCAGGTCTTCTCGAGTTCCGGCGTCAGGTACTGGCGGGCCACGCTGTACCCGTCGCCTGCACCCGTCCCCGCCGTGATGAAGTCGCGCAGGATCCGCTCGGGCGTCGCTCCGGACGCGGGGCCCTGCGGATCGAAGGCGGGTGCGACGGCGTCCGGCTCACCCTCGACCGCCGGTATCACGCCGACCGGCCCTTTCGTGGGAATGGCCGAGCAGCCCGTCACCAGCAGGAGGCAGAGCGCGAGCAAGGCGGCGAGGACCCGCGCGGGCGCACCCGCGCCACCGGGTCGACGGACGAGCCCGTCCCGTGTCGTCGTGCTAGTTCCTGGCACTGTTCTCCCCCGTTCCGTTCCCGGCATCCTCTGCCGGGGCCGTGTCCATGGCGCCGCCGGCAGGAAGGGCGCGGGGCGAGCCCGACGGCGGCAGCGCCAGCGGTGAGGAGGTCAGCGCCCCACCCTCGCTGCGCGGCAGGGTGAGCCGGAAGCAGGCTCCCTCGCCCGGCATGCCCCATGCCTCCAACCAGGCGTGGTGGAGCCGGGCGTCCTCGGTCGCGATCGACAGGCCCAGGCCGCTGCCACCCGTGGTCCTCGCCCGCGCCGGGTCCGCCCGCCAGAACCGGTCGAAGACGCGGGAGGCCTCGAGTGGCGTCATCCCGATGCCGTGGTCGCGGACGGCCACGGCGACCGCCTCCGGATTGCAGGCGATGTGGATCTCCACCGGCCGCGACTCACCGTGTTCGAGCGCGTTGACGATCAGGTTGCGGAGGATCCGGTCGATCCGACGACCGTCCGCCTCGGCGATGCATTCGGTCTCCGCGGAGACGATCCGGAGGTCCGAGCCGAGCCGTTCCGCGAGCGGCCGCGCCCCGTCGATGGCATGCTGCACGAGCTGCACGACATCGACCGACTCGGCCTCCAGCACGGCTGCACCGGCGTCGAACCGGGAGATCTCGAGCAGGTCGGCGAGCAGCGCCTGGAACCGTTCCACCTGGTCGAACAGGATCTCCGCGGATCTCTTGTTCACCGGGCTGAACTCGTCCCGGGCATCGTGCAGCACCTCGGCCGCCATCCGCACGGTCGTCAGGGGCGTCCGGAGTTCGTGGGAGACATCGGACACGAAGCGCTGCTGCATCTGGGACAGCTGCGCCAACTGGGTGATCTGGTCCTGCAGGCTGCCCGCCATGTGGTTGAAGGACGCGCCGAGCCGGGCCACCTCGTCCTCACCGCTGACCTCCATGCGCTCCTGCAGCTGACCCGACGCGAGTTTCTCCGACACCGACGCCGCGTGGCTCACGGGCAGCATGACGCTGCGCGTCACGTACCAGGTGATGCCGCCGATGACGAGCAGGAGGACCAGTCCCACGAGCCACAGCACACCGTGGATGTAGTCGAGCGTGGACTGCATGGACGAGAGGTCGTAGTAGACGTACAGGGCGTAGGGGCTGCGCTCGGGAGGCAGCTGGACCTGCGTCCCGAAGGCGATGCCCGGCGCGTCCTGGTCGCCGTCCTGCGTCACCGGGATGGTGATCGGCGCCCAGTAGATGTCCTGGCCGTCGCTGACCGACGACTGGAGATCGGGAGGGAGCATGCCTGCCGTGGCGCCGTCCTGGCTGACGGTGGTCGGGATGAAGAGACCTTCCCCGGAGATGGGCACCAGGATCGACTGCCGCGGCGCATCGGTCTCGCTGCCCACCAGGGCGTTCACGGAATCGAGCACCAGGCGGCTCGTCGTGTCCCGGTCCGTCGCCGAGGAGTCCCGGAAGACCGCCTTCGTGTCGACGAGGGCGGAACTGGCCTCCGCGCTGAACTGGTCGAAGCGCTCGTCGTAGAGGGCGCTCGCGATCTGGTTGGACAGGAACCCGCCGACGGCGACGAACGAGACGGATGCCAGGAGCATCGTCGCGACGACGGTCCGGAACTGCAGGGACCGCCGCCAGTGGCTGGCGATCGATCGCAGCAGCGCCCGAAGGCGGACCAGCCCGGTACGGAGCCGTGCGACGACCACGGGACCGCCGGCGGCGATCGAGGCGGGAGCCCCGCCGTCGGACGCCCGGTCGCCGTCCTGGGTATCCCGCACGTCGAGGGCGACGGGCTCACCCGGAGCCGCTGCGGGCGCGGAGGCCGAGGCGATGGGGTCGGCGGCGGAGCCTACGGCGGAGGCGCCGGGAGCGCGCGGGACCACGGGAGGAGGGAAGGAGGAATCGGGAGCGCGGTCGGCCGCGCTCGCCGCGTCAGCCCTGTCCGGCCTTGTAGCCGACACCACGCACCGTCAGGACAATCTCGGGTGCCTCGGGATCCCGCTCGATCTTCGAGCGCAGCCGCTGCACGTGGACGTTGACGAGTCGCGTGTCGGCGGCGTGGCGGTAGCCCCACACCTGTTCGAGCAGCAGTTCTCGCGTGAACACCTGCCAGGGCTTCCGGGCGAGCGCGACCAGCAGGTCGAACTCCAGGGGGGTCAGGGACACACGCTCGCCGGCCCGCGTCACCTCGTGGCCGGCGACGTCGATGCTCACCTCCCCGATGCGCAGCGTCTCCGGGGCCTTCGATTCCGCCGGGCGCAGCCGGGCGCGGACACGGGCGACGAGCTCGGCCGGCTTGAAGGGTTTGGGGACGTAGTCGTCGGCCCCCGATTCGAGCCCGCGGACGACGTCGGAGGTGTCGGACTTCGCCGTCAGCATCACGATGGGGAGGTCGGACTCGTTCCGGATCTGGCGGCACACCTCGATGCCGTCCATGCCGGGGAGCATCAGGTCCAGCAGGACGAGATCGGGGTGCGACGAGCGGAAGACGCCGAGCGCCGCGGCGCCGTCGGCGCAGAACACCGGGTCGAAGCCGTCGTTGCGGAGGACGATGCCGATCATTTCGGACAGGGCCTCATCGTCATCGATGACCAGTATGCGAGCCTTCATACCCCCATACTGTCCCATTCGGCGCACACTGTCCCACCACCCCGGCGACGGCGTGGTGGGACTGACGGCACACCCGTGGTGCGCGCGGCTCCTGCCGCTGGTGGCGCGGCTCACTATGATGCAGGAGGGAAGCTGAACGCATGCGTCCCGCAGGATCGACCGAGGGGCGCAATGAGTGATTCGACGAGTGGGCCGGCCGACGGGACACCCCCCGGGGGACAGGACGGGACCAGTGGCGGCCCGTGGTCGCGACCACCGGGAGAACCGGTCCCCGGTCGGTCCGAGCCGTGGCAGCCACCCGGTGCGACGGCACCCGGCCGGCAGGACCGGCCCGCCGCCTGGCAGCCGCCCGGACGTCCTGCTCCCGGCATGCCGCAGGAGCCCGGAACCCCCGCAGCTCCGGCCAACCCGTGGGACCGGCCGACCGACCCCTCCGGCCACCAGGGCGCACCGGGCAGGTTCGGCACGCCCGGACCCTATCCCGCACCGGGGACGGGCGGGGCGCCGGGCTGGGGCGGCTACGGACCCCAAGGCGCGCCCTGGGGCAACGGCCCCTCCGGAGGGCCGCCCTTCCCCCAGCCCCCCGGCTACCAGGCCCCGCCGAAACCGGGCGTCATCCCGTTGCGGCCTCTCGGACTCGGCGAGATCCTCGACGGTGCCTTCCAGGCCTGCCGCAGGAATCCGCTGGCCACCTTCGGCATCGCGATCCTGCTGCAGGCCGTCGTCGCCCTGGTGACCGTGCTCATGCTCGGGAACGTCCTGTCGTCCTTCGAGGTGTTCGAGTCGCAGAACCCGACGCCCGACAGCATCATCGGCGCGTTCGCCGGCCTCGGCGTCTTCGCCTCCGTAGCGGGCATCGTGTCCGCCGCGGCCCTGCTGGTGCTCCAAGGTATCCTCGTCATCCCCCTGGCACGGGCCGTGATCAACCAGCGGACCTCCTTCGGACAGGCGTGGCGCCTCTCCCGCAGCCGCATCCTCCCGTTGCTGGGCTTCGGCCTCCTGTCCGTCGCCGCCGGACTCGTCGGCCTCGTGGTCGTGGTCGGCATCTCGGCGCTCGCGATCATCGGCCTGGCGGAATACTCCGCCCTGGTCGTCGTCCCCCTCGTGCTCGGGAGCATGGCGGCACTGGTCTGGGCGGGCATCAAGCTCGCGGTCGCCCCCGCGGCCATCATGCTCGAGGGCATCGGACCCTGGACGGCCGTCAAGCGCTCGTGGCGGCTGACCCGGGGCAACTGGTGGCGGACGTTCGGCATCGTGCTCCTCACGAGCATCATCGTCTCGATCATCGGCTCCGTCATCTCGACCCCCCTCACCTTCGCCGTGTCCCTCTTCTTCGGCTTCAGTTCCAGCGCGTCCGCCACGCCGGATGCCCTGGACTCGCTCCCGCTCCTGATCGTCACCCAGGCCATCGCGGCTCTCTTCACGGCGATCGGTTACGCCTTCCAGGCGGGCGTGACCGCACTGCTGTACGTCGATCTCCGCATGCGACGGGAAGGCTTCGACGTCGTCCTCCTGCGTGAGCACGAACAGGCCGGAGCGGGGCACCCGGACATGCTGCCCGGCGGCACCGCCTCCTTCGGCCACCAGCCCGGAGGGCCCGCCTGATGCCGTCGTGCGCCGCCCCGGCGTCGGGCAGGGGCCGGCGGTGACCACCGGGCGGCCCTTCCCAGCGCCCGACGCCGACGAGGCCCGCCGGCTCCTCCAGGAGGAACTCGCGAAGCCCGCCTACGTCGAAGCCCAGCCCTCCATCGTCGAACGGATCCTCGGCGACCTCCTCCGTGGCATCGCCCGGCTCCTCGACGGAGTGGGCGGACTGGGAGCCGGCCCGGGAACGGTCGTCGTCGCGATCGGCGCGGCACTCGTCATCGTCGTGGCCATCCTGCTCATCAAGCCCCGCCTGAACGCGCGCGGGACGAAACGGGACGACGCCGTGTTCGACGACGACATCAGGCACTCGGCCGCACACCATCGCCGTCGGGCCGCCGGTCTCGCCGCCGAGGCGGACTGGACCGGTGCCGTCGCGGAACTGCTGCGTGCCACCATCCGCTCTGCGGAGGAGCGCCTGGTGATCGAGGAACAGCCCGGCCGCACGGCGACCGAGGCCGCCGTCCAGCTCGGGGCTGCCTTCCCTGCCCGCTCGGCCGATGCCGCGTGGCTGGCCGACCTGTTCAACGCGACCCACTACGGCAGCGGCACGGCCACGGAGGAGGACCATCGACGGGCTGCCGGCATCGAGGAGCGGCTGTCGTCCGAACGGCCCGAGCGGGCAGCGGGCACCACGACGACGGCGGCGCCCCCTGTGACGCGCCCCGAGCGGGACCTCCTGGCGTCGGGCGCGGTCGGCCCGGACGCGTCAGCGGAGCCGCCCGACGTGCAGGGCGAGGTGATGGGCGACGGCGGCTCCGCATCCGCCACGGCGAGGTCGCGCCTGCGACGCGCTCTACCCCTCATCGTCGGCGCCGTGGTGCTGGCGGTGATCGTCCTGCTCAACCTCCTGCCCGGCGCCGAAGAGGACGACCGTCCCCTCTCCCCCGGCAATCCGGCGCCCGAGGGTGCGCGGGCGGTGGCGGAGGTACTCGCGGCGCAGGGCGTGGACGTCGTCCGCGCGACCTCCTACCAGGACGCCCTCGAGGCGCTCGACGCGGGCCCGGCGACGCTGTTCCTCAATGACGCCCAGGCGTACCTGAGCGCCGCGCAGGTCGCGCGCCTGAGCGAGGAGGCGGACGTCGCCGTCCTCGCGGCGCCGGGCGCACGGCAGCTCACGGCCCTCGAACAGGGCTTCGGGCAACTCGGTCCGGTGCCCTTCGACCTCGGCGACGACGGACCGGGGCTGCCGGCCGACTGCCCCCGACGCCGACGCGACCGCAGCGGGCACCCTGTCGGCGACGGGGACGGCGTACTCGGGCAACCTCGAGTGCTTCCCGACGACGATCGACGGCGCGGAGGGCGGACTGTACGTCACGAGCACCGACGGTTCCGTCGCCGTCCTCGGAGCGCCGGGAATCCTGTCCAACAGGATGATCTCCGACGAAGGCCACGCGGCCCTCGCCCTGGGGGTGCTGGGCTCGTCCCCGACGCTGGTCTGGTACGAACCGACCGGCGCCGACGTCGTGGCCTCGGGCGAGGGCATCGACCCGCTGACGCTGCTGCCCGCCTGGGTCGACCACCTGCTCGTCTGGCTCCTCGCCTGCTCCGTCCTCGCCATGCTGTGGCGGGGTCGCCGGCTGGGACCGCTGGCAGCCGAGCCGCTGCCCGTCGTCGTGCGTGCGGCGGAGACCGCGGAGGGACGCGCACGGCTCTACCAGGACTCGGGCTCGGTGGCACACGCCACGGCGAACCTGCGCGCCGCGACGCTCACCCGGCTCGCACGCCGCCTCCGCGTGGACCGCTCGGCGACCCCGGTGGAGGTCCTCGACGCGGCCTCGCGGCAGGGCGGCCGTCCCCGGGTCGAGCTCGAGCAACGCCTGCTCCACCACACACCGACCACGAACCGCGAGCTTGTGCTGTGGGCACAGGAGATCCTCGACCTCGAGAAGGAGATTCCATCATGAACCGATCCGCAGACCGGCAGGACGGCTTCCCGGAGGCGCAGCCGGGAACGACGGCGGGCGGCGCCCCACAGGGGACGCGCGTCGAGGACCGTGCGCCCGAGGCCCCGCGGCAGGCGGTGCCCGCCGACGAATCCGCACGCGCCGCGCTCCTGCGGGTACGCGACGAGGTGGGCAAGTCGATCGTCGGCCAGGATGCTGCCGTGACCGGCCTCCTCATCGGGCTCCTGGCCGACGGGCACGTGCTGCTGGAGGGCGTCCCGGGCGTCGCGAAGACCCTGCTGGTCCGCACCCTCGCCACCGCCCTAGACCTCGACACCAAGCGCGTCCAGTTCACGCCGGACCTCATGCCCGGCGACATCACGGGCTCGCTCATCTACGAATCGAAGACCTCGGAGTTCACCTTCCGGAAGGGGCCCGTCTTCACGAACATCCTGCTCGCCGACGAGATCAACCGCACTCCGCCGAAGACGCAGGCCTCCCTGCTGGAGGCCATGGAGGAACGGCAGGTCTCCGTCGACGGCGTCTCGCGCCGCCTGCCGGCGCCGTTCCTCGTCGCCGCGACCCAGAACCCGGTGGAGTACGAGGGCACCTATCCCCTGCCCGAGGCACAGCTCGACCGCTTCCTCCTCAAGCTCACCGTGCCCCTCCCCGGGCGCGAGGACGAGATCGAGGTGATCCGCCGCCACAGCCTGGGCTTCGATCCACGGGACCTCGGGGCGGCCGGTGTGCGGGCCGTCGCCGGCGCCGAGGACGTCGACCGGGCCCGGGCCGCCGTGGCACGCGTGGCCATCGCGCCGGAGGTGCTCGCCTACATCGTGGACCTCGTCCGTGCGACGCGGTCGTCCCCGTCGTTCCAGCTCGGGGTGTCCCCCCGCGGTGCCACCGCGCTGCTCAACACCTCGCGGGCATGGGCATGGCTCTCCGGCCGGTCCTTCGTGACGCCCGACGACGTCAAGGCCCTCACCCTCCCGGCGCTACGGCACCGCGTCGCCCTCAGGCCCGAGACCCAGATGGACGGCGTCGACGTCGACGACGTGCTCGGCGGCATCCTCAGCACCGTCCCCGTCCCGCGGTAGCGGCGCACCCCGCACGCACGTCCCGGGCAGGATCCCGCCCGGACCCGAGAGGAGCCCCCGTGGTCATCACCGGCCGTTTCGTCCTGCTGGCGCTGCTCGGCGTCGTGCCCGTCATCCTGTATCCGGGCGCGACGTCGATCCTGCTGTGGGCAGCCCTCCTCGCCGTGGTCGGAGCACTCGACCTGGCCCTCGCCGCCTCGCCGCGCCGGGTGGGGATCACCCGGACGCTGCCCGACAGCGTCCGTCTCGGCGAGGAGTGCCGGAGCGCCCTGGTGCTGCGCAACGACACCGGCCGGCCGCTGCGCAGCACCGTGCGCGAGGCGTGGCAGCCGTCGGCCGGCGCCCTGGACCCGGAGCAGTCCGTGGCCGTACCGCCGGGCGAGGCGCGGCGCCTGGCCGTCACACTGCGTCCGACCCGGCGCGGGATCCTCCGCGTGGAGACGGTCACCGTCCGCAGCGCCGGTCCGCTCGGCGTCGCGGCCCGGCAGGTCACGATCCCGGCCCCCGGCGTCCTCCGGGTCCTGCCGCCCTTCCATTCCAAGCGCCACCTGCCGTCCAAGCTCCGCCGACTGCGTGAACTCGACGGCCAGTCCGCGGTGCAGATCCGCGGAGCGGGCACGGAGTTCGACTCACTGCGCGACTACGTCCGGGGCGACGACGTCCGGTCCATCGACTGGCGGGCCACGGCCCGGAGGCGCGACACCGTGGTGCGGACGTGGCGGCCGGAACGCGACCGGCGCGTCGTCGTCGTGCTCGACACGTCGCGCACGTCCGCTGCGCGGATCGTCGACGAGCCACGCCTGGACACCGGAATCGAAGCGGCGCTGCTGCTGTCCGTCCTCGCGAAGCGGGGCGGCGACAAGGTGCATTTCCTGGCCTTCGACCGCAGACTCCGCGCTCGCGTCGACTCGACGGCGAAGGGAAACCTCCTGGGCTCGCTCGTGACGGCCATGGCGCCGCTGGAAGCCGAGCTCATCGAGGCGGACTGGTCGCGGGTGCCCGCCCACGTGCGTGCGGCCTCCGCGCATCGCTCCCTCGTGGTGCTGCTGACGTCCCTGGACTCCGGCGCCGTCGAGGAGGGCCTGCTGCCCGCGCTGCCGGGGCTCACCGGACGTCACGTCGTCGTCGTGGCCTCGGTCCGCGACCCGAGGCTCGAGGAGATGGGTGCGGACCGATCGACGGCGGCGGCCACCTACCGGGCCGCTGCCGCCGAACGCGCGCTCCTGGACCGCGCGGCCGTGGCGGACCAGATCCGGCTGCTCGGTGCGGAGGTGGTCGACGCGGTCCCGGCGGAGCTTCCGCCGCTGCTGGCCGACACGTACATCAGGCTCAAGGCGGCCGGGCGCCTCTGAGCGGCGGCACCACCGGCGACCCGGTCCACCCCGGCCGGCGTGCGACGGGTGGTGTCCGTGGTTGACTGGGTGCCCGAGCAAAGGAAGTGGGCCGCATGACCTCGATCTACCAGGAGGCGATGGGCAACGATTTCGGCCGCCTGCAGCCCGAACTGCGCGACTACTTCGGCCTCTCCGCGGAGAGCGGCCTGGCGGGCCACGGGCGCGGGGTGTTCGACGTCGCCGGATGCCCGGCCTGGTTCGCGCGCCCGGCGTTCCGACTCACCGCGCTCGAGAACGCCTTCTTCCCCGAGTACGACAGCGATGTACCGTTCACCATCCGGAACTACCCCCACATCGACCCGTTCGGACGCCCGGCACTCACCGCGCGGCGTGAACTCGACTTCGGCACCGCGCTGCGGATCTTCGAGGACACCACGTCCCTGCAGGACGGCATCCTGACCGACTACGTGGGCCGGCACCGCCGGATGGCCACGCTGCTGGCCTGCAGTGCCACCGACGAGGGACACATCCGCATGGTGTCGTCCCGGACCCGCGTCTTCGCGGGCGTGCGCCTTCCGCTGCCCGATGCCCTCGGGGCGCTCGCCTACGTGGAGCAGTGGTGGGACGACGCGGCGGGCTCGTTCCGCATCAAGACCCGCGTGGTGCACCGCCAGCTCGGGACCCTGCTCGTCTACGCAGGGAGCTTCGACTACGTCGTGGAGGAGTTCGACGGCGTGCTGCCCGCCGAGGCCCGGCCTGCGCGCTGGGAGCAGCGCGTCTGACGGCGACGGCTTCCGGGAGGGTCGGCAGGGCGGGTCAGCCCTCCGCCCGTACCTGCTCCAGTGCGTCGGCGACCTGCGCCGTGCGGGTGACGGCCCGGACGGCGTCTGAGGGCACCCGGCGGGACAGTCCCGGGAGGGTGGTCACCGTGAGCGCCGAGAGCGCCGTGACGGGCAGCCCGACCCGCCACCAGGGGCCCAGCACCGACTCCACGAGGGTACGGACCTGGAGGAGGTCCGCCTCGGGATCGAGGACCCCGAGCCACAGCTCCCGGCCGGATTCGATGTCCTCCGCCAGCGCTTCCCAGTGGCGTTCGGGAATCCCTCGAACCTCCAGGCACAGCGCTGCCGTGCCGGCACGGGCCGCGTCGAGGACGACGTCGCCGCCCCCGGGGGCCAGCACGGTGCCACGGGCCCCGGCAGCGATCGCCGACGCCGTCACGGCGTCCCACGCCTCGGTCGCCTCGCGCCGGTCGACCGCGCGGAGCGTGCGGTAGCCGCTCGCGGTGGGCACGCGTCCCGCCAGGACGGCTCCTGCATCCGGCTCGTCGAGTTGGAGGACCAGGTTCGCCCCCCGGGCCACCGCGGCGACGCGGCGGACCAGGTCCGCGGCGCCCGCGGCGAGCGACTCGTAGAGCTCGCGGCGCGCGCCGGAGTCGACGAGGACCCGCTCGCCGTTGTGCAGGTGCACGCCCGCGGCAAGTGACAGCGGGCCCTGCAGGTGCAGCTTCAGGCGGGGCGCGGGGCGTTCCTCCGCACCGGCGATGTCGCCGAGGGCGTTGATGTCGGAGGACAGGGCCGACTCCGCCCGGCGCTGGTCGCGGCCCGGCCGCTGGACGAGCCGCCAGCCGTGCGGCTGCAGGTCGAAGGGAAGCTCGACGAGCATGCCGAGGGTCCGCCCGACGGCGTCGCTGCCGGGTCCGCGTCCGGGCAGGGACGGCAGGAAGGGCAGATTCGCATCGCCGAGCTCACCGCGGGCGGCGCGGTTCGCCTCGAGGGGATCGGTCCCCGGCCAGTCACCGGCAGCCGTGGCGCCGACGGGACGCCGGTCGGCGTCAGGCATCGACGCCGTGCTCCCCTGCGGCATCCGCCGAGGACGCGTCGGCGGCGGCACCGGCGGTGGGCTTGCGGTTCTCGGAGATCGCCTGGTGGTGCCGGATCACCTCGGAGATGATGAAGTTCAGGAACTTCTCGGCGAACGCCGGGTCCAGCTGCGCCTCCTCGGCGAGCATGCGGAGCCGGGCGATCTGCGCCGCCTCACGCTGCGGATCGCCGGCGGGGAGGTCGTGTTCGGCCTTCAGGTGGCCCACCCGCTGCGTCGCCTTGAACCGTTCGGCCAGCAGGTAGACGAGGGTGGCATCGATGTTGTCGATCGAGCTCCTCACCGAGAGCAGTTCGGCCATGACCTCGGGGGCCACGTCTCCTGCGAGTGAACTGGCTGCCGGATCGAAGCCGCTGCGTGGGTGCGTCATGACTCCAGTCAAGCAGAAGCCGCGGGGCGTCCGGAAACCGCGACTAGCCCTGCAGGCCCGCCGGTTCGGGGCGGAGCGCGGAACGTGCCGAGTCGATCGTCGCCTGCCCGAGGACGCGCGTGCCCTGGTACAGCACGACCGTCTGACCGGGTGCCACGCCGCGCATGGGCTCGACGAGGCGGACCACGAGCTGCTGTGCGCCGTCGCCGTCCGCCTCGACCGATGCGCGGGCCGCCACGGGATCGCCGTGGGCGCGGACCTGCGCCATGCAGTCGAACTCCTCGCCGGTGAGCACCTCGTCGATGGGCAGCCCCGCCCAGGACACCTTGATGCCGCGCATCTCGTCGATGGCGAGCAGGTGCTCCGGTCCGACGACGACCTCGTTCTGCTTGGGCCGGATCTCGAGCACGAAACGGGGCTTGCCGTCCGCAGCGGGAGTGCCCAGCTTGAGGCCGCGCCGCTGGCCGACGGTGAAGGCGTTCGCCCCGGGGTGGCTGCCGATCTTCACCCCGTCGACGTCGAGGATGTCGCCCTCCGTCAGGTCGATGCGCTCCTCGAGCCAGCCCCGCGTGTCCCCGTCGGGGATGAAGCAGATGTCATGGCTGTCGGGCTTGTTCGCGACGGAGACACCGCGCCGCTCGGCCTCCGCACGGACCTCCGACTTCGACGGCGTCTCGGCCAGCGGGAACATGGAGTGCCGGAGCTGCTCGTGGGTCAGGACACCGAGCACGTACGACTGGTCCTTCGCCCAGTCGGCCGCCCGGTGCAGTTCCCGGATTGCCGTCGGCGTCCTCCACGACCTTCGCGTAATGGCCGGTGCAGACGGCGTCGAAGCCGAGGGCGAGGGCCTTCTCGAGCAGCGCC
Source organism: Arthrobacter sp. MN05-02 (assembly GCA_004001285.1). Lineage (NCBI taxonomy): Bacteria > Bacillati > Actinomycetota > Actinomycetes > Micrococcales > Micrococcaceae > Arthrobacter > Arthrobacter sp. MN05-02. The sequence continues at coordinate 2,372,877 of AP018697.1, forward strand.
GCGAACTTGATGCGCTCGTTGCAGCGCATGCAGGGGTTCGGCGTGCGCCCCGCCGCGTACTCGGCGACGAAGTCGTCGACGACGTCCTCCTTGAACCGCTCGGAGAAGTCCCAGACGTAGTACGGGATGCCGAGGATGTCGCAGGCGCGCCACGCGTCCCGCGAATCCTCGATGGTGCAGCAGCCGCGGCTGCCCGTCCGGAGCGTGCCGGGCATGCGCGAGAGCGCGAGGTGCACCCCGACGACGTCGTGCCCCGCCTCCACCGCGCGCGCCGCCGCCACCGCGGAGTCGACGCCGCCACTCATCGCTGCCAGTACCCTCATGGAAGAAAACCCGTTCCTGCTGTTCGGATGGATGATGCGTGTCCTGCCATGCCCGCGGCGCTGGCGCGAGCGTAGGCACCACCGATGGCGGCCACCACGGCGTCAACGTCGTCGGCGGTGGATGTATGCCCCAGGCTGAACCGCTGGGCGCCCCGGGCCTCGTCCTCGCCCAGCCCCATGGCGAGCAGGACGTGGGACGGCCGCGGCACGCCCGCCGTGCACGCCGAGCCGGTCGACGATTCGATGCCGGCGAGGTCGAGGAGGAACAGGAGCGAATCCCCCTCGCAGCCGGGGGAAGGTGAAGTGCACGTTGCCGGGCAGCCGTGTCCCTTCGGGTGCCGGGTGGTCCACGCCGCGGAGCACGGCCTGCGGGACCTCCCTGCGGATGCCGTCGATCAGGCGATCCCGCAGAGCAGCCAGCCGGCGGCCCTCGTCACCCAGATGTGTGACGGCGTCATGGGCCGCCGCGGCGAACGCCACGATCCCCGCGCCGTCGAGCGTACCCGATCGGATGTCCCGCTCCTGCCCTCCACCGTGCTGTACCGGCGTGAGGCTCACGGCACGCCCCACGAGGAGGGCCCCGACGCCGACGGGGCCGCCGATCTTGTGCGCGCTCACGGCCATGGTGGCGAGCCCCGAGTCCGCGAAGGAGACCGGGAGGGACCCGAACGCCTGCACCGCATCGCTGTGGACGGGGACGCCGAAGCGCGCGGCCTCCGCCGCGACGGCGTGGACCGGCTGGACGGTCCCGACCTCGTTGTTGGCCCACATGACGGTGACGAGTGCCGTCCGTTCCGGTGCCTCGGCCAGAGCGACCCGCAGCGCCTCGAGGGAGACGACGCCGGCCCCGTCCACCGGGAGCCACACCACCTCGGCGCCCTCGTGGCGTTCGAGCCACTCGACGGTGTCCTGCACGGCGTGGTGCTCGACGGTGCTGCAGAGGATCCGGTTGCGTCCCGGGGCGGCGGCCCGCCGGGCCCAGTAGAGTCCCTTGATCGCCAGGTTGTCGGCCTCGGTCCCGCCGGAGGTGAAGACGACCTCGGACGGATGCGCACCGGCCGCGGCCGCGATGGTCTCCCGCGCGTCCTCCACCGACCGCCGGGCACGCCGGCCGGAGCCGTGGAGGGAGGAAGGATTGCCGCTCCGGCTGAGTTCGCGGGTGAGGGCGGCGAGCGCCGGCGCCGAGATGGGCGTGGTCGCCGCGTGGTCGACATACACGGGCATGCTCCAATTCTACGGGCGGCGCGCCGCACCGCCGATTCCGGTGGTCCGCGTCACGCACCGGAACACGAGCGGGGCGCGCAGCAGGCGGTGGTAGAACTGCAGGGTGGACAGTCAAGCAGCGGCTCCGTCATCCTCCGGGACCTACCGTCCGGTGTTCCGTCACGCGGTGCGTGACTTCGGTTCCCGCACGCTCGACTTCGACCGCCAGGTCGCGCTCATGGCCGTCATCAACAGGACGCCGGATTCGTTCTACGACGGCGGGAGGACCTTCGCGCTCCAGGCCGCCGTCGATGCGTCCCTGCAGGCGGTCGCCGACGGCGCGGACTGGGTGGACATCGGCGGAGCGCCCTTCGCGCCCGGCAACCCGATCCCGGCGTCGGAGGAGGCGGACCGCATCGTCCCTGTCATCAGCGCCGTGCGCGCAGCATCCGACGTCATCATCTCCGCCGACACCTTCCTGCCCGAGGTGGCCCGCCAGGCGCTGGCCGCAGGAGCCAACGTCGTGAACGACACCACGGGGCTCCGGGACCCCGACATGGCGGCCGTGGTGGCCGAGGCCGGCGCGCACCTGGTCATCACGCACAGCCTGGCCGAACCCCGCTCGGTGTACCCGCGGCCCGCCTACGGCGACGTGGTCCGGGAGGTCGCGGACTTCCTGCTCCGGAAGGTGGACGACGCCGTGCGGCTCGGCATCCCCGAGGACCGGATCCTGCTGGACCCGGGCCACGACCTCAACAAGAACACACTGCACTCGCTCGAGATCACACGCCGCTTCGCGGAGATCGCGGGCCTGGGTTTCCCGACCCTGGCGGCGGTGTCCAACAAGGACTTCATCGGCGAGACCCTCGACAGGCCGAAGCGCGAACGCGTGGAGGGCTCGCTCGCGGCCGCCGTGATCTGCATCCTCGGTGGGGCCCGCGTCGTCCGCATGCACAACGTCCCCGCGTCACGCGCCGCCGTCGACCTCACCGAGGCGGTCCTGGGGTGGCGGGAACCCGCCTACCTCCGGCACAACATGGGCGACGTCAACGAACCGGCGGCGCCATGATCACCTCCCTCCTCCCGCCGTCGCCCGACGAGGTCGACGACGCCGCGCTGCACCGCATCTACGCGTATCCCGCGATCGACCGTCCGTATGTCCGGTTCAACTTCGTCGCGGCCGCCGACGGTGCCGCGACGAGCGGCGGCCTCTCCGCCGGCCTGGGGAACGACGGCGACCAGCGGATCTTCACCGTCCTGCGACGACTCGCCGACGTGGTGCTGGTGGGAGCCGGAACCGTCCGGGCGGAGGGTTACGAGGGCGACCTCGTCGACGGGGACGCACGGGCGTGGCGGGCGGCGCAGGGTCTCGCCGGACACCCGGCCATCGCCGTCATCTCCGGGAGCCTGGACCTCGATCCGTCCAGTGGCTTCTTCCGCAACGCCCCAGTGCGCCCGCTCGTCCTCACCGGCAGGGATGCCCCGGCCGCGAGGCGGGCGGCACTCGAGGACGTCGCCGACGTCGTCGACTGCGGCTCCGGCACGGTGGAGGCCCGGTCCGTCCTCGCCGAACTCGGCCGCCGCCGCCTGGGCAGGGTGCTGTGCGAGGGTGGCCCCGCCGTGCTGGGCGGCTTCACCCGCGCGGACGCCGTCGACGAGCTGTGCCTCTCGATCAGTCCGCTGCTCGCCGGCGGCGACGGACCCCGGATCTCCGCCGGGGCCGGCCCCGACGAGGCCGTCGCGCTCGTGCTCTCCTCCCTGCTCACCGAGGACTCGGCGCTCTACACGCTGTACCGGCGCGCTTCCTGACCGGGTCCCGGCCGGTTCGCGGGTGCCGGTGTCCCGGCCCCTGCCTCAGGACCGGGGCGGCCCGGGACATCGCGGGACCGAACTGTTCGGAGCTGTTCCGCGTTGGTCCTCTCAGGTACCGGCGGTGCCGGCGCGACCGGGACGGGCAGGAGCGGCGTCCTGCTGCTTTGGCCCGGAACCGCCGGTGCCTCTAGTCTCGAGGAGTACCGGAGCGCCTCCCGCACCACGCGCCGCCGGGAGTCCCCACGCAACGGATCGGAACGCCAGGAAAGGCCTGAGAAATGGCAGAGCTCCCACGGAAGTCGTACTACGACATCCTCGGCGTGCCTCCTGGAGCCGGCACCAAGGAGATCAAGGACGCCTACCGCCGCGCGGCGCGCGCGGTGCACCCCGATCTCGGGGGAACCGCCTCCCAGTTCCACGACGTCGCCGTCGCCTACGAGACGCTGAGCGACCCTCAGCGCCGGGAACGCTACGACTCCGACACCGGGCGCGGCCGCCCTGCCCCGGCAGCACCCCCTGCGGCGGCGACCCGCGACGCGACGGCGGGCCCGCAGGGAGCCACCCGGACGAGGGTCGAGGACGAGGACGCCGCGAAGTCCCCGCCCGTCTACGTGCCGCCGTTCTCTCCGTCGGCGCCCCCCGTCGTCCCCCTGCTCCTCGCGGGCCGGCAGGCCTCCGGTGTCCCCCGGCAGCCGGGGATGTTCGCGCGCGCCTGTCCTCGGGCGCCCGGGCCAGGCTGGAGGGCGAACTGCGGACGGCAGCCCTGCTCGAGCGGACACTGCTGCCCACGTACCCGGCGGCACGTCTCGTGAACGGGGTGCAGTTCGAGGACAGGACCAGGACGACGGCGGGCCACGTGCTGCTCGCCGGCTACCGGATGGCCGTCCTCGACTCCTTCACCGCCTCGCCGGGGAATTTCGCGTGGGACGGACGGTCGCTGCGCCATCAGGGCCGCCCGGTCGAGCTTCAGCTGCCGACGACCGTGCGGGCCGTGCAGGAGCTGTTCCCGGACTTCCACGTCGCCGGGTGGGTCGTGGTCCACGGAGCGCCCGACAATCCGTTCGCGCCGGTCATCGACGTCCCGCCGGGATTCGACCGGTCCTCGCCCGCCGTCGTACAGGTGGTGAACGCCGGCACCACGGTACGCACCGTCCGGTCCTTCCTTGCCTCGGGCCCCACCCCGAACGTGGTGCAGCTGCACGCGCTCGCGCGCCTGCTCGCCGGAGCCGGAAGCTAGGATGAAGCGGTGTTCCGTATCCTCTTCCATACGCCCGAGATCCCCGGCAACACCGGGGCCGCCATCCGCCTCGCAGCCGTCGCCGGGGCAGAACTGCACCTCGTGGAACCGCTGGGCTTCAGCCTCGAGGACTCGAAGCTGAAGCGGGCCGGGCTCGACTACCACGACCTGACGGTGCTGCACGTCCATGCGGGCCTCGACGATGCCTGGGATGCGCTGCAGCCCCGGCGGGTCTTCGCCTACACCTCCGACGGGGACGTCCCGTACACGGACATCGCCTACGAACCCACGGACGTCCTGATGTTCGGCCGGGAATCGGACGGCCTGCCGCACGAGGTGAAGCACGACCCCCGCGTGACCGCACGGGTCCGCGTGCCCATGCTGCCCTCACGACGATCGCTCAACCTCGCCAACACCGCATCCATCGTCCTCTACGAAGCCTGGCGCCAGCAGGGCTTCGCAGGTGCTCAGCGATGATTCACGCCTAGGAGCCCCCATGCCCGCTCGCCATGCCGCACTCCTGCCCGACGGCGGAGCGGAGGACTACGACCGCCTCGCTCCGGCCGTGTGGAATCCGGTGAGCAACGCCGTCGTCGCCGCTGCCGACATCCTGGTGGGCGAACGCGTGCTCGACGTGTTCGCCGGGACCGGCACGGGGACCGTTCCTGCCGCACAGCTCGCAGGGCCGGACGGCCATGTCGACGCCGTCGACCGCTCGTCGGCGATGCTCGACCTGGCGGAGGCGAAGACCGAGGCACTCGGGTTGGGGAACGTGTCCTTCCACCGGGTGGACCCGGCCGAATGGACGCCCGAGGCCCCGTACGACGCGGTGCTCAGCTGCTACGGGGTCTTCCTCCTGGACGACATGGACGCCGGCATGGATTCGATCGTCCGCCTCCTGCGACCGGGCGGTCGGGTCGCGATCAGTGCGTGGGACGACGGCGCCCTCGAGCCGTTCGGCGAACTCCTCCTGGAGACGATCCGCACCACGTCCGGCGGTGCTTCCGCCCCGTCGTCCAGTCCCGTCTTCGTCGAGAACTGCAGGAAGCTGGCGTCCCGCGAGCGCCTGGAGGAGTGGCTCCGCGCCCGGGGCCTGACGGACATCCGGGTCGAGAAGCTGGACCTGACGGTGCCCCTGGAACCCGAGTACGCGTGGTCCCTCGCGCTCGGCAGCGGCTACCGCGGCCTGCTGCCGGACGACGCCGACTCCCTCCAGCGGATCCGGGAGGAGTTCGTGGGACGCCTCGGCGCCGACTTCGTCCTGAACGCGGACTCGCTCATCGCCGTCGGCTCGTACGCACCCGAGGACTAGCGCCTCGAACCATCCGGGAGCCGCCCTGCTCCGAAGAACAGTCGACAGAGGAAACCTCGGAATGGGTAGGGCGGTGGGATGGTGCTTCTGCAGCAGGGACGACGACTCGCCCCACGGCACGATCTCCCGGGCGCTGTTCGGATTGGCCCGACCAGCGCTTTATGCTGGAGCCCTATGGAAACGCCACGAGCAAGCCGGGTCAGCGCACGTGCTACCGCAGCAGAGGAGGCGGCCGTCGATCCCGGTACCGGTCCCACACTGACCGACCTGCTGTTGCGGGTCGCGCGGCAGGACCGCACGGCCTTCGCCCTGTTCTACGAACAGACGTCGAAGCGCGTGTACGGACTCGCACGGCGGGTACTCATCGATGCGGACCTGAGCGAGGACGCCACCCAGGAGGTCTACCTCCAGGTGTGGAACACCGCCGACCGCTTCGATCCGCAGCTGGGCAGCCCGATGGCCTGGCTCATGACCCTCACGCACCGCCGTGCGGTGGACAAGGTGCGATCCGAGCAGAGCGCGACGGACCGGGAGGCCCGCTACGGAGCGGCCACCCAGACCGTCGACCACGACGACGTCGTCGACACGGTCACACAGCGGCTCGAGGCGGAGAGCGTGGTCCGGTGTCTGGACACGCTCACCGAGACGCAGCAGGAATCGGTGAGGATGGCCTACTACGGCGGCCTCACCTACCGCGAGGTGGCCGAGAGGCTCGGAGTCGCGGTGCCGACCATCAAATCGAGGATCCGTGACGGATTGCTCCGACTCAAGACGTGTCTGGGGGTGGCCTGAGATGCAGGACAGGAATATGAACAGACAATTCGCCGATGACCTCGCCACCGATCTGGCGCGCGGGCACGTCCTCGAGTGGGCCGAGCTCTACGCGCTGGATGCCATCAGCTCCGACGAACGCCGCGTCATCGAGGCGTTCGTGGAGGAGACGGATTCCGCGACCAGCGCGACATTCGCCGATCGCGTCCGCACCTGCCGGGAGACGGTGGCCTCCGCCTACGCAGCGGGCGAGGTGGAACCGCCGGCGGAGCTGTTCGAACGGATCGTCGCACAGCTCCCCGGAGCGGAGCAGACCGGCAATGGAACAGCGGCCCCGACCGGGTCGCTGCCCCGTCCGGGCCTCGCCGCAGTGCCCGGTCCCGGACCCGAGAGGGTCCAGCAGGCGGCGCACGGCGCAGGCCAGGACGACCTGGCACGGCGCCGGGCCACCAGGGCCTCTATGTCCTCACGGGCCGGGCGCTGGGTGGTCGCTGCGGCTGCGGCCGTGGTCATCGCCGTCGGTGGCGTCACGATCGCCCAGAACCTCGAGACGACCACGGTCGAGCAGCAGGTCCTGCAGGCCTCCGATGTCCGGACGGAACAGCTTCCCCTGGCCGCCGGCGGCGTGGCCGACCTCGCGGTGTCCGGGGAGGAGAACGCGGCCGTCGTGACCCTCAGCGGTGTCCCGGCACCGGCCGCAGGATTCGTCTACCAGATGTGGCGCATCCCCTCCGACGGGACGGCTCCCGTGTCGGTGGGGACGATGTCCGGTGAGGACGTCGCGGGAACCAAGGTCACCGAACTCCCGGAGATCGGCGGATTCAGCGCGATCGCCATCACCGTCGAACCCGAGGGCGGCTCGGCGGCGCCGACGCTGCCGGTCGTCGCGGAGATCCCACTCGGAGCCTGATCCGCTGACGGAGCGGCAGGGCTCCCGTCGGACCTCGGCGGGGGCGTCGTCCGACGGGACGTGCTAGAACCCGGCGATCGTCTCGTCCGTATTGATACCCACCACGTGGAAGGACTCGGCGCTGCGCCCCTCCGGGAGGCCCCCGCGCCGGGCGTTCTCCCGCAGGATGTCCCGCACCCTGGCCTGCATCCGCTCCACGTCCGGGTGCTGGCTCCGATGCGCCGTGATCGCGGCGATCTTGACGTCCTCCGAGCCCGTCACGTCGACGAAACGGTTCTCGAGATGCGCCGGTCCGCCGTAGAACCACAGCCACGGCACGCGGAAACTCCTGATCCCGGCAGCCTCGAGCTCCGGGTAGGCGAACGGGTTCTCCACGGCCGGATACACGGCCCTCGTGACGGCCTCACCGCAGGCGAGGTGATCCGGATGGCTCTTCTGGATCCGGTCCCAGCTCCGCTCGGGATGCATCGACAGCACGATGTCGGGGCGGACCTCGCGCATCCTGCGGACGACCGCGCGGATCACGGTGTCCGTGGGTTCGAGGTGACCGTCGGGTTGCCCCAGGAACGTGACGTCGGTGACGCCGACGATCCCCGCCGCTGCTCTCTGCTCCTCGCGGCGCAGGCCGGCGATGCCGGGCCGGTCCTCCGCGGAGAACCCGCCGGCGTCACCGTCCGTGAGGATGCAGTAGCTGACGGACGTCCCGGCGGCCGTCCAGCCCGCGATCGTCGCGGACGCCCCGAAGTCGATGTCGTCGGGGTGCGCCGCGAAGACCAGCACCCGCTCCGGAACCGTCGGACCAAGGTCCTGCGTCACCGCTACAGGCCGCGCTTCCGGATCTCGTCGGTGGCCTGCGGCAGGACCGTGAAGAGATCGCCGACGATCCCGAAGTCGGCGATCTCGAAGACGGGCGAGTCGGCGTCCTTGTTGATCGCGACGATCACCTTCGAGGTCTGCATCCCGGCCTTCTGCTGGATGGCGCCGGAGATTCCCGCCGAGATGTAGAGCTGGGGCGAGACGGTCTTGCCGGTCTGCCCGATCTGGGCGGAGTGCTCGATCCAGCCGGCGTCGGTCGCTGCACGCGAGGCACCGACCGCACCGCCCAGGGCGTCCGCGAGCTCCTCGAGCGGGCCGAAGTCCCCGTTCACCCCACGACCACCGGCAACGATGACGCGTGCTTCGCTGAGGTCGGGCCTGCCGCTGACCGGCTTGTCCACCCGTCCGATGACCCGCGCCACGGCGTGCGGCAGCTCCACGGGGACCGGCACCTCGCGGGGCGTCGACGGCGGGCCGGCCTCGACGGCCTCGAAGCTGTTCGGCTTGACCGTCAGGATCGACACGTCCGTGGTCACCCTGCAGTTCACCGTGTAGGACCCCGCGAAGTCCGACTTCGTGGCCGTGAGGTCGCTGTCCAGCGCGACGACGTCGGTGATGACACCGGCCCCGAGCCGCACACCGAGCCGAGCAGCGATCTCCTTCGACTCGTACGCGTTGCCCAGCAGCACGACTCCCGCACCGGAGGCGCGCACGGCTTCCGCCAGGAATGCCGCCTTTCCCGCGACCAGCACCTCGGAGACTGCGCCGGTCTCGGGACGGTAGTACTCCCGCACCCCGTAGGAGCCCACGCCGTCGAGGTAGGCCGGACCGGCCTCGTCCGCGAGGGCGACGGCCACCTCACCGAGCGAGGCCCCCAGGGACAGGAGTTCCCGCTCGCTCTTGGCGAGGCTCGCTCCGGGGTGGTCGAGGAACACGAGGACAGTGGTCATGGGGATCTCCTGGACGGATCGGTCGTGCGGGCGGCGGACTAGAGGAGTTTCTGTCCTGCGAGGAAGTCGACGAGCCTGATACCGGCGTCGCCTTCGTCGGTGATGACGGTCCCCTGGCTGCGTGGCGGCCGCGGAGCAGCCGCCTCGACCTTCGTCCAGGATCCGGCGAAGCCCACCTCGTCCGGCTGCAGGCCGACGTCCGCCAGGGACAGGACCTGGATCTGCTTCTTCTTCGCCGCCATGATGCCCTTGAAGTTCGGGTACCGGGGCTCGTTGATCTGGTCCGTCACGGACACGAGTGCCGGAAGGGGGGCCTCGATGGTCTCGGCGAACGTGTCGTTGTCGCGCCGGGCGACGAGCTTCCAGCCGCCGTCCTCGTGCGTCAGTTCGAGTGACGCCGCGAAGGTCACCTGGGGCAGGGCGAGTCGCTCCGCGAGTTGCGCCGGTACGAGCGAGGTCTCCCCGTCGGTGGACGCCATGCCTGTCAGGACGAGGTCGAACGGGCCGAGGTGGCGCAGGAGCGCTGCCAAAGCCCTCGAGGTCGCCGAGGCGTCGGAGCCGGTGAGCGCCTCGTCCGTGAGGTGGACACCGTCGTCGGCCCCGATCTGAAGGGACTTCTTCACCGCGTTCACTGCGGCGGCGGGCCCCATGGTGATCGCAGTGACCCGGTGGCCGCCGGCCGCCCCGCCGTTCGCCTCGACGAGCTGGAGCGCGGCTTCGAGTGCGTACTCGTCCAGTTCGGAGAGGATGCTCTCGGTCCGTACCGTGGTCAGGTCGTCCCCGCTGATGTGGCGGTCGAACTGAGCGTCGGGAACATGCTTCACCAGGACCGCGATGCGCAGTCCGCCTGCTGTGGCCTCGTCCATTGATGACCTTCCTCGTCCGGGGATCTTCCCATCGACTAGCTAACCATAGCGGGGTGACGCTCACCGGGCCGGCGCTGCCGGCCACGGTGCCGCGGGCGCCCAAAAGGCGGCCCCGGCTCCGGGACCGCCTTCCGAGTGCCTCCTGCCGCTCGGGCTGATCTCTACTGCGTCGGTACCTGCGCCAGGGTGATCTCCACGGTGCGGGTGTCCCCGTCCCGGATGATCTCCACCGGTACCTGCTGGCCGACCGCCTGGATGCGCACGGCCGCCGTCAGTGACTGGGGATCGCTGATCGGGAAGTCGCCCACCTTCGTGATGACGTCGCCGACCTGCAGGGAGGCTCCCTCCGCGGGTGAGCCTGGCTCGACGGACTCGACGAGCGCACCGGAGGAGAAGGTCGAGGTGCTGCTCCGGGACCCGTCACCGGCCGACGGCGTGACGCTGACGCCCAGGAAGCCGTGCGTGGCCTCGCCGTCCGCGATGATCTCCCTGGCGATGCGATCGGCGTAGTTGATCGGTATCGAGAAGCCCACACCGATGTTCCCGGTGGATTCGCCGGAGCCGGCCGACGCGATGGCGACGTTCACGCCGATGATCTTCCCGTCCGCGTCCACGAGCGCACCACCCGAGTTGCCCTGGTTGATGGCGGCGTCGGTCTGGATGACATTCAGGTAGATGGAGCCCTGGGACTGGGTCTGCTGCTCGCCGGACCCACCGGGCGGCAGGAAGTTGAAGCCCTCACCGTCCTCGGACTCGGTGCTGTCCGGGGTGTCCTCCGGCACGGCCGAGGACGCCACACTGATCGTGCGGTTGAGGGTGGAGACGATGCCGTCGGTGACGGTGCCGCTCAGTCCGAGGGGAGCCCCGATGGCGATCGCGGTGTCGCCGACGTTCAGTTCGTCGGAGTTGCCGAGCGTGGCAGCCGTGAGGTCCGGGGCGTCGATCTCGATGACCGCGAGGTCGCTGAGGGGATCGGTCCCGACCACGGTCGCCGCGAAGACGCGGCCGTCGTTCAGCTTGACCTCCACCGTCGGGTCGGACACCTGTCCGCCGAGGGTCACCACGTGGGTGTTGGTGAGGATGTGGCCGTCCGTGTCGAGGATGATGCCCGAGCCCGATCCACTGGCGCTGCCACCGCTGACGGCGATCGTGACGACGCTCGGAGACGCCGTCACGGCGGCACCGGTGATGGTGTTGACGTCGTCGGTGTTGTTCACCACGATCGATTCGGGCGCGGACCGCGCGGTGCTCGTGGTGCCATCGTCATCCAGTGCAGTGACGCCGGCCGTCGCGACGCCGCCGCCGATCAGCCCGGCGACCAGGACCCCGGCGGCGAAGGTGGCGAGACCCACCCGCCTGCGGTCCTTCCCCACGGTCCGTCCGCCGTGGCTCGCCCCGCCCGGACCGAAGCCCCGGCCCTGCTGGCCGTAGAAGGGCTGGTGCGCGGCATAGGCGGGGTGGGAGGCCGACGGATCGTGTGCGGATCCGTGGTGCTGCCGACCGGCCGGCCGGCCGTCCTGGTCGACCGGCCGATCGTCCCGCTGGTCAGCCGACTGCCCGTTGTTCCAGCCCGTCCCCCACGACGGCGGGTTCTGGGGCTGCGGAGGGAGAGACCGTTCGGCATCGCCCTGAAAGCCTGGCTGCTCGTTCATGGGAGGTCCTTTCGTTGCTGTTGACCACATCATGGCAACCTTCACTGAGCCTCAAGCATGCATTCGCTGTGCGGATTCTGAGAAGTTGCTGGAGCTGGGACGGTCGTCCCGGGACGCGCCCACGGGCGTTCCCAGTATCCTCCGCCACCCCCTGACGACGGAGGAGGGGATGGGAACCGCGACGCCCTGCCCCGTCCGCCGCCGTCGTGCTAGGGGCACCGGGACGGTGCCGCCCCACCGCTCCCCCGGCCGATCCTCCATGCCCCTTTCGCTAGGGGCATAGATGCGGTGGTGGACGCTCCCGGACCCCAACCATAGAATCGGGAAGACAGGGAGCCTCCGGCGTCCGCCGACCCCAGTCCTGGGACCGGTAGGGTCCGGGGGACATGCTGAAGGGTCGGAAATGCGAATGATGAGCAGGCGCACCCGCGTCTCTGCTGTCCTGGGCGCCGTCGTGGCGGTTCCGTTGCTGTCGAGCACGGCGGCTCTGGCCGACGAACCGGTCACCTTCCCCTCCGGTGACTACGTCACCGACACCGCGGGAGTCCTCACTCCCCAGGAGGAGAGCGAGCTCGAGGCCGCGATCGAGGACCTGCGCTCGCAGGAGGGGTTCACCGTACGGGTCGCCTACGTCGACACGTTCGAGAATCCGGCCGGAGCCGAGCAGTGGGCGTCCGCCACCGCCGGCCTCAACGCGTCGAGTGCCAACGAGGCGGTCCTCGCCGTCGGCGTGGAGCAGGGCGAGGCGGGGTACGCGCCGGGCAACCGGTCGGAGATCGGCGGACAGGGCCAGGCGCTCTACGACGAGTACATTCAGCCCGAACTGCGAGCCGGCAACTTCGCCGAGGCCGGGCTCGCCGCCGTCCAGGGCACGGAGGATGCATTGACGGGGACCACCCGCGGCGGAGCGGGCGGAACCACGACCGGCGGCGCCCCGTCCGGCGGCAGCGCCCTCGGCGGGCTGGCCCTCGTCGGCGGACTCGTCGCGGTCGCGGGCGCAGGAGGGTACCTGCTGCTCAAGAACCGTGGCGCTGGGAACGCGCAGCGCAAACGCGAGCAGTACGGCTACGGGCCCGTACCCTCCGCCGGCGGCGAGGTGGTCGACCCGCTCGCCTCCCTGAGCGTCGAGGACCTGCGCAAGCGCGCAGGCAGCCTGCTCGTGGCGGCCGACGACGCCATCAAGTCCAGCGAGCAGGAGCTGGGCTTCGCCGAGGCGCAGTACGGCAGCGAGGCCATCGCGACGTTCTCGCAGGACATCTCCGCCGCCAAGCAGCACATGGGCGAATCGTTCAAGCTGCAGCAGCAGCTCGACGACCACATCCCGGACACCGAGCAGCAGCAACGCCAGTGGCTCGGGGAGATCATCCGCCGCTGCGAGGACGTGAACGCCTCGCTGCAGGCCCACAAGGAGGACTTCGACGCCCTGCGCGAGCTCGAGCGCAACGCCCCCGAGGCGCTCCGCAGGGCGCAATCCGCGGCGGCGGATGCGGGCCGTCGGTTCGCGGCGGCCGAGCAGTCCCTCCGGTCGCTCCAGAGCCGCTACCTCGAGACGGCGACCTCGCAGGTCGCCGACAACATCGAGCAGGCGCGGGAGCGGCTCTCCTTCGTCGACGCCGCCGCCTCCGAAGCACAGACACGCATGGCCGGCGGCGACACCGGACGGACCGTCGTCGCGGTGCGGGCCGCCGAGGAGGCGGTCCACCAGTGCACCGTGCTCCTCGATGCCATCGACAAGCGGGCCGACGAACTGGCCGTGGCCGAGCGGGAGCTCGAACGCGCGCTCCCCGAGGCGGAGCAGGACCTCGCGCAGGCGGCGGCGATGGACCGCGCCGGCCAGTACCGGGACCTCGCCGGTCCCGTCGCTGCTCTCCAGGCCGCCGTCACGACCGTCCGGCAGGAGCGCCGGAACGCCGCAGCAACCCGCTCGCCCTGCTGCAGCGCCTCGAAGCCGCCCACGCCCAGCTCGACGCCGCCCTCGGCGACGTCCGCGACCAAACCGAGAAGTCCCGTCGCGCCCAGGACTCGCTGCAGCACGCGATCATCGCCGCGCAGTCGAGCATCTCGGGCACCGCCGACTACATCCGGGCCCGGCGCGGCGGCGTCGGCAGTGAGGCGCGCACGCGACTCGCCGAGGCAGAACGCAACCTCGACCACGCCGTCGACCTCCAGCGGTCCGATCCCGTGACGGCGCTCTCCCATGCCCAGCAGGCAGCCCTGCTCGCCGACCATGCTGCGCAGCTGGCGGAACAGGACGTCGAGGGCTTCGGCCGCGGCGGAATGGGCATGGGTGGGATGTACGGCGGCCGGGGCGGCGACGGCATGGGAGGGGCCCTGCTCGGCGGCATCCTGCTCGGGTCCATCCTCAACGGGGGTGGCTTCGGCGGTGGCTTCGGCGGGGGTTACGGCGGCGGCGGGTTCGGCGGTGACGGCGGAAGCTTCGGCGGCGGCGGCTTCGGCGGCTTCGACGGCGGTGGCGGCGGCTTCGGCGACTTCGGAGGTGGCGGCGGCGACTTCTAGCCGCTCCGACCGCCTCCCGCAGCAGACTCAGGGACTATTCCGAAGAATCGAAAGGGAAATCAATGGTAAAGCAGTCAATATTCGGCAGGATCGCCCAGCTCACCCGCGCCAACATCAATGCGTTGATCGATCAGGCCGAGGATCCGCAGAAGATGCTCGACCAGATGGTCCGCGACTTCACCAACAGCATCGCCGAAGCCGAGAGCGCCGTCGCGCAGACCATCGGCAATCTGCGGATGATGCAGGACGACTACAACGAGGACGTCGAGAACGCACGCAGCTGGGGCAACAAGGCCCTCGCGGCGTCCCGTAAGGCGGACGAGTACCGCGCGTCCGGCGACACGGCCGACGCGCAGAAGTTCGACAACCTGGCGAAGGTGGCCATCCAGCGCCAGATGGCGGCGGAGAACGAGGCGAAGGGCGCCGAACCGACCATCGCCTCGCAGACGGAGATCGTCGACAAGCTCAAGGTCGGCCTCAACCAGATGAAGGGCAAGCTCAGCGAGCTCACGGCGAAACGGGACCAGCTGATCGCCCGTGCCCGCACGGCCCAGGCGCAGCAGCAGGTGCACGACGCCGTCAAGAGCATCGACTTCATGGACCCGACGAGCGAGGTGGGCCGTTTCGAGGAGAAGATACGGCGCGAGGAGGCGAAGGTCCGCGGACAGCAGGAGCTCGCGTCGTCGAGCCTGGACGCACAGTTCGAGAGCCTCGAGGACCTCGGGGAGCAGACCGAGATCGAGGCGCGCCTCGCTGCTCTGAAGTCGGGTTCCGGCTCGCAGTCCGCGATCGGACAGGGCGCGGGAACCGCTACGACGGACGCCAAGACCCCGTCCACGACGGGCGAGATCACCTACTGATCGGGCCCCGGCCCAGCCGGCATGCCAGGGGAACCGCAGCCATCGGCTGCGGTTCCCCTGTTGGTGCAGCAGCCCACGTGTCGGTGCGCGCGGGTAGATTGGGCAGATGGCCGTGACACTGATGTGGTTCCGTGATGACCTGCGCGTCTCCGACAATCCGGCGCTTGCAGCCGCTGCCGGGAGCGGGGACGACGTCGTCGCCTGCTACGTGCTCGATGAGGACACCGAGGGCATGCGGCCGCTGGGCGGTGCCTCCAAGTGGTGGCTCCACCACTCGCTCGCGGCACTGGCCGCGTCCCTCGCGGAACTCGGCGTGCCGCTCGTCCTGCGGCGGGGCCCGGCGGAAGAGGTCCTGCCGCGACTGGTGGACGAGTGCTCCGCCCGTGCCGTCGTCGTGTGGAACCGCCGTTACGGCCTGGTCGAGCGCACCACGGACGCGACCCTGAAGGCCGCCTTCGCCGACGACGGCCTCGAGGTGGCGAGCTTCCAAGCGAACCTGATGTTCGAGCCCTGGGAGGTCACGTCGGGCTCCGGCGAGGCCTACAAGGTCTTCACGCCCTTCTGGCGGGCCTGCCTGTCCTTCCGCCCTCCCCGCAGGCCGCTGCCTGCCCCGACCCGCCTCAGCGGCCCGGAGCTGGCCTCCGACGACCTCGGCGCCTGGGGGCTGCTTCCCACGTCCCCGGACTGGGCCCAGGGCCTCCGCCGCACCTGGACGCCGGGAGAGGCCGGCGCCCACGCCCGGCTCGACGACTTCCTCGACGGTGCCGCCTCCGGCTACAAGGACAACCGCGACCTGCCGGGGGTGCAGGGCACCAGCATGCTGTCGCCGCACCTGCGGTTCGGTGAGATCAGCCCCTTCGAGGTCTGGCACGCAGCCCAGGACCATCAGGACAGCTCGACGGCGGAGGACATCCGCGTCTTCGGTTCCGAGCTCGGCTGGCGCGAATTCAGCTGGCAGCTCCTGTACTTCAATCCCGAGCTCGCCACCGTCAACTACCGGCCCGAATTCAACGCCTTCGCCTGGGAGAGCTCCACGAGGTCGGAACTCGAAGCCTGGCAGCGTGGACGGACCGGCTACCCGCTGATCGATGCCGGCATGCGCCAGATGTGGGAGATCGGCTGGATGCACAACCGCGTCCGCATGGCGACGGCGTCCTTCCTCATCAAGAACCTGCTGATCGACTGGCGCGTGGGCGAGAAGTGGTTCTGGGACTGCCTGGTCGACGCCGACGCGGCGAGCAATGCCGCGAGCTGGCAGTGGGTGGCCGGATCCGGGGGCCGATGCCAGCCCCTACTTCCGCATCTTCAACCCCGTCCTGCAGAGCAGGAAGTTCGATCCCGAGGGGCGGTACCTCGTGCGGTTCGTACCGGAACTGGCGGACGCGGACAACATCCACGAGCCGTGGAAGGGGACGGCCCCGGGCTATCCCGATCCCGTCGTCGACCTCAAGGAGAGTCGCCAGCGGGCCCTGAGCGCCTACAAGGCCCTGTCGGAGAGCTGACCGGTCGGTAGCTCCCCCGCACCGGCGCCGGCGTCACGGGAGGTACCAGGCCGGACGCCGGGACCGGACGGTCCACGTCGGCCGGACCTGCGGCGGCACAAACGAAAAGTCCGGCCCACCGTGTGGTGGGCCGGACTTCTCTTCGTTGCGGGGACAGGATTTGAACCTGTGACCTCTGGGTTATGAGCCCAGCGAGCTACCGAACTGCTCCACCCCGCGGCGTATAACTAACGTTACCGGCCGCGGGGCGAAGAGGCAAATCGAGCAGCTGCCCGGCCCTCCGAGAACTACTCCCCGGTCGTCCCCGAGACGCGCTCCTCGGCATCGAGCGCCCGCTGCAGGGCGTCCTGCAGGCGATCCTGCGCTTCGCCGTAGGCTGCGAAGTCGCCGGCGGCGAGAGCTTCGTTGCCGTCCTGGATCGCCGTGCTGGCGTCGTCGAGCGCCGTCCGGAGGTCCGCCGCGGGGGTCACCCGTGGCACCGTTGGGAGTTCCGCCCTCGGACGGGGTCGGTGCGGGAGTCGGCGTGGCACCCTCGTCCTCACCCTCCACCGGAGGCGCCGCGGGATCCTCCGGGGTCTCGCCCACGTTCTCCTGGTCGCCCGTCGTCGCTCCCGACTCCCCGCCGAACACCTGGTCCAGTGCCTCGGCGAGGGTCGGTGCGAAACCGACGTTGTCACCGAAGCTCACGAGGACCCGCCGCAGGACCGGGAAGGACGAGCTGCCCGAGGACTGCACGTAGACCGGCTGGACGTAGGCGATCCCGCCGCCGATGGGCAGGGTCAGCAGGTTGCCGTTGATGACCTCAGACGCACCCTGGCGCAGCAGGTTGAGCTCCTGCGACACGGTGGTGTCCGAGTTGAAGAGGTTCTGCGCCTGGCCGGGGCCCACCACGGAGTCACGTCCCGAGCTGTCCAGCAGGGTCAGCCGGCCGTAGTTCTCGCTCTTGACGCCGTCCTCGCCCGTTCCTGCGTCACCGTTCACCGTTCGCCGCGAGGAAGCCGTAGAGCACGTTCCTCGGAGTCTGGCCGGCGGGCACGAAGGGGATGTACGGCGTGGTCAGCGAGAACGCGGCCTCCTCCTGGTTGGGCATCTGCAGCGTCAGGTAGAACGGCGGCTGGCGGTCGGTCGCCGCCGTCGCCGCCGCGCCGTCGGCGCTCTCCCCCGGATCGGCCGGCACGTTCCACGCCTCGCTGTTGTTGTAGAACTCGTCCGTCGAGGTGACGTGGTAGCGGGCGAGCAGCTCGCGCTGGACCTTGAAAAGGTCCTCGGGGGTAGCGGACGTGTGCCATCAGGTCCGCCGACATCTCGCTGAACGGCTGCAGGGAGGACGGGTAGACGTTCTGCCAGGACTTCAGGACCGGGTCCTGGTCGTCCCAGGCGTACAGGCTGACCGAGCCGTCATAGGCGTCGACCGTGGCCTTGACCGCGTTGCGGATGTAATTGACCTGTTCCGCGGGCAGTGCGGTGGCGAGGCCCTCCGCCGTCTGGGAATCCTGCGTCGCCGATTCCAGTTCCTGCTGCGTCGAGTAGGGGAAATTGGCGCTGGTGGTGTAGCCGTCGATGATCCACTTCACGCGACCGTCGACGATCGCCGGGTAGCTGTTGCCGTCGAGCGTCAGATACGGGGCGACCTTGCGGACACGCTCCACGGGATCGCGGTCGTAGAGGATCTGGGACTCGCTGTTGACCTGGTTGGACAGCAGGAGGTCGGTGGACTGGAACTTCAGCGCATACACGAGTCGGTTGAACGCGTTGCCCACGTTCGGCCCGCCCTCGCCACTGAACGTGGTGCGCGACTCGTCGTCCGAGTTCTCATTCTGCGGGCGGTCGATCTCCGCCGGCGCCTGACCCTCGGGTGCTCCCACGACGGAGTACTCGGGAGAGTCCTCACCGAAGTAGATGCGCGGCTCGTAGGTGGACTCGTCCCCGAGGACACCCGTGGAAGGGATGCCGGACTGCAGGAAGGACGGGCGCCCATCGGGCTGCACCGTCGAACCGGCGGCGGCGACCACGCCGTAACCGTGGGTGTAGAACACGTGCTCGTTGACCCAGCCCTCGGGGACACCGTTGGTGTCGAGCTCGCGGACCGCGATGACGGTGTCCTGCACCTCACCGTCGATCTCGTAGCGGTCGACGTTGAGCGTCTCCGGGAACTGGTAGTACTGGCGGAACTGCTGCAGCTGGCTGAACGCATCGGAGACGAGGTTCGGGTCGAGCAGTCGGATGTTCGCCGTCGTCTCGCCGTCGTCGCCCAGGGCTCCCGCCTGCGGGACGTCCTCGGGGTTGTAGTCCTCGACCTCGACCGCGTCCAGTCCGTACGCCTCGCGCGTCATCGCGATGTTCCGGTCGATGTACTCGCCCTCGAGGCTGAGCTCGGACGGGCGTACCTGGAACCGCTGGACCACGGAGGGGTAGACCCCGCCCGCGAGGAGGGCCGTGATGATGAGCATCGCGGTGCCGATGAGCGGCAGGCGCCACCGACCGATGAAGGCGGAGGCGACGAACAGGACGGCCACGATGATGGCGGCGACGGCGAGGATGGCCTTGGTGGGGATGACCGCGTTCACGTCGGTGTAGAGCGCACCGGCCCACGTGCCCTGGTTCAGCAGCGTGTCGTAACGGTCCAGCCAGTAGTTGACGCCCTGGAGCACGAGGAAGAGCGCCGCGACGACGGCGATCTGGATCCGGGCGGCCTTCGTGGTGAAGAGGCCCTTCTCCTCGAGCCGGATGCCCCCGTACAGGTAGTGCGTGAGGACGGTCGCGATCGCGCTGATGATCACGACGCTGATCAGGAAACCCGTCACGAAGCTCAGGAACGGCAGCGTGAACATGTAGAACGCATAGTCCATCCCGAACTCCGGGTCGGACTTGCCGAACGGCTCCTGGTTGACGAAGAGGAGCACCTCCTGCCACTGGGAGGAGGCGGCCGTACCGGCGAACGCGCCGAGGACCACGGGGATGCCGAGCATCAGCAGGCGGCGGATCGGTTCGAGCTGCGCCTGGTAGCGGTTCAGGTTGTCCTGAATGGCGCTGTCGGGGGCGTAGATCGGCCGGCTCCGGAACGCGATGCGCAGGCTGAAGAAGACCGCGCCCGCCATGACGAGGAACGCGACGAGGAAGAGGACGATCCGCGACAGGTTCTCGGTGACGAACACCTCGAGGAACCCGAGCTGCTGGTACCAGAGGACGTCCGCGTAGACCTGGGACAGGTAGACGAAGGCGATGACGATCACCGCCACGACGATGATCGTCGGGATCAGCGGGCTGCGGCGCCGGCTTCTTGCTGCACTTGCTGGGCTCGGCCTACTGCCGAACGGACGGTCTGGTCCGGATGTCACATCTACCTCATCGTTAGCTGCTGCGGGTCACGATGACCGTTCTTCCGCTACGCTCCCCCAGCCCGGACACGGGCAGAAGACAGCGTGCAGTCACGCCCTTCGTGTTTTCATTCTGCCCTGTTCACGCTCGGCCCGACCAATTAGGTTCCCGTCCGCGGGCCGCCCGCCCGGGATCGTTCCTGAACTGTGTCCTCCCGACACGACGGGACGTCCTCAGCAGGAGGGCAACCCGGCCGGGTCCCCGCCCGCTCCCAGGGTCTCGACGGCATCCACGGCGTCCTCGAGCGTCTCGACCTTCACGACCGTCAAGCCGTCCGGGATGTTGCCGGTCACCTCGTCGCAGTTGCCTGCGGGCGCGAGGAAGAACTCGGCGCCGCCGGACCGTGCTCCCACGAGCTTCTGGGCTATGCCACCGATCGGTCCCACGGCTCCGGTCGAGTCGATCGTGCCTGTTCCCGCGAAGTGCTTCCCACCGGTGAGGTCCCCCTCGGTCAGGGTGTCGATGATGCCGAGTGCGAACATCGTCCCGGCGGAGGGACCTCCCACATTGTCGAGCTGGATCGTCACGTCGAAGGGGAAGTCGAAGGTCGATGCGAGGAGGATGCCCAGCTGGAAGTCGCCCTCCGGTGATTCCTTCGGCGTCACCGAGAGATCGAGCGGCGTACCGTCCCGGAGGATGGACAGGGCGGCAGGCGCCCCGCCAGCCTCGCGCAGGGCCGACCGCAGCGTCCCGATGTTCCCGATCGCCTCGCCGTCGATTCTCTGGAGGACATCCCCCTCGCGGAGAAGTCCCTCCGACGCGGAGCCGCTGGCGAGTCCGGCGACCGACAGCTCCTCCGTGAAGTCGATGCCCTCGTGGGACAGCGCGGCGGCGATGGCGGATTCCTGGGAGGAGGTCATGGCGACCGCGTTCTGCTCCTCCACCTGGGAGGACGTGGTCCCCTCGGGGTACACGAGCTGTTCGGGCACCACGGTCTCGTGGGGATCGGCCCAGGCCCGGAAGGTCTGGAGGACGTTCACCGGTCCGTTCGGCCCTCCACTGACGAACACGGTGGTGAGGTCGAGCTCGCCCTCGGGCGGGTAGCTCTCGGTGCCCTCCACCTGGATGAGCGGCTGCCCGTCGACCTCGCCGATCGTATTGAAGGTCGGCCCGGGCGACTCGATGACATAGGGCGAGGGCAGCAGGACCGCGGCCGTGCACAGGACGACGGCCAGTCCCCCTGAGACCGCCATCGCACGGAAACGGGGTTCCCTCGGCCGCGCAGGCTCCTCGCGGCTGAACGTCTCGACGTGGACAGGCTGCGTCACGGTGCTTCTCTCTGTAGGGCGCGTTGCGCGGGCAGCGCGGTGAGGCGATCCGCACGACACCGGCACCCCTAGAGTAGACGTTCCCGCCGACACGGTCCCTGGACGATTCCTGCACGTCCGCCGCGTGTCCGCCGCGTTCCCGCCCATTCCCGGAGCCGCTCGCCGCTGCAGCTTTGCCCTCAGCGAACGGCGCACGGCGCGAGGGACACCGGCAGGGCACGGCCGGTAGCGTGTCTTCCACAACCGGCAGGAGTGGCGTTGCCCTCCTGCCCGGACCCGCCAAGCTACTCCCAGGACCGGTGGTATCAGTGACCAACCCATCCAACCCCTCGAACGGCGACGACGACACGCCCCAGGACCCGCTGTCCGAGATGCTGGCGAAGATGTTCGGAGGCGGGGGCGGCGGCATCGATCCCCAGGAGATCGCGAAGGCCGCAGGGTTACCCTCCGATCCGGCGGCGATGGCCATGATCATGCAGCAGGTCCAGGCCATGTTCTCCACAACGAGCGACGGGCCGGTCAACTGGCAGATGGCGCACGAACAGGCGCGCCGCGTCGCCGCGGCCGACAACGATCCCTCGGTCACCGCGCTCCAGCGACGGAGTGTCGACGAGGCGCTGAAGCTCGCGGAACTGTGGCTCGACCCGGTGACGGATTTGCCGAGCACCGGTCAGCTCGGTCGTGCCTGGTCCCGCGCGGAGTGGGTCGAGGCCACGATGGCCACCTGGCGCCGCCTCACGGAGCCGGTCGCGACGAGCATCGCCAAGGCCCTGTCCGACGTCATCTCCGAGCAGCTCCCAGACGAGATGAAGTCGATGATGGGCATGATGGGCGGCCCGGCCTCCATGCTGCAGAACGTCGGCGGTGCGATGTTCGGCATGCAGCTCGGACAGGCGGTCGGCGCCCTGTCCAAGGACGTCGTCGGATCGACGGACATCGGTGTTCCGCTCGCCGAGGGGCGCATGGCCCTGCTGCCCGCGAACGTCGCGGCGTTCGGTGAGGGCCTCGACATCCCCGAGCAGGAGGTGCAGCTCTTCCTCGCGGTCCGCGAGGCCGCCCACGTGCGCCTCTTCACGCACAGCCCCTGGCTCACGGGGCACCTCCTCGGCAGCATCGAGCGCTACGCCCGTGGTATCCACATCGACATGGGGAAGATCGAGGAAGCCGCCAGGGACATCGACCCGACCAATCCGGAGAGCCTTCAGGGTGCCCTCTCCCAGGGTGTCTTCATGCCCCAACGGACGCCCGAACAGGACACCGCCCTCATCCGCCTCGAGACGACCCTGGCCCTCGTCGAGGGCTGGGTCGACGAGATGACCGCAGCCGCAGCCGCCAATCTCCCCTCCGCCGGTGCGCTGCGCGAGATGCTGCGCCGCCGCCGGGCGACCGGCGGACCGGCCGAGCACGCGTTCGCATCGCTCGTCGGCCTCGAGCTGAGGCCGCGCAGGCTGCGCGACGCCGCAGCCCTCTGGTCGCACCTGACCGAGGAGCGCGGTATCGACGGGCGCGACGCTCTCTGGCAGCACCCCGACCTGCTGCCCACGGCCGAGGACCTCGACGACCCGGCGGGATTCGCCGGGCGTCGGAAGCTCATCGAGTCCTCCGACGCCGATGTGGACGCCGCCCTGGAACGTCTGCTGGCGGGCGGGTTCGAGCAGCAGGGCGAGGACTCCGGCGAGGACTCCGGCGAAACTCCCGGGGCCTCGGATCCGGACCGTGAGAACGGGACCGGCGAGAACGGATCGGCGACGGACGGCGACGCACCGCGCTGAGCGCGGCTGCGCTTCCGTCGGCTAGAAGGCATCCTGCCCGGTCGGAGGAAGTCCGCGCTGGGCTGCGAAGGCGGCCCCGGCCAGGAACGCCTTCGCCGTCTCGGTGCGTGGATAGCTCGTGAGCAGCTCCCAGAACGCGGCATTGTGCGAGGGTTCGACGAGGTGCGCCATCTCGTGGAGGATGACGTAGTCGACGACCCAGTCGGGCATGCCCTGCAGCTTGTGCGACAGGCGGATGGAGCGGTGCGCGGGGGTGGCGGACGCCCAGCGGGAATTCTGGTTGGTCACCCAGCCGATCCTCGCCGGCGCTCCCCTGCCGCCGAGGTATTGCGCGGCGAGGCGCCTCGCCCGCCGGAGCAGCGCCGTCGGATCGTCCTCGAGGGCGGGGGCCGCGAGGTACTTGGCCGACATCCGCTCGACCATCCGTTCGACCCAGTGGCGTTCCTGGCTCGCCGAGAAGTGGCCCGGGATGGACACGCGGATCACCCCGTCGCGGATATCGGCACTGACGGTGCGCTTCCGGCGGGCGGATCGCCGCACCTCGACCGGCAACCGCGGCCCGTCCGGGTGTCCCGGGGTGTCAGGCGTTGCCACTGATGATCTCGAGGACGGCTTCGCCGTACCGCTCGAGCATGGCCGAGCCGACACCGGCCAGCTCCCCGAGTTCGTCGAGGGTCTCCGGCCGGGCCTCGGCGATGGCGACGAGGGTCGCGTCCGTGAAGACGACGAAGGCGGGCACATCCTTGTCCCGGGCCTCCCCGAGCCGCCATGCGCGCAGCGCTTCGAAGGTCTGTTCCTCGTAGGTGGCCGGGCAGTCGTTGCAGCGTCCCATCTTCCGCTCCGAGCCCGTGAGGAGCGGCCGCTTGCACACCCGGCACACGGCGGGTCCGGCCGTCTTGCGGGTGGCCTTCGCCCGCGGCTGCCGGAAGGATGCCTGTCCTGTGCCGGCCGGACGCAGCGCATCGAGGAACCGCGAGGGCTTCCTGCTGGCGCGGCCGCCCGGGGAGCGTGATGTGGACCAGGACATCGAGAGGTGGATGCGCGCGCGGGTGATCCCCACGTACAGCAGCCGGCGCTCCTCGTCGACGGCCTCCTGCGTGTCGGCGAACGAGATGGGCATGAGTCCCTCGCTCAGCCCGACGAGGAAGACGGCGTCCCACTCCAGCCCCTTCGCGGAGTGCAGCGACGCCAGGGTGACGCCCTGCACCGTCGGGGCATGCTGGGCCGCTGCCCTCTCCTCGAGCTCGGCGACGAACATCTGCAGGGTGAACGCCTCCGGCCCCCGCACGCGGTTGAGCTCGTCGGCCAGTCCCACCAGGGCGGCCAGCGACTCCCACTTCTCCCGCACCGCACCCGCGTTCTGGGGTGCCACGGACGTGTAGCCGAGCGAGGCAAGGACGTCCCGTACCTGCTGGGGGACGTCGTCGTCGCCCTGGGTACGTGCTGCGGCGCGCAACTGGAGGAGGGCGTCCCGGACCTCGCGGCGCTGGAAGAACCTCTCGCCACCGCGCAGCTGGTACCCGATGCCCGCACTCGCCAGTGCCTGCTCGTACGCCTCCGACTGCCCGTTCGTGCGGTAGAGGATGGCGATCTCGCTCGCCTTCACGCCCTGGTCGAGCAGCACACCGATGCGTCGCGCACACTCGGCCGCCTCGGCCTCGTCGTCACTGCACTCGGTGAAGACGGGCTCCGGTCCCTGCGGCCGCTGGGCGACCAGCTCGAGCGGAGCGGACCAGGTGGTGCCGGTCGCGCGGCGGTCCACCTCACTGCTCCGCGCGGCCAGCAGGGTGTTCGCCGCCCGCACCACCTGGGGTGTGGACCTGTAGTCACGGACCAGCCTGACCACCTGCGCACCCTCGTAGCGCTTGGTGAAATCGAGCAGGTGGCGCGACGTCGCCCCCGTGAACGAGTAGATGGTCTGGCTGGCGTCACCGACGACGCACAGCTCGCGCCGTTCCCCGAGCCACAGGTCCAGCATGCGCTGCTGCAGCGGGGAGACGTCCTGGTACTCGTCGACCACGAAGTGGCGGTACTGGGCCCGCACGGTGGCAGCGACCTTCTCGTCCTCCTCGAGGATCGCGACGGTCGTCAGCAGGACGTCCTCGAAGTCGATCAGGTTCCGGTCGATCTTCAGGTCCTCGTACGCCGAGAAGATCCGTGACACCGTGGTCAGGTCCATCCCCGCCGGCTCCGCCCGACCCGCTGCCGCCGCTGCGTAGGCATCCGGGGTCAGCATCGAGACCTTGGCCCATTCGATCTCTGCCGCCACGTCCCGGATCGCAGCGCGGTCCGTGGACAGGCGTAACCGCCGCGCCGATTCCGCGATCAGCTGCGCCTTGTGGTCGACCAGGGCGGGCAGCGGCCCGCCGACGGCCTGCGGCCAGAAATACTGCAACTGGCGGAGGGCTGCGGCATGGAAGGTACGCGCCTGCACCCCGCCCGCGCCGAGGTCCCGGAGCCGCGAGCGCATCTCCGCCGCGGCACGCGCCGTGAAGGTCACCGCGAGCACCTGCTGGGGCTTGTAGACGCCGGTGTGCACGCCGTAGGCGATCCTATGGGTGATGGCCCGCGTCTTTCCCGTACCGGCCCCGGCCAGAACGCAGAGTGGACCGGAGAGGGAACTGGCCACCATGCGCTGTTCGTCGTCGAGCCCCTCGAGGATGCTCTCCTCGAGCAATAACCCAGACACTAGGGACGCGCCTCCGACGGCTCCTCGTCGAGCGGGCCGCCGTACCAGCGTTCGATCAGCGCGCGGGCGATCGAGATGCCACCCGCGACCGCGATCGTGCCGTCGCGCACCTCGGCGAACAGCTCCTCGCGCGTGAACCACCGCACGGACCGCAGCTCCGCCCGGTCGGGCACGGCGTCGGTCGTGACGGCCCGCGCCGTGAAACCGAGCATCAGGGAGGCGGGGAAGGGCCAGGGCTGCGATCCGAGGTACTGCGGGGCCTCGACCTCGATGCCGGACTCCTCGCCGACCTCGCGAATCACCGCGGCCTCGAGCGACTCGCCGGGCTCCACGAATCCTGCGAGGGTCGAGTAGCGGTCCTCCGGCCAGGCGACGGCGGATCCGAGTAGCAGGCGGTCGTCGTCGTCGACCACGGACACGATGATCGCGGCGTCGGTCCGAGGGTAGTGCTCGGAGTCGTCCGCGGGGCACTGGCGCACCCAGCCGCCGGCGCGCACCTCGGTCGGCGTGCCGCACCGCGGGCAATGCGTGTGGGTCGCATGCCAGTTCGCGATGGCGGCCGCCTCGACGAACAGGCCGGCATCACGGGCATCGAGGGACGCGGCGATGTCCCGCAGGCCGAGCCACTGCTCGAGGGGCGCCAGGGCGGTGTCCTCCTCGGCAAGCACCGCGAGGACCACGCTGCGTCCCGCATCCGGGGCGCCCTCGTTGATGCGCCCCAGGTAGACGAGCAGGTCGGGACGCTCCACCTGTGCGGGCGCGACCAGCCGGAGTGTGCTTCCCTGCACCGGCGCCTTCCCTCGGACGAGGGCGAGCACCCTCGTTCCCGGCGAGGCCCACAGGGTGTCGAGGAGGTTCTCGGACGTCCTCGAGTCGCCGTCGCGGTCCGCATCGGCCCGCGAGAGGGGCAGCGATCCGAGGGGTGGCAGCACGAGTGTCCGGAGGGGATCGATCATGCTTCTACGGTACGTTCTCACTCTCCCAAAACACATTCTGCGGGTTGGGGGGTGGAGGAGTAGTGCGAGCGCGAAGACGAGTGGTGCATCTGACGACTCGCCGCGCCGGAACGGCTCCGGCTGCCCCGGGACGCCCTACGGTGGAGGATGTGAAACGGACACCCATGGAACTTGCTGCCATCGCCAGCGCCGCGGTACCTGGCCTGGCTCCGACAGGGGTCGCCGGTGCTCCCGATGATGCTGCCGATTTCGACTCGGCGCTGCTGGTCGACGACGCCGGGAAGCAGTGGCGGGTGCGCTCGCCGAAGCATGCCGAAGCGAGTATGCGGCTCGAGACCGAACTGCAGGCGCTGCGCGCCTTCACCCCGGCCGTCAAGGCAGAACTCCCCTTCCTCATCCCGCACATGGCCGGCAGCGTCCGCCAGGGCGAGCTCAGCACCTTCGTGTACTCCCACCTCGCCGGCACCACCAGGACGCTGGAGGCACTCACCGCCGGTGGACGCACGATGGCGCAGGAAGTGGGCCGGGTCATCGCCGCGATCCACGCCCTGCCGAAGGACATGGTGCAGCGGGCGGACCTGCCCAGCTACGAAGCCGACGAGTACCGCCAGCGCAAGCTGAACGAACTCGATCAGGCCGCGACCACGGGCAAGATCCCGTCGATCCTGCTGCGCCGGTGGGAGCACGCGCTGGAGGATGTCGCCCTGTGGCGATTCAGCCCGACGGTGGTGCACGGAGACCTGCACGAGGACCACCTCCTGGTCGCCGCCGGCCGCGTGTCGGCGGTCACGGGCTGGACGGATCTGTGCATCGGAGATCCCGCGGAGGACTTCGCGTGGCTGGCAGCCGCCGAGGACGCCCCCTTCGTCGACGCCGTCCATGCGGCCTATGCACAGGCCAGGGCGACCGCCGTTGACCCCCATCTGTGGCGGCGGGCGGCGCTCGCCGCCGAGTTCGCGCTCGCGCAGTGGCTGGTACGCGGCATCGCCCTCGAGGATGCCGCGATGATCCACGAGGCGGAGGAGATGCTGGCCACCCTCGAAGCGGATGTCGAGTCCATCGAGCGCGAGCAGCACGAAGCCGCCGAGCGGGCCCGGCACGCCCACGAGGTGCGCCTCGAATGGGGCAACGAGCACGGCACCGACGCGCACGACGACCACGACCGGCACTGGCAGGACCAGGACGGCGTACCCGGAGCCGACGACCTGCCCGGAGGCCACCGGGACAGCGTCGAGACCGGCGCGCATGATCCCGTCCGCGAACCGCGCGATAGGGCGGCGCACGACAGGTCCGTCCAGGATGCGCGATCGGGCTCGGGCAGCGGCCACGTCGGGCAGGATCGGACCGGGAGCCACGCCTACGACCCGGACGCACCCGTGGCGGACCACGGCCCCGGCTCCTCCCGGCTGCAGGCGTCGACCTCTTCCCGGCACCACGACGACCACTCGGCCGACCGATCCGGCGACCACTCCGAGGGCCGGTCCGGGCACCACCCCGGCGAGGCGGACTCCGCCACGCCGTCCGGAGCTTCACCGGCCTACCTGCGCCTGACGGCCGGACGGCAGCGCACCGTCGGTACGTCGACGAAGGTCACCCTGCTCCGGAGCAGCGGACCGGTGGCCGGGTCCCCGGACGACGTGGCGACCTCGGCACTGCCGATCGTGTCCTTCGGCAGCTGACGCCGGGGCCTCGCGCCCGTCCCGACGTCCCTCGGTGTATCGCCGGCGGACTACCCGGCAGCGCGGCCGGGCCGGCTCCTGCCTCCACCTCCGGTCCTCGGACGGACGTCGCGGCCCCTCCCCCGGACTGAGGGTCAGGAGCCGGCCGCGGTGTCCGCCGCTGCGATGATGGCTTCCAGCTCCGCCGCATCGGCGAGGTCGTGCGGACGCACGACGAGGTTGTCGGCGACGTAGAAGAAGGCCGCCCGGACCGTGTCGAGCGGCACTTCCTTCAGGCGCGACCAGGCAAGACGGTACACCGCCAGCTGCACGGCCTTGGCGGCGCGGCGGTCCGGGGAGGGCGGGCGGCCGGTCTTCCAGTCGATCAGGTCCCACCCGCCGTCGGCGTCCCTGAAGACGGCGTCGATCCGGCCGCGCACCACGATGCTGCCGATCTTCGTCTCGATGGGGACCTCGATGGCGGCGGGCTCACGGAGGGCCCACTCGGACCGCTCGAAGATGGCGGCCATGTCCTTCAGGCCGAGTGTCTCGTCCACGTAGGCGTCCGCTCCACCCGGGTACTCCCCGAGGTCGAGCATGCCGCCGGCCCCGTAGAACTCCTCGATCCAGGCGTGGAACGCCGTGCCCTTGCGGGCCGCCGTACCGGGCCGGCGCGGCAGCGGGCGCCGCAGTTGCTGCATGACCGCATCCGGATCTTCCCGGAGCTCCACGAGAGTCGATGCGGAGATGTGCGACGGCAGGGTGAGCGGCAACCGTTCGCGTTCGCGGGCCTGCCGGGCCAGCGCGAGGCGGACCTCCGGCCCCCACCGCCCTCCATCGACGTCCACCTCGAGCGCGGGGGCTGCGGCCTGCTCCAGGACGGCCTGCGCAGCGCGTTCCATCGAGCTCCGGCGGGGCCCGAGCGGGTCGAAGGGCCAGCTGGCGCGTTCCGGCCGGGCATTCGCAGGGTTCGTGTCGCCCTGGTGCTCCTCCTGCAGCCAGTGCGGCAGGGTGTACCCGGCGGCGCCGGCCACGGCGAGGGTCACCAGATCATCCAGGTAGGCCGAAGGACCGGAGGGTTTGGACCGTCCGCCGCCCCAGGCCGAGGAGGTGCAGACCAGGGCGTGCTTGGCCCGCGTGAACGCGACGTAGGCGAGCCGGCGTTCCTCCCGTTCCGCGTGCGCCCTGGCTTCCTCCGTGAATTCCTTCTCGCTGGCGAGCCACTCCTTCTGGTCCTGCTGCTCCCAGTCCCAGTGCGGCAGCTCGGCAGCGTCGCCGCGCAGCGGCCACGGGATCGAGGAGTCGCCGCTGCTCCACCGCGAGTCCTTCCCGCTCGGGAAGGAGCCCTCGTTGAGGCCCGGCACGAACACGACGTCCCACTCCAGCCCTTTCGAGGCGTGGACCGTCAGCAGCTGCACCGCGTCCCTGCTCGCCTCGAGCTGCGCCACGGGCAGCCCGTCCTCCTCCTGGTCCGCCGCTTCGAGCCATGCGAGGAAGGCCGGGAGGTCGACCCGCTCGGCGGTCGAGACGAATCCTGCGACGGCCTCCGTGAACGCGTCGAGATTGCGGCGTGCCTCATGGATGCTCACGCCCGGCTTGGCGGCCACCTCGATGTCCAGCAGGATGGTGCGCTCCACCTCCCCGATCATGCTGCCGAGGTCGTCCCCCACGAAGCCGCGGAGCGCGCGCAGTTCGTGCCGGAGGGCATCGAGCCGCCGCCGCGCGGTGTCACTCAGCGTCCGCCCGGAGGAGGACACCCAGCCGGTCGGCGGGAGGTAGTCCACGGCTTCCACCAAACTGCCGGCCTCGGCCAGATCCGGTGCGACGACGGCGTCCCGGCTCTGGTCGTCGTCGAGCTCCTCCCCTGCGGTGTTGCCGCGCCTGAACATCGCCTCGCGGGTACGGGCGAGCTGCCTCGACCAGTCACCCAGTGCCATGAGGTCTGCCGGCCCCAACCGCCATCGTGCTCCCGACAGGAGACGCAGCATCGAGTCCGAGCGGTCGGGGTCGCCCAGCACCCTGAGGGTGGCCAGCAGGTCGACGATCTCGGGCGTCCGCAGCAGGCCGCCGAGGCCCACCACCTGGACCGGGACGCCTGCACGCTCCAGTTCCCGACGGATCGGCTCGAACTGCTTGCGTCCCCTGCACAGGACGGCCATCGTCGGACGGAGGGGATTCCCGGCGTCGTCGGTCTCGAAGCTCCGGCGCCGCTGGCGCAGGACCTCCCGCGTCACCGCCTCCGCTTCGCTCAGGAGGGACGGGGCCGCTGGACCGGCAGGGGATGCACCGTCGTCGGTGGCACCGGCACCCCCGACAGGCGCATCGGTGAGGAAGCGCCCCAGCGTCACCTCACCCAGGGGTGCCCCGGGGCGCGCGACGAGTCCGGGGACCTGCTGGACAGTGGTGTTGCGGAGCCATGGCGCGGGCACGTTCAGGGGCGCCGACACCGTGTTCGCCGCCTCGAGGATAGAGGTCGAGTTACGCCACGCGACCGACAGGTGGGCTACGTCCGACGGCGCCCGCCCCTGCCCGGTCACCCGCGGGAACGCAGTGCGGAAGGTGGCCAGCTGGCCCGCCGAGGCTCCCCTGAAGCCGTAGATCGACTGGTGGGGATCGCCCACGGCCGTGACGGAACGACCGTCGGCGAAGAGCCTCGAGAACAGCACCATCTGGGCGTGGGAGGTGTCCTGGAACTCGTCCAGGAGCACCACCCTGTACTTCTCGCGCTCCATCCTGCCGGCCTCCGGTATGTCCCGCGCGATCCGCGCTGCGAGGGAGACCAGGTCGCCGAAGTCGAGCTGGCGGCGTGCGAGCTTGGCGGCGGCGTAGCGCTCCGCGAGTTCCGTCACGGTGACGCGGGTGCGCAGCTTGTCGAGCAGCTCCTGCACCTTCTGCGTGGCAGCCCTGGTGGACCCCGCGACGTAGGGCTGGGCGACGACGGAATCGATGTGGCGACGGAGCTCGTCCCGGACGGTCCCGGGCGTGACGAGGTGCTCCGCGCACTCACCGGCCATGTCCAGCACCGCCTTCACGAGCGTGCTCTTGGCGGCCGTGAAGTGTTCCCATTCGCCGTCGTACGCCTCCACGACGGAGTGGGCGAGCTGCCAGGACTGGGCCGTGCCGAGCATGACCGAGTCACGCTCGACCCCGATGCGCAGGCCGTAGTCCTGGACGATGCCGTTCGCGAAGGAGTGGTAGGTGGAGATGGCGGGGTCGAGCCGGTCGAGCGCATCCCCGCCTGCGATCTGGCGATCGTCCTCGGCGAGTGCCGAATAGAGCTGCGCGAGCCGCTGCCGGACGCGGGAGGCGAGCTCGCCCGCCGCCTTGCGGGTGAAGGTGACTCCGAGGATCTGCTCGGGCCGCACGAGCCCGTTGGCGACGAGCCAGACGACCCTGTCGGCCATCGTCTTGGTCTTCCCCGAACCGGCTCCGGCGATGACGAGGAGGGGTTCGAGCGGGGCCTCGATGACGCGGGCCTGGTCCTCGGTCGGGTACTGTACCGGGGCGTCCGGGTCGGTGTGGAGCAGTTCCGCCAGTCGGCGGGCGGAGTAGGTCGGGGTCGGGCGCGACTCGGCCGTCACTGCGTCACCTGCTTTCCTTCTTCACACAGCGGACAGATCTCCGGCAGGCGACAGCCGCTCCCGCCGAAGCCCGAGCGGCGTGGATCGTGGATGGTGTCGAAGGTCGCGGCCGCCATAAGGACGGCGGCGTCCTCGATCATGGTCCGCGCCCACGTGTCCTCGGGGCCCACGGGTGGCTGTTCCTGGACGGAGATCCCCTTCGCCTTGGTCCCCAGCTGGACGAGGGACGCCCCACCCGGCTCCAGCGACCCGGGTCCCGCGCTCACGCCTCCGTCCGCGTCGGCAGGCTCCTTGCCGGCGTCGGCGTCCGAGGTGTCGAGCAGGGCTCCCGAGGCGACGGCGGTCTGGTAGGCGGCGAGCTGCGGATGACGGGCGATGTCCGCGCCGACGGGCGCGCTCTTCCCCGTCTTCAGGTCGACGACCACGAACCTGCCGTCGGCGTCGAGTTCCAACCGGTCGATCTGGCCGCGCAGGCGGGCGATCCTGTCCGCACCCTCGATCCTCACGTCGAGGTCCACGGAGAAGTCGACCTCCGTCGCCTGCAGCGACCGGCCCGCCTGCCGCATCCACAGCACGTACGCGGCCAGCTTCCGTACCATGCCCTCCGCCCGCCGGAAGTCGGACCGGCCCTCCCAGGAGTCCTTCATGCCGAGCTGCGGCCAGCGCCGTTCGAGTTCCCGGACGTACTCGGTGCCGCTCGCCTCCGGCATGTCCTGTGCGATCTGGTGCACGAGTGTCCCGAGGGAGCGTGCGAAGTCCGTGGTCCGCTCCCCTCCGGCCGCCGACACGAACCAGCTCAGGGGTGAGGTGAGTACCGACTCGACCTTCGAGGGTGACACGGGGATGGGCTGATCCTGCGGGACAACCGGCTCCTCGCTGCTCAAATCCAGGACGCCCCACCACTGTGCAGGGTGGGCTCCCGGTACCGGCGGCTCGAGGACGGCCATCCGGCCGAGATGCCGGACGGCCCCGCCGGACAGCGCGGCGCCGGCCTGCGGATCCTGCGCGAACTTGCGCAGCTCGGCGACGAGGGCGCGCAGCGTGACGGGCCGCAGGACCTCGGTCCGTGGGCGCTGGGCGGTGCCGGGAGGAAGCGGGTCCAGGACGTCGAGGAACTGGGACGGCTGCTCGTCCTGGGAGGCGACGGCGCAGCACACCAGCTCCTGGGTGGCGCGGGACACGGCGAGGGAGAACGTGCGCAGCTCGTCGAAACGGATGTCCTGCAGCAGGGACACGGGGTCCCGGTTGCTCCGGAACGACTCGCCGTGGTCGAGCAGCGCGCGGAGCTCGCCGGATCCGAGGAGCTCGCCGCGCAGCCTGAGGTTCGGCCAGACACCGTCCTGCACGCCGGCCACGATCACGAGGGGCCAGTGACGACCGGCTGCACTCGCCGGCGTGAGTACCGACACCGAGGCCTGGCGGGTGGTGCGCTGTGCGAGGGTGTCCATGGGGATGTCCTGGCTGAGGATGTAGTCGAGGAACAGGCCCGGATCCGCGCCCGGCATCTGTTCCACGAAG
Source organism: Arthrobacter sp. MN05-02 (assembly GCA_004001285.1). Taxonomy (NCBI): domain Bacteria; kingdom Bacillati; phylum Actinomycetota; class Actinomycetes; order Micrococcales; family Micrococcaceae; genus Arthrobacter; species Arthrobacter sp. MN05-02. Next base: position 2,406,428 of record AP018697.1, read on the forward strand.
CGTTCCGCCGTGTGGAACAGGGCCATCATCGCGTCCAGGTCCCGATCGGCGCGCGTCGACGACGGCCCCTCCGACAGGGCCGCGCCCGACCACTGCTGCGCGAGGCCGGAGGCCGACCACAGCGCCCACAGGACGGTCTCCGGGTCGCTGCCGGGATCGGCGACCGCAGCCCTCCCCGCGTCGAGCATCCGGTGCAGGCGCCGCACGGGCGCGCCCTCGGAGGGCAGCGCGGCGATCTCCTCGGGCGAGGCGAACAGTGCCGTCAGGAGCTCGTCACTCGTGCGGCCTCCACCCTGCTGCAGTTCCGTGCGTCGCAGGACCTGGCGGAGGCGCCGGAGTTCCAGGCTGCCCGCGCCGCCGATCCGCGACGTGAGCAGCGAAATGCACAGCTCGGTGTCGAGCTCACCGCGTCCCACGACCACCGCGTACAGGTCCAGCAGCGGACGGACGGCGGGTTCCTCCCGGATGGCCGTCTCCGCCGCGGGCACGTTGACGGCGATGCCCTGCGCCGTCAGGAAGCGCTGCACCGCGGACACCTGCGCGCCGTTCCGGACGATGACGGCGATGTCGTCGAGGCTGCGTCCGCCGAACAGGTGGGCTTCGAGCACCCGCTGCGTGACGAAGCGCTGCTCGTGGAAGGCGCTGTCGAGCACATGGGCGGACACCGCCCGGCCGGGTGTCCCGCTCCCCACCGTCACATCGGCGGCCGCGGCGTCCTGGCGCGGGTACTGCCGGGCGTCCACGTCGGCGTCCTCCGGCCGGTGCGGCTGGGACCGGTAGGCGGTACTCACGCCCGTGGTCGAGATGCGCACGGCGACATTGCTCCACGCCTCGGCCAGCCGGCCGTGCAGCGTCAGCGACGCGGGCAGGGTCACCGTCGTCAGGCCGCCGCCCCGCCGGAAGAGGGTGGAGAGACGCCCGGTCAGTTCGGGACGGGCTCCGCGGAAGCCTTGTGCCACGGTGTCGGGGCAGGAGGTCACGACCACGTCCTTCCCCGCTCCGATGAGGCCCAGCAGTGCGTGGACGGCGGGATTCGCCTCCTGGTAGTCGTCGACGAGCACGAGCTGCAGGCGTCTGCGCTCCCTGTCGAGGAAGTCGCGGTCGGTCTCGAGGAGCTCCCGTGCCGCCGTGAGGATTCCCGCCGGGTCGAAGGCTTCGGGCATGCGGAGATCGAGGACGTCGCGGTATTCGCGGTACAGCGCGGCCGCCGCAACCCAGTCCGGCCGGTCGAACCGCTCGCCCCAGGCCGCCAGGTCGTCGGCCGGCACACCGTACTCGCTCACACGGTCGAACAGGTCGCGGATCTCCTGCCGGAAACCCCGCGTCGGCAGCGCGAGGGCCAGGCCCACGGGCCAGGCGAGCTCGGGGGCGCCGTCACGTCCGTGCCCAGAGAGGAGCCCCTTGATGATGAGGTCCTGCTCGGCTCCGGACAGGAGCCGGGGCGGCCGCGTGATGGCGGGGGTGCGACCCTCGGCCCGGGCGCGGCGGATGAGGTCGAACGCGTAGGAGGCCCAGGTGCGGGCAGGGGCGGTGCTGATGCTGCGCTCGAGCTTGGCGGTGAGCTCGTCGCGGAGCCTCGTCGCCGCGGCACGCGTGGGGCCGAGGAGGAGGAGCCCCTCGGGATCCACGCGCCCCGCCCCGATCCGCAGGACCGCGAGGTCCGTGAGCAGCGAGGACTTCCCGCTCCCGGGAGCGCCGAGGACGAGGACCTGACCGGGAACGTCCCGCAGCGACTCGAGGACGGCGTCGTAGCCGACCGCCGGGCCGGCGGCGGGCCCGGCCGCGGTGCCGCCGGCGGATGCCGTCGGAGCATCATGGAGCGTGCTGGTCATGGTTCTAGACCATCACATCCCACGGACAATCGAGGGCATGCGCGGGGGTGTCCTGCATTACTGTCCGGCGCGGCCCAGGGACGCGCCGAGAGCGGCCACCAGGGCCAGTTCCCCGACGGACGGCGACCAGCGTGCACGCCCCAGGTCGACGCGGTAGTCCCCCGGGTCCGCCGGCCCCGACGGCGCCACCAGGGGGGTGCCCTCGGCGTCGTACCGGGCACGGGCGTCCTGTTCCAGTCCGCGGGGCGGCAGGCCTCCGGCCCGGAGGACGCGCCACCACGGGACGGCGCGGGTGCTGTGCGACAACGCCCTCCCCACCTGGCGCGGTCCACCGGCCTCCAGCAGTTCGGCGACGTCGCCGTAGGTCAGGACCATTCCCTGCGGGATCAGCTCCGCGACGGACAGGACCGCCTCCGCGTACCCCGCCGGATCACCGGGCCGGCGGCGCGCAGGACCGGGGACGAGGGCGTCGCTGCGGGCAGGAGCGACGCCATGGACTCGTGCATGCATCCGCCCACCCTAGCCCGGCCCGCGGAGCGGAGCGCCGGAAGCGATTGGTCGGACCCCGCCGGTACCGTGGGGCCATGACCAGCTGGCATGAGCGTCCGAGGGCCGCCTTCGACCTCGAGACGACGGGACGGGACCCGCTGACGGCCCGGGTCGTCACCGCGACGATCGTGCTCGTCGACGGCGCCGGGGAAGTGCTCGAACACCACGAGTGGCTGGCGGACCCGGGTATCGAGATCCCGGACGACGCCGCTGCGATCCACGGGGTCACGACGACCCACGCCCGGGCCAACGGCCTGCCCGCCGCCGAGGTGGTCCGCGGCATCGCGGCGGTCCTCGCTCGGCTCTTCACCGCGGGCGTGCCCGTCCTCGCCTTCAACGCGCGGTACGACTTCACGGTGCTCGCGCAGGAGGGCCACCGCCACGCCGTGACGGTCCCCCATCCCATGCCGGTGATCGATCCGTTCATCCTGGACAAGCAGGCGGACCGCTACCGGCGCGGCAAGCGGACGCTGACGGCGCTCTGCGAGCACTACGGCATCCACTTCGAGAACGCCCACACCTCCGCGGCCGACGTCCTCGCGACGCTGCAGGTGGGCCGGGTCCTCGCCGAGCGGTACGCCTTCCTGCGCCGGCCCGCCGTCGAGCTCCACACCGCGCTGGTCGGCTGGGCCGATCGGCAGGCCGCCGGCTTCGAGGAGTACCTCCGCCGGACGGAGCCTACCGCGGTGGTCGAACGCGCCTGGCCGGTCATCGAACCCGTCGCGCACGCTGTCGGACCCGCTGTCGCACCCGCCGTCGAGCCTGTCGCACCCGCTGTCGGATCCGCTGTCGGGACTGCCCTCGGACCCGCTGTCGGGACTACCCGGCCCGCCGAGGCGGCGACGCAGCCGCTGCACCCGGTGGCTGCGCCGGTCTGACCGCCCGGCTAGTCGACCGGGACGGCCTCGGCCGCCGCCCGCGCCGCCGCGGGGAGCGCAGCGTGGATCCGTTCCATCGCCGCGTCGTCGTGCGCCGCGGAGAGGAACCAGGCCTCGTACACCGAGGGCGGCAGGTACACGCCGGAGTCGAGCATGGAGTGGAAGAACGGTCCGTAGCGGAACGCCTCCTGTCCCTGTGCGTCGGCGTAGTTCCACACGCCGTGCTCGGCGGTGCCGAACGCGACGCTGAAGAGATTCCCCGCCCGCTGGATCGAGTGGTCGACGCCGGCCTTCGACAGTTCCGCCGAGAGGGCGTCGCTCACCTCGAGCGAGCGGGCGTCGACGTGCCGGTAGACGTCCGCCGTGGCCGCCGTGAGGGTGGCGACGCCCGCCGCCATGGCGATCGGGTTACCGGACAGGGTGCCGGCCTGGTAGACCGGCCCGATCGGAGCGAGGTAGTTCATCACGTCCGCGCGACCGCCGAGCGCCGCCGCGGGAATGCCGCCGCCGATCACCTTGCCGAAGGTCAGCAGGTCGGGCGTCCACGGGTGCTCCGCGTCGTCCGCCCCGCCCGTGAGCTTCCAGTAGCCACCGGCGTGCGTGCGGAATCCGGTCATGACCTCGTCCACGATGAACAGGGCCCCGTGCTCGGAGGTGATGCGGCTGAGGAATGCGTTGAAGCCGGGAGCCGGCGTCACCACCCCCATGTTCGCGGGAGCCGCTTCCGTGATGACGGCGGCGATACGCTCGCCGTGCGTGCGGAATGCCTCCTCGACGGCTTCGACGTCGTTGTAGGGCAGGACGAGCGTCTCCGCCGTCGTGGCCTCCGTGACGCCGGCCGAACCGGGCAGCGCCAGGGTCGCCACGCCGGAGCCGGCGGACGCGAGGAGGCTGTCCACGTGCCCGTGATAGCACCCGGCGAACTTCACGATGAGGTTGCGTGACGTGAATCCGCGCGCCAGGCGTACCGCCGTCATGGTGGCCTCGGTGCCGGTGGACACCATGCGCAGGAGTTCGACGGCGGGCACGCGTTCCTTCACCAGCTGGGCGAGGTCCGCCTCGGCGGGCGTCGAGGCGCCGAAGGTGAGTCCGTGGTCGACGGCGCGATGGACGGCCGCGATGACGTCCGGGTGGGAATGCCCGAGCAGGGCAGGTCCCCAGGAACAGACGAGGTCGACGTACTCGGTGCCGTCGGCGTCGCTGACGTAGGCCCCGTGGGCGTCGACGAGGAAACGCGGGGTACCGCCGACGGACCCGAAGGCCCGCACGGGGGAGTTGACGCCGCCGGGCATGAGGGCGCGGGCGCGTTCGTACAAGTTCTCAGAAGTCGTCATGACGGTCCTTGGCTGGTTCTAGTGGTCGGTCTCGTCGAGCCAGAGCGCGAGCTCCGAGGCCCAGTAGGTGAGGATCATCTGTGCGCCGGCACGCTTGATGCCGAGCACCGACTCCTCGATGGCGCGCCGGCGGTCGATCCAGCCGTTGGCGGCCGCGGCCTCGATCATCGCGTACTCCCCCGAGATCTGGTACGCGGCGACGGGGACGGGCGACATCGCTGCGACGTCGGCCAGGATGTCCAGGTAGCTCATGGCCGGTTTGACCATCACCATGTCGGCGCCCTCCTCGAGGTCGAGCTCGACCTCGAGGATCGCTTCCCGGCGGTTCGCCGCGTCCATCTGGTAGGTCCGGCGGTCGCCCGTGAGCTGGGAGTCCACGGCCTCGCGGAACGGGCCGTAGAACGCGGAGGCGTACTTCGCCGCGTAGGCGAGCACCGCGGTGTCCTGGTGCCCGGCCTCGTCGAGCGCCTGGCGGATGACGGCCACCTGGCCGTCCATCATGCCCGACGGGCCGAGGACGTGCGCCCCTGCCCTCGCCTGCTCGACGGCCATCTGCGCATACAGTCCGAGCGTCGCGTCGTTGTCCACGGAGCCGTCGGCCGCGAGGACGCCGCAGTGCCCGTGGTCCGTGAACTCGTCGAGGCAGACGTCGCTCATCACCACGAGGGAGTCGCCCACCTCGGAGCGGACATCCGCGATCGCGCGGTTCAGGACGCCGTCCGGGTCGATCCCCGCGCTGCCCGTCGCATCACGGTGCGCGGGGATGCCGAAGAGCATGATGCCGCCGACGCCCCGCTCCACTGCTTCCGCGGCCGCGCGCTTGAGGGAGTCCGTGGTGTGCTGCACCACGCCGGGCATGGACAGGATGGGAACGGGCTCGTCGAGTCCTTCCCGGATGAAGGCCGGCAGGATCAGCTCGGACGGGTGGACGCGGTACTCGGCGACCATGCGTCGCATGGCCGGCGTCGAGCGCAGCCTCCGCGGGCGGTGCTGGGGGAAACTCATGGCTGATCTCCGTTCAGTGGTGCGGGTGCAGGTAGGTCGGTTCGGCGCGGGAGAAGGCCTCCCCGACGGCCCGGGCGATCCCCTGCGGTGTGGGTTCCGCCGCCGTCGCTCCCGGATCCCAGCCCTGCGCACGCAGGGCCGCGGCGGTCGTGCGCCCGATGGCGACCGGGAAGAAGGCGAGTGGCCCGCTCCCCAGCCTTTCATGGAACTGCCGGACCGTGCTCGGCGCCGTGAAGACGACGGCGGGGTGGACAGCATCGGCCGCGAGCGCAGCGAGATCGCGTCGGGACAGCAGGGGCGGCTGCTCTCCCGGCTCCTCGATCGCCGGTACCCGCCGCGCGGTGTCGGCGGGGTAGGGCACGGTGCGGTAGGCCTCCACTCGACGGACCGCCCAGCCGCGTCGGGCGAGGCCGGCCTGCAGGTCCCCGGGGGCGAGGTCCCCCTGCGGCACGAGGACCGCCCCGGAACCGCGCGGGAACTCCCCCAGCAGGCCCGCCGACGACGCCTCCCGCGGCACCAAGTGGACCTCGACGTCGACGTCCGCCAGCAGGCGCGCGGTGGTCGAGCCGACGGCGGCGACCCTCGCCCCGCCCGAGCGGACCAGCGCTGCAAGCGGGGTGGGCCCGGAGGCCGCGACGAGGCCGAGCGCCCGGACGGCGTTCCCGCTGGTCACGACGAGCCACTCGTACGCACCCCTGCCGAGCGCCCCCAGTTCAGCGGCGACGGCAGCGACGTCCGCGGGCAGTTCGGTGTCGGTCAGTGGAAGGGCGAAGACCGGCAGGCCCGCCGCGCGGAGCGCGTCGGCGATCCGCGCGGACCGCTCGGGCTGCCGGAGGATGATCACCGGCTGAGCCGCCCGATCGTGGGTCATGCGGGCCTAGTTGTTCAGCGGCGCGATATCGGCTGCACCGGACGCCAGCAGCTCCTCGGCGAGTTCGAGTCCGAGCCGCGCGGCGGCTACGGCGTCCGTCGCGGGTGCCGAGCGCGTGAGCCGGAGGATCGACCGGCCATCGAGGCTGCAGACCACGGCCTCCAGCGCGAGCTCGTCGCCGCGGAGGTGTGCGAGGGCGCCGATCGGTGCAGCGCAGCCTGCCTCGAGCTGCAGCAGGACCGCGCGCTCCGCGGTCACCGCGAGCCGGGTCGGCAGGTGGTCGTAGTCCGCGAGGGCCCCGCGCAGCTCGGGTGTCGGTTCCGACTCGCGGCATTCGACCGCCAGGGCGCCCTGCCCGGGCGCGGGCAGCATGACGTCGGTGTCGATCAGCTCCGTGATGGCGTCCTCACGTCCCAGCCGCCGCAGCCCTGCCGCGGCGAGGACGACGGCGTCGAGGTCACCGGGCGCACCGATCACGAGTCCGGCGACGCGGCCGAGGCGCGTGTCGACGTTCCCGCGGATGTCGACCACCTCGAGCCCCGGCCGCGCCGACCGCAGTTGCGCGGCCCGCCGCGGGGAACCGGTTCCGACGCGTGCACCGTCCGGCAGCGTGGCGAGTGTCAGTCCGTCCCGCGCGCAGAGGGCGTCACGGACGTCCTCACGCTGGGGCACCGCGGCCACGGTGAGCCCGGGAGCCGGGAGCGTGGGCAGGTCCTTGAGCGAGTGCACGGCGATGTCGCACCGCTCCTCGAGCAGTGCGTCCCGGAGGGCGGCGACGAAGACGCCGGTGCCGCCGATCTGCGAGAGCGATCCCTTGGAGACGTCCCCTTCCGTGCGGACCCGGACGAGGTCGTAGGGCAGGCCTGCGAGGTCCGAGACCCGCTCCGCGACCGTCGTCGTCTGCGTCATCGCCAGGGCACTGCCCCGCGTCCCGACCCTGATGTGCCCGGTCATTCGGTACCGGGATTGGGCAGCGGCGTACCCACGGTGGAGTCGACGGCCGCGATGGTCGGCTTCTCGCCACGGCGGTTGGCGCAGCAGTTCGGTCGGCAGACGTCGTACCAGGGACCGAGGGCTGTCGCCGACGGGCGGTCGGCGATGTTGTTGTCGATGGTCCGCTCGAGGATCAGGTCGACCAGGCCCTCGACGAACTTCCGGTGCGTGCCCGGGGTGGGTACGCGATCGGCGACGATCCCGAGTTCGGCGCAGGTCTCCATCGCCTCGGTGTCGAGGTCCCAGGCCACCTCCATGTGGTCGGAGACGAATCCGAGCGGGACGATGACGACCCCGCGCGTCCCGTTCTCGTAGCGGTCCCGCAGGGCGTCGCTGATGTCCGGCTCGAGCCACGGGATGTGCGGTGCGCCCGAGCGGGACTGGTAGACCAGCGACCATTCGATCCCGTCGGACTCCGGGATCCTGTCCAGCACGGCCTGGGCGGTGGCGAGGTGCTGCGCGACGTAGGCGCCTTCCTCATAGGCCGGACCACCTTCCCCGTTGCGGGGTCCTGCCGCCTCGGCGTCGCCCATGGGGATCGAGTGGGTGGAGAACATGATGTGCACGGGCGCATCCGGCGTGCCCTGTTCGGCGAGCCCTGCGCGGACCGTGGCGAGACCCGCCGCCACGCCCTCGACGAACGGCTCCACGAAACCGGGGTGGTCGAAGTACTGCCGGACCTTGTCCACCTCGAGCCGTCCCTCGAGGCCGGTCTTCACGAGCGCCATCCCGAGGTCCTCGCGGTACTGGCGGCAGCTCGAGTAGCAGGAGTAGGCGCTCGTAGTGACGGCGAGCACCCTGCGGTGGCCGGCGTCGTAGGCCTCCTGCAGCGTGTCCGCGATGAAGGGCTCCCAGTTGCGGTTGCCCCAGTAGACGGGCAGGTCGATCCCGCGCCGGCGCAGTTCCGCCTCCATGGCGGCGCGGAGCGCGCGGTTCTGGCTGTTGATCGGGCTGACCCCGCCGAAGGCGCGGTAGTGGTGCGAGACCTCCTCGAGGCGCTCGTCCGGGATGCCGCGGCCGCGTGTGACGTTGCGCAGGAAGGGGATGACGTCGTCCTGCCCCTCGGGACCGCCGAAGGAGGCGAGCACGACGGCGTCGTACGCCTTGGGGGCCATGCGTCCGCCCGCGTCGACTCCGTCGAGGGGGTTGAAAGCCTGTGTCGTCACTTGAGCACCTCTGCTATCTCGTCGTGGTGGATCCGCCGGCCCGTGTAGAACGGCACTTCCTCACGGACATGGCGGCGCGCTTCCGTCTCCCGGAGGTACCGCATGAGGTCCACGAGGTCCACGAGGTCGGGAGCCTCGAGTGCCAGGATCCATTCGTAGTCGTTGAGCGCGAAGGATGAGACCGTGTTGGAGATCACCTGGGGGTACTTGCGGCCCTTCATGCCGTGGTCCGTCAGCATCCCGCGCGGCTCCTCGGTGGGGAGGATGTACCACTCGTAGGACCGGACGAACGGGTACACGCAGACCCATTCGGCCGGCGGCACGCCGCGGGAGAAGGCCGGGCTGTGCGACTTCGAGAACTCGGCGTCGCGGTGGACCCCCATCGCCGACCACACCATGGAGGTCCCGGCGAACGTCCCGGTGCGGCGGAGCCTGCGGATCGCGGACTGCAGCGCCTCGGGACGCGGGCCGTGCAGCCAGACCAGGATGTCCGCGTCGGCGCGCATGGCCGAGACGTCGTAGAAACCGCGGAGCACCACGCCGTCCTCCTCGAAGGAGGCGAGGACCTCCTCGAGCGGGGTGCCCGGGTCCGTCGTCGTGGACCCGCGTCGGAAGACGGTCCAGAGTGTGTAGAACAGCTCACCGGGGGCGTCTGCGCCCTCTCCGGTCTGCTGGGGAGCGTGGGCGGGCCTGCTACCGGTTAGCTCAGTCATGGTACTAGTTTGCCCCCTGCCCGGAGACGATCCGAAATCCTCTTCTTCTACACGCGGTAGAAGCGAGGAATGTCACATCGTGGTGTCGGGATCGGCTGCATCGAGGGCGTCGGCGAGCGCGCCGGCGCGCGCCCTGGCATCGTCGATCACGGCGACGAGGCCGGTCCCGGCGAGCCATCCGCCCGTCACCGCGAGGGACTCCGCCTGGTCGGCGACGAGCGCTCGGATGCGTGCCACCGGCTCCCGGTGACCCACGGAGGCGTGGGGCAGGGCACCGGCCCAGCGCACCACGTCCCAGTCGAGCACATCGGCCTCCTGCATCGGGACGCCGAGCAGGGACGAGGCGTCGGCGAGCGCGTGGCGGTAGAGGGCGTCGTCCGGCGTGGCCAGTCCGACGTCGGCCGGGGTATCCCCCACGCGTCCGAAGGACAGCCGGAGCACGTGTGAGCCGGGTCCGGCCTGGTCGCGCAGCCACGCCCACTTGGCGGTCGCGTGGGTCAGCGCCTTGGCGGCGACTCCCTCCACGCCGCGGGCCACCAGCACACCGGTGCCGCGCGGGCGGGCGTCGAGTTCGGGGACGTCGACGATCAGCGTGACGAGGGCGACGCCCGGCACCGGGTCCGGCCGCTCCCCGGCCACCGCCGGGATGGCCGGACCGAGGAGGTCGACGGCGGCGCGGCCCTCCGTCGCGACGAGGACGCCGTCGGCCGGGATCCGCCGCGCAAGGGTCGAGTGTTCCGTCGTCACGGTCCAGGCCGCGCCCGAGCGGGTGATCGCCGTGACCTGTTCGCCCGTGCGCAGGTCGGCGCCGTCCGCGACGAGTTCGGCCACGAGGGCGTCCCGGAGCTGCGCGATGCCCCCGGCCAGGCCACCGACCGCGGCACCGGCCGGCGCCGCCTGCCGCAGGGCTCCGGCCGCCGCTCCGAGGGAGCCGAGGCGACCCATGGTGGAGCGCAGCCCCGGGGCCACGGAGTCGACGTCGAGGTCGTCGGGGTCGGCCGAGAACACGCCGCCGGCGACGGGCGCCACGAGCCGGGTGAGGACCTCATCGCCCATCCGGGTGCGGACCAGCTCACCGAGGCTGACCTTCGTGCGGGTCGCGAGCGGGCCCACCGGCAGCACCCTGTCGAGGGCTGCCCTGAGGGCGCCGGCCCGTCCGATCACCGCTGTGACGGCCGGATCCGACGGATCCGCGGGGATGCCGAGCACTCCGGAGCTGGGGAGCGGCTGCGCCGAGGCCGCGAGGTCCCTGCCGGGGAGCTGCACCCAGGCGCCGGTGGCATCGGGCGCCACGATGCGGTCGCCCAGCCCCAGTTCCTCGGCGAGCGCGGGCACGGTGGCCGAGCGCGTGGAGAAGGATTCGGCGCCGCTGTCCAGCCGGAGACCGCCGAGCACGCGACCGTCCACGGTCCCGCCGAAACGGCCGGACCGCTCGAGCAGCGTCACGTGGAAACCCCTCTGCAGGAGCGTGCGTGCGCCCACGAGACCGGCCATGCCCCCGCCGATCACGACGATGGTCCGGCGTCGCGGGGCCCGCTCCTGCGCGCCCGCGTCGCCGGGCGGCCCGGCAGCCCCGTCGCGGTCCCGCGCTTCGCCATGCCTACGGCTCCACGGAGTGGACGAGCTCGACGACGCGCGTCAGGACGTCAGGGTCCGTCTCCGGCGGGACCCCGTGTCCGAGGTTCACCACGTGGCCCGGTGCCGACGAACCGGCCTCGAGCACGTCGCGGACGTGCTGCTCGAGGACGGGCCAGGGTGCGGGGAGCAGGGCCGGGTCGATGTTGCCCTGGAGCGGAACGGTGCCGCCGAGCCGACGGCCGGCCTCGTCGAGGGGCAGGCGGTAGTCGACACCGATGACGTCCACCCCAACCTCGTGCATGGCACCGAGCAGTTCGGAGGTCCCGGTGCCGAAGTGGATCAGGGGTGCCCCCAGGCCGCGGACGTGGTCCAGGGCGCGGCGCGACGCCGGCGCGACGGAACGACGGTAGTCGGCGAGCCCCAGCGAACCGGCCCACGAATCGAACAGCTGCGCTGCGCTCGCACCGGCCTCCAGCTGCGCGCGGAGGAACATGCCGGAGGCGTCCGCGGCCCACTCCGTCAGCGCACGCCACGTGTCCGGGTCGGAGTGCATCATGGTGCGCGGACCGAGGTGATCGCGTGACGGCCGCCCCTCCACCATGTAGGCGGCCAGGGTGAACGGGGCACCCGCGAATCCGATGAGCGGTGTGGAGCCGAGCTGGGCGACGGTGAGGGCGACGGCCCGGCGGATGGGCTCGAGCGCCTCGTCCGTCAGCCGGGGCAGGGCCGCCACGTCGGCGGCGGACCGGATGGGCTTGCCGAGGACGGGACCGACACCGGGGACGATGTCCACGTCGACCCCGGCCAGCATGAGCGGGATCACGATGTCGGAGAAGAAGATGCCGGCGTCGACGTCGTGCCGGCGGACGGGCTGGAGGGTGATCTCGGACGCCATCTCGGGGTCCAGGCAGGACTCGAGCATGTTCGTGCCCTCCCGCAGCGCGCGGTACTCGGGCAGGGACCGTCCCGCCTGGCGCATGAACCACACGGGCCGGCGGTGCGGAGTCTGCCCGCGATACGCGGAGATGAGGGCCGAGCCGGACGTGCGTCCGTCGACCAGCGGGTGCGATGCTCCAAGGTCCATACCGCAGATTCTGCCGAAGATCCCGGCCGATGGTTAACCGGGGCGCCGGCTGCCGGGGCGGGCGTGGGCAACATCACCTGCTGGTGGAGGGACACGATCCCGCAGAATCCCGCGGTTTGCAAGCGCCGGTAAGGATCACCTATTCAGGGAACGGGGGTCGTTCTCGGTATGATTGAGGGGCTGTGGTACTTCTTTCACTTGTAGCGACACACTCGAACGTGGACCTGGAAACCGTTGCCCGACTGAGCGTCGGGGCGCCCCAGGTCCCTTCCGTCGCGCTCGCCGACGACAGGTCGGTATCGGGCGCCGTGGTCCTCGCCACCTGCAACCGGTTCGAGATCTACGCGGAGGCCCCGTCGGAGGACGACGTGGAGGCCGCCCGTTCCGCGATCGTCTCCACCATCAGCGAGTACTCCGGCATCCCCGAGAAGTCGGTGTCCGCCTCCTTCGAGACGCACACCGGCCAGGACGTCGCGGAGCACCTGTTCGCCGTCGGCGCCGGACTGGACTCGGCCGTGATCGGGGAACGCGAGATCGCCGGACAGGTCCGGCGCGCACTCACCGAGGCCCAGGGCTCGGGAACGGCCAGTGGCGGACTCGTGCGCCTCTTCCAGGCGGCGTCGAAGACCGCGAAGGAGGTCGGGGCGCAGACCGCACTCGGCAGCCGCGGCCGTTCGATCGTCTCCGTCGCCCTCGAACTGGCGGGCGACATCTCCGACGACGCCGACTGGTCCGGCAAGACCGTGGTGCTGTTCGGCACCGGCGCCTACGCGGGGGCCACGATGGCCGCCCTCAAGGATCGGGGCTGCACCGACATCTCCGTCTTCTCGTCCTCCGGACGCGCGGACGCGTTCGTGGCCACGCGCGGCGGGACGGCTGTTCCGGCCGCCGACCTGCCCGGCGCCATGCGCCGGGCGGACGTGGTCATCGGCTGCAGCGGCAGTGACGCGCGCATCGACGCCGCCGACATCGAACGGGTCCGCGAAGGCAGCAACCGCCCGCTCGTGGTCATCGACCTGGCGCTGAGCCACGACTTCGATCCCGCCGTCGGTACCCTCGACGACGTCGAGCTCATCACCCTCGAGTCCGTGCGCGCAGCTGCACCGGAGGAGCAGGCCGACGCCCTCGCCCAGGCCGGGGACCTGGTGCGCGAGGCCGCGCGGTCCTTCGAGGAGCAGCAGAACACCCGGGCGATGAACGCCGCGATCGTCGCGCTGCGCCAGCACACCCAGGCCGTGCTCGACTCCGAGATGGAACGCGTGAGGGCTCAGCACGGCTGCACCGCGGCTGCCGAGGAGGTCGAGTTCGCCCTGCGGCGCATGGTCCGCCAGCTCCTGCACGTACCGACCGTCCGTGCCCGCGAACTCGCAGCCGAGGGACGCCAGGACGACTACACCGCCGCGCTCGAGGCCCTGTACGGGATCGACGTCGCGCCCGCCGTCCCGAAGGCGACCGCCGTGACGGCGACCTCCGACGGAGCCACCCCGTCCGGCACCGGAGTCCCGTCCGCCCGCCGGCACCACTCGCATGCCGACGGTGCCGTGTGCCCCGTGGACCACGAGCGGCCCGCCCGGAGCGCCTAGTCCCCTGCCACGGCCGCCCGGTACGGCCGCCTAGTACGTCAGCTTCGCCGGTTCGATCCTGCGGACCCACTCGATGATCCCGCCGTCCACCGACCGCGCGTCCGGGTGCCCCTGCGCCCGGAGGAAGCGCACGACGTCGGCCGACCGGACGCCCGACTTGCAGTGGACGTAGACGGTCCGGCCGGCGTCCACGGAGGCGTCGCCGTCGAGGATCGTGTCCTTCGGGACCAGCACTGCGCCGTCGATGCTGACGATGGCGTACTCCTCCGGGGTGCGGACGTCGAGCAGCTCGAAATCGGCCCTTCCCGCGGACCGCTCGGCGAGGAGCCGCGCGAGTTCGTCCACCGTGATCGTCGGGACCCGGTCCCCGCTGCCGGCACCCTCCGCCCCGGTCCGACCGGCGGGTGGCAACCCGCAGAACTGCTCGTAGTCGATCAGTTCGGTGATGCGCGCCGCCGTCGGGTCGGGACGTACGCGCACTTCCCGCCAGCTCATCTCCAGTGCGTCGAACACCAGCACCCTGCCGAGGAGGGTGGTGCCGACGCCCGTGATGAGCTTGATCGCCTCGTTGACCATCACGGAGCCGATCTGCGCGCAGAGCACGCCGAGCACGCCTCCCTCGGCGCAGGACGGCACCGATCCCGGCGGCGGCGCCTCGGGATAGAGATCGCGGTAGGTGGGTCCGCGATCCTGCCAGAACACGCTCACCTGCCCGTCGAAACGGAGGATGGAGCCCCACACGTAGGGCTTGCCGAGGATCGCGGCGGCGTCGTTCACGAGGTAGCGGGTGGCGAAGTTGTCCGTGCCGTCGACGACGAGGTCGTAGCCTGCGAACAGGGACAGGGCGTTGGACCTCTCGAGCCGTTCCCGGTGCAGGACCACGTCGACCAGTGGGTTCAGCGCCAGGATGCTGTCGCGCGCCGACTCGGCCTTCGACCGTCCGATGTCCGGCACCGAGTGGATCACCTGGCGCTGCAGGTTCGAGAGCTCGACGTCGTCGTCGTCCACGATGCCGAGCGTCCCCACTCCCGCCGCGGCCAGGTAGAGCAGTGCGGGCGAGCCGAGACCGCCGGCCCCGATCACGAGCACGCGCGCGTTCTTGAGGCGCAGCTGCGCGTCTGGCCCGAAACCGGGGATGATCAGGTGCCGGGAGTAGCGGGCGCTCTCCTCCTGCGTCAGGCTCCCGGTCGCGTCGACGAGCGGAGGCAGTCCTGGCACCCGTCCCTGCCAGCCCTCCGACCAGCCCTCCGACGGCTCCGGGACCGGTCGTGCCGACGGCACCGCCGTCGGCACAGCGGCGCTGGACACGGGTGCGGGGGCGTGCGGCGACGACGGGGAAGCGGTCATGCCCAAGGGTATTCCGCGACCCGGCACACCGGCCAGCGGCCGGTCCGCAGGAACGGGGACGGCCGGCGACCCGGAACGGTGGACCGGGAGACCGGTGGGTAAACTGGGCGGACGTCCACCCACCGCTGAACCGAGGATCGCCCTACGTGAGTGCAGAACCGACCGCCTCTGGAAAGCCCCTCCGGCTGCCGCGGGACGAACGCCGTCGGCAGCTGCTGGCAGCGGCACAGGAGGTCTTCGTGGGGAGCGGATACCACGGCGCGGCGATGGACGACATCGCCGTCGCGGCCAAGGTCAGCAAGCCGGTGCTCTACCAGCATTTCCCGGGCAAGCGCGACCTCTACCTCGCGTTGCTCGACAGCCATCTCGCCGAGCTGACGCAGCTGCTCGTCGATGCCCTGCGCTCCACGGATGACAACAAGCTCCGGGTCCACGCGACCATGCGTGCCTATTTCCAGTTCATCGCACAGGACAGCAGGGCGCACCGCCTCGTCTTCGAGTCGGACATCAGCAACGAGCCCGACGTGAGCAGCCGGCTCGAGGCCTTCAACGCACAGTTCGCCAACGACATCGCCGGCGTGATCGCGGGTGACACCCAGCTGTCCCTGGTGGAGGCGACGCTGCTGGGCCGCGGCCTGGCGGGGATGGCGCAGATCAGCGCCAGATACTGGCTGGAGACCGACGGCAGCCTCGACATCGATGCCGCCGCGGAGCTGATCTACCGTTTAGCTTGGCGCGGAATCAGCCGCTTCCCCAAGGAAATCTAGAGTAGGTTTCGGTACGAATCACAGGTTCACTACACAGGAGGCATGCGCCGTGGAAGTCAAGATCGGTATCCAGAACGTCAACCGGGAGATCATCCTCGATTCCTCCGAGAGCGCCGACGCGATCGCGGAGCTCGTGGCCGCGGCGATGAGCGGCGGTACCGAGCTGCGCCTCAAGGATTCCAAGGGCCGCCAGGTGATCGTCCCGACGTCGGTCCTCGGCTATGTCGAGATCGGCGCCGAGGAGACCCGCCGCGTGGGCTTCGGCGCGCTCTAATCCCGGGCGGACAGCAGGACGCGGACGAGGACCCGCGGGCGACGCCGGAGGGCGTGGCCCGCGGGTCTTCCTGTCGTGGGCGAAGGACTAGGCGGTGAGTCCGAGTGCGCTCATGCGCCGCGAATGGTTGCGGGTGAGCTGCGCGAAGAGGGCCGTGGTGTGCTGCGCGTGGTCGGGTTCGGCGGCGAAGAGCAGTCCCGCCAGGTACTCACGCTCGATACCGACGCGCTGCGCCTGCGTGAGGGCTTCCCCGACGAGCCGGCGCCCCCAGAGCGCGAGGCGCGATGCGAGGCGCGGGTCGTCGGAGAGCGCCTCCTTCAGGCGGCGCTGCAGGTGCGTGGCGCCTTCGCCCGCGTCGATGGCGCCGATGAGTTCGCGGGTGGCCGGGTCGAGGCTGTCCGCCAGGGACCGGTAGAAGTCGCCGGAGAAGGCGTCGATGACGTAGGCCTTCATGAGCGACTCGTACCAGTCGCCGGGCCGCGTGCGCTCGTGGAAGGCATCGATGGATGCCTGGAACGGCGTCATCGCGTCCTCGACGGACACGCCCCGCCGGCCCAAAAAGGCCGTCACCGACTCGAAGTGCTCGAATTCCCGGACCGCGAGCCGGCCGAGGCTCGCGCGGTCCGCGAGGCTCGGCGAGAAGCGGGCGTCCGACGACAACCGCTCGAAGCCGGAGAGCTCCCCGTAGGCGATGACACCGAGCAGGTCGGTCACGAAGCGGGCGTAGCGGGGGTCCGAGAAGGCATCGTGTGCGGGGTCCTCCGCTGCCGGCCGGACGACGGCAGCCGGCCCGTCGGACGCCGCCCGAGGTTCCGGACGCATCGGGCGCACCGCGGGGGGGCCCGGCGGCACGGCGCGGTCCTGCCCGGTCGCGGGAAGAGCCGTGCTGTCGGTGGAGCCGTTGTTCATTCTGCTAAGAGTACGCAATCGCAGGGGTGGGGCAACCCGCCGGACGGCGCCCGGCACCTGGTGCAGGACGGCGACGCCGTCCAGGCTCGTCCCGGTCCGGACCGCGGGATCCCGCTGCTCTCCGGTTCCCGACGGTCCGGTGCGCAGCCGGACGGAAGGCAGGCACCCGTGGACTTCTCCGCCGTCCTCGAACTCTCGGGCCGCACCGCTACCGGGCTGCAGGTGCCCGAGCAGGTCCTGGCCGCGCTCGGTGGAGGCAGGCGCCCCCCGGTGCGCGTCACGATCGGGACCTATACGTACCGCACCACCGTCGGGTCGATGGACGGGCGCCCCATGATCCCGGTCAGCGCGGAGCACCGCACGGCAGCCGGTCTCGAGGCCGGCCGGACGGTGGCCGTGCGGCTCGAGCTCGACACCGAGGAGCGCACCGTGGACGTTCCCGAGGACCTCGCCGTCGCGCTGTCCGGTGATCCGGCGCTGGCCCGCGCGTTCGATGCGCTGTCCGTGAGCCGCAGGAAGGCCCTCGTGCTGCCCGTCGTCCAGGCGAAGGGCGCGGACACGCGCCGACGCCGTGTGGTCAAGGCCGTGGAATCGCTCCGCCCGTCGCCTTCCTGATGGCGCGGACGGGCGCGCCGGTACCCGGCCCGAACATCCGGTCTGCCCGATGTCCGGAACGTGCACTACCGTAAGGCGTGTGCCAGCACAGCATATGGACCTCAGGGACCGCGAGTCCCGGCAGCGGCTCACCGAGTCGCTGCGGGCCCTCCGCGAGGAACTCGACATCCGTGAGGGCTTCCCGGAGGACGCGCTCCGCGAGGCGGCCGAGGCGGTGGCGGCCTCCCGCCTGCCGCCCGCCGACCTGCGACACCTGCCCTTCCTCACCATCGACCCGCCCGGCTCCACCGATCTCGACCAGGCCGTCCATCTGGCACGCAGTGCCGGGTCCGACGGGTCGGACGATCCCGGGCCGGGACCCGACGCCGGCTACGAGGTCTGGTACGCCATCGCCGACGTACCGCTCTTCGTCCGGGCCGGGGGCGCGGTCGACGCCGAAGCCAGGCTCCGCGGCCAGACCCTGTACGCACCCGACGGACGGATCTCCCTGCACCCGGAGACCATCTCGGAGGACGCCGCGAGCCTCCTCCCCGACCAGGACCGCCCTGCCTTCGTCTGGCACTTCGACCTCGACGCCGGCGCCGTCGTCCGGTCCGTCACCGTCCGCCGTGCCACGGTGCGCAGCCGCCGCCAGCTCACCTACGCCGAGGTCCAGACGGCGATCGACACGGGTACCGCGGACGAGCAACTCCTCCTCCGCGAGGTCGGGGTCCGGCGCATCCAGCAGGAACTGGACCGCGGCGGGGCGAGCCTCAACCTGCCGCGCCAGGAGATCACCCACGACGGCGAGAGCTACGCAATCGTCACCGAGCCGCCCCTTCCCTGCGAGGACTGGAACGCGCAGATCTCGCTGATGACGGGCATGGCCGCGGCCCGCATGATGATCGACGGCGGCATCGGCATCCTGCGCACCATGCCGGAGCCCGACGACGGCGCACTGGGCAAGTTCCGCCGCCAGTCGGAGGCGCTCGAGCACCCGTGGACCTCGGACATGCCGTACGGGGCCTTCCTGCGCACGCTCGACGTCGCCGACCCGCGGCAGCTCGCCCTGATGCACGCCGCGGCCTCGCTCTTCCGTGGCGCCGGCTACACCGCGTTCGACGGTGCGGTGCCCGACGCCGTCGTGCAGTCGGCCATCGCGGCGCCCTACGCGCACACCACAGCTCCCCTGCGCCGCCTCGTGGACCGCTTCGTGCTCGTCACGTGTGCGTCGCTGTGCGCCGGCGAGGACGTGCCGGAGTGGGTGCGTGCCGCCCTCCCCGATCTCAATGCGCTGATGGCGTCCTCGAACCAGACCGCCTCGCGGCTCGATTCCGGCGCGATGGACGCCGTGCAGGCGGCGCTGCTGAGCAACCGCATCGGCGAGGCCTTCTCCGCCGTCGTCCTGCAGGGCTCCCCGCCCGCCGTCGAGGACGCGCCCGGCAGGCAGGCCCCGCGCCTGTCCGGCACGGTGCAGGTCACCGAACCCCCGCTGGAGGCCAAGTGCTACGGCGAACTCGTCGCGGGAGAGCGCGTCACCGTGGTCCTGCTCGAAGCGGACATCGCCCGGCGGCGCATCCGCTTCGAGGTCAAACCGACGGACGCGCCCCAGCGGGACCTGCGATGAGGCCCGGAACCGACGGGCAGGGTAGGCTTGAACCCGTAGTAATGGATGCCCGGTCGTTATCAATCCGTCGATAACCCGCAGTACCTACTCGATCCCGAGTTTTCCCGCGGGCGCAGGTCTCCCTCCGCAGCCCGCACGCAGTTGCAAGCCCGCGATCGGCTTCCACTGGACGCCCCGCGCCCGCCGATACGCTCCGCACAGGATGAATCCATCCCGGCGTCGAGCCTCGGCGGCCGCTCGGCCTGAATGAACGGTAGAACGTGCACAACACGAACACAGACAACGCCCCCGGCCACGGATACGCACCACCTCGTCGCCGACAACTCCTCCGACGCCATCGACGTCGAGGAGACCCTGGTCACCACGGAGGAGCCGCACGCGGCCGTCGCCGAGACCTTCGCGGATTTCAACGTCCGCCCCGACATCGTCGAGTCCCTGAGCGACGCCGGCATCACCCACCCCTTCCCCATCCAGGCGATGACGCTCTCGATCGCCCTCGGCGGCCACGACATCATCGGCCAGGCGAAGACCGGGACGGGCAAGACCCTCGGCTTCGGCATCCCCGCGATCCAGCGCGTCGTCGGTCCCGACGACGCGGGCTACGAGAAGCTCCCCGTCCCGGGCGCCCCGCAGGCGCTGGTCGTCGTGCCGACGCGCGAACTCGCCGTCCAGGTCGCGAACGATCTCACGACGGCGGCGAAGAAGCGCAACGCGCGCGCATCGTCACCATCTACGGCGGCCGCGCGTACGAGCCCCAGATCGAGGCCATCAAGAAGGGCGTCGAGATCGTGGTCGGCACGCCCGGCCGCCTGATCGACCTGTACCGGCAGAAACTGCTGGTGCTCAAGAACGTCAAGATCGTGGTGCTCGACGAGGCCGACGAGATGCTGGACCTCGGCTTCCTGCCCGACGTCGAGACCCTGATCGCCGCCACGCCTCCCGTGCGCCAGACGCTCCTGTTCTCGGCCACGATGCCCGGCCCCGTCATCGCGATGGCCCGCCGCTACATGACGCAGCCCACGCACATCCGCGCCGCGGATCCCGAGGACGAGGGCATCACCAAGAAGGACATCCGCCAGGTCATCTACCGGGCGCACAACCTGGACAAGGCCGAGGTGGTGGCCCGCATCCTGCAGGCACGGGGCCGCGGCCGCGCCATCATCTTCTGCAAGACGAAGCGCACGGCGGCGAAGCTCTCCGAGGAACTGATCGATCGCGGTTTCGCGGCCGGCGCGATCCACGGCGACCTGGGCCAGGGTGCCCGCGAGCAGGCGCTGCGTGCCTTCCGCGGTGACAAGATCGACGTGCTCGTGGCCACGGAGGTCGCGGCGCGCGGCATCGACGTCGAGGACATCACACACGTCATCAACTACCAGTGCCCCGAGGACGAGAAGGCCTACCTGCACCGCGTCGGCCGCACGGGCCGCGCCGGCAAGAAGGGCACCGCCGTCACCTTCGTCGACTGGGACGACGTGCCCCGCTGGGGCCTCATCAACAAGGCACTCGGCCTGGACACGCCGGAACCGGTGGAGACCTACTCCTCGTCGCCGCATCTCTACACCGATCTCGACATCCCCGAGGGCACCAAGGGGCGCCTTCCCCGCAAGGACCGCAAGCTCGCCGGCATCGACGCGGAGGTCCTGGAGGACCTGGGCGAGACCGGCAACGCGGCGGCGGCGCACGCCCCGACGGCGCCGGGGCGACGGCGGACGCGCACCGGCGGTCGCGGCGGCCGCCGCGACGGCGCGGCGGCCGGCGAATCGGCCGACGGTACGCGCAGCCCGCGCAGCCGTGGCCGGGGCGGTAACCGCTCCGCGGACGCACCTGCTGCACCGGCGGCAGCGGCACACTCCGGCGACGCCGTCGAGGGCGGCGGCCACCGCCGTCGTTCCGGGTCCGATGCCGAAGCTCCCGCGGGTGACCGGCAGCGCCGCACCCGCACGCGCCGGCGCAACGGCGAGGTCGTCGCGAAACCGGCCGGCGGCGCAGAGGACTAGCCCTCGGTGACCGGACTCCCTGCGCCGTCCGCGCCTCCGATCTGGAGGGCGGACGGCGCGAACCTCGTGGTGCACGCGGACAACGCCGAGTACCTGGCGACCCTGCCGGATGCGGCCTTCACGATGATCTACGTCGATCCCCCGTTCAACACCGGCCGGGCCCAGCGCCGCCAGCAGACCACCATGGTGCGGGCGGTCGACGGTTCGGGCGACCGCGTGGGCTTCAAGGGGCTCTCCTACTCGACCGTCAAGGGCATGCTCGCGAGCTACGACGACGCCTTCGAGGACTACTGGGACTTCCTCGTGCCCCGGCTCGCCGAGGCGTGGCGGCTCCTCGCCGACGACGGCACCCTCTACCTCCACCTCGACTACCGCGAGGTGCACTACGCCAAGGTGATGCTGGACGTCCTCTTCGGGCGCGACTGCTTCCTGAACGAGATCATCTGGGCCTACGACTACGGTGCCCGGGCCAAGCGCAAATGGCCCGCGAAGCACGACAACATCCTGGTGTACGTGAAGAATCCCTCGGCGTACTACTTCAACAGCGACGAGGTCGACCGCGAACCGTACATGGCGCCCGGACTCGTGACGGCGGAGAAGGCTGCCCTCGGCAAACTCCCCACGGACGTCTGGTGGCACACCATCGTGTCCCCCACGGGCCGCGAGAAGACCGGCTACCCCACGCAGAAGCCCGAGGGCCTGCTCCGGCGCGCCGTCGCGGCGAGCAGCCGGAAGGACGACTGGGTGCTGGACTTCTTCGCGGGGTCGGGCACCCTCGGAGCGGTGGCCGGCAAACTCGGCCGGCGCTTCGTCTGCGTGGACCGGAACCCGCAGGCCATCGAGGTCATGCGTGAGCGCCTGGCCCTCTGGACCTGACCCGGCCGGCCGACTGCCGGGCGGTCCGGGTCGGGGACTGCGGGGTCCGGCGCGGACCGGGGGTCCTAGCGCAGCGACGTCCCCGTGGCGAACTCGACGATGGCCTCGAGCGTCTCGCGGCTCGTGACGTTCTCGCCCAGCAGGTTGGGCTTGCCACTGCCGTGGTAGTCGCTGGAGCCGGTGACCAGCAACCCGTTCTCGCGCGCGATCGCCCGCAGTTCTCCGCGCGCACCCTCGGGGTTGTCGCGGTGCTCCACCTCGAGTCCCAGGAGGCCGGCGTCGATCATCTCGTCGATGACGGCGCCCCCCACCACCGCCCCGCGGTTGAAGGCCGAGGGATGCGCGAAGACCGGGACGCCGCCGGCCGCACGGATGAGGGCGACGGCGTGTGCGGGGTGCGGCGCGTAGTGGCTGACCCAGTACGGGGAACGCGCGGTCAGGACGCGATCGAAGGCCTCCGACCGCGTGGTCACGATGCCCAGTGCGATCAGGGCGTCCGCGATGTGGGGGCGGCCCACGGTCGCACCCTCGGTCACATGCTCCTCGACCAGGTCCCAGGTGATGGGGAAGTCCTCGGACATGAGCTCGACCATGCGGCGGGCGCGCGTGAGGCGCGCTGTGCGGGACTTCCCGATCTCCTCGCGGAGGCCGGCGTGCTCCGGGTCGTGCAGGTAGGACAGCACGTGCACGCTGATGCCGGTGTCGGTCCGGCAGGAGACCTCCATGCCGGGGACGAAGGTGATGCCCAGCCTCGCCGCCGCCGCCGCTGCCCGGTCCCAGCCCGCCGTCGAGTCGTGGTCGGTGAGGGCGACGGCGTCGAGGCCCGCGGCGACGGCGGACGCGATCAGGACATCGGGGTCCTCCGTGCCGTCCGAGACGTTGGAGTGGGTGTGCAGGTCGATTCTCACCGGACCCAATCTACGCGCCGGTACGGTTCCGGCCCGCCAGCGGCACGGCGACGCCGCGGGGTGCGGACTTTCCCGCGGCACGGCGACGGTGAGACGATGGCGGGGTGAGCACCGACGACACCGCCCCCGCATCCCGAAACCCCACCGATTCGCCGGAGGGCCAGCCGCTGTCCGACCGCAACGAGAACCGCTCCCAGCGGCCCGATTCCGACGCCTTCAAGGCCTTCATGGCCAGCAGCTGGGCACCGGCGTCGGAGGACCTCCCGGCCGTGGCGACCGTCGCGGCGCACGCCGCGCGCCGTCGTCGTGCCGTCTCCGACCGCTTCCCCGGCGAGCGCATCGTGATCCCGGCCGGCCCCTTCAAGGTCCGCTCCAACGACACCGACTACCGCTACCGCCCGCACTCGGGATTCGCCCACCTGACCGGTCTCGGCCTCGACCACGAACCCGACGCCGTGCTGGTCCTCGAACCGGTGGAACAGGGAACGGGGGACGACGGCGGGAACCATACGGCCACGCTGTACTTCCGGGAACTCGCGGGACGCGACAGCGCCGAGTTCTATGCGAATGCGCGCTACGGCGAGTTCTGGATCGGCCAGCGTCTCTCCATGGCGCAGATCCGGGCCCAGCTCGCCCTCGCGACCGCGGATCTCGCCGAACTCGAGGTGGCGATCACCAAGGACGCCGGCGTTCGCGAGATCGGTGGGGTGAGCATCCGCTTGCTCCGGGAGGTCGACCTCAACGCCGACGCGCTCGTCGACACCTCCCGGATCAACACGGGCGTGGACCTCGAGAAGGCGGACGCCCTCGACGCGGTACTCGCCGAGGCCCTGTCCGAGCTGCGGCTCATCAAGGACGCCTGGGAGATCGAGCAGATGGAGGCGGCCGTCGCCGCCACCGTCGAGGGGTTCCACGAGGTGGTCCGCGCCCTCCCCCGCGCCATCACCCATCCGCGTGGCGAGCGCGTTGTCGAAGGCGCGTTCTTCGCCCGTGCCCGCGAGGAAGGCAACGACCTCGGCTACGACACCATCGCAGCATCGGGGAACAACGCGACGACGCTCCACTGGATCCGCAACACCGGCCAGGTCAGGGCCGGCGAACTGCTGCTGCTGGACGCAGGAGTGGAGGCGGAGAGCCTCTACACGGCCGATGTCACCCGCACCATCCCCGTGAACGGGCGGTACACCGAGACGCAGCGCAGGATCTACCAGGCCGTGCTCGATGCCGCCGACGCGGGCTTCGCCGCAGCACAGCCGGGCCGGAAGTTCCGTGAGGTCCACCTCGCGGCCGTCACGGTCCTGGCCGAGAACCTGGACCGGTGGGGACTCCTGCCCGTATCCCTCGACGAGGCGCTCGCGCCCGAGGGCCAGCACCACCGCCGCTGGATGCCGCACGGGACCAGCCACCACCTCGGCATGGATGTGCACGACTGCGCCCAGGCCAAGCGGGAACTGTACCTGGACGGGATACTCACCGAGGGCATGGTCTTCACCATCGAGCCGGGCCTGTACTTCAAGGCGGAGGATCTGGCGGTCCCCGAGGAGTACCGCGGGATCGGTGTGCGCATCGAGGACGACGTGCTGATGACCGCCGACGGACCCGTCAACCTCAGCGCGGCCTTCCCCCGGAGCCCGGACGAGGTCGAGGACTGGATGGCCGGTATCTGGGGCAGCACCGGCGAGTAGATCCCGGGCCGGGAGCCCGCCCCGTTCGTCGGAGGAGGCAGGGACCCTCGGGTCCCTGCCTTCTCCATGACCGTGCGACCGGCCGCTGTCCGGCCGCTGCTACCCCTGGTGCGGGCCCCCGGCCGAGCTGGAGCCGTGGGTCCCGGGCCCTCCGCCCTGTGCGGGACCGTCCTGCCCGCCGTCCGTGGGCTGCACCGGCGCCTCGGGTGCGCCGGGTGCGCCGGGCTGGTCCTCGACGCGCACACCGTACTGGGGACGGCCGTCGGGAAGGTCGGGGAACTGTCCCTTGCGCGGACCACTCGTGCCGGGACCGGCGGTCTGCCCCTCGGCCGAACCCGCCTGCTGCGGCTGCTGCCCGGGGTAGGGGTCGTTCCAGGACGCGGGCCGCTCGGGCGCCTGCCCGGGTACCTGGCCCCAGGCGGCGGGGTTGGCGCCGGGATGCTGGGCCTGCCCGTTCATCGGGAGCTGCTGCAGCAACCGGCGGGCGTCGGCTGCCACGCTCGGATCGACGATCACGTCGTAGCTCGTCGCGATGACCTGGCTCGTGGAGGTGAAGTCACGCTTGCCGCGCTGGAACGTGTAGGTGATGACGCCGAAGAGCAGCCAGAAGATCGCTCCGAGCGCGATCGACGACGTGATGGTGACACCGGTCTCGCTGCCGGCGAAGAGGCTCAGGATCACACCCACGAAGAGACCGAACCAGGCTCCGGTCGCGGCGCTGCCGAGCGCCACCCGCGGATAGCTGAGGCGCCCTGTGACGCGCTCCACGGTCTTGAGGTCGTTGCCGATGATCGCCACCCGCTCGACCGCGAACTTGTGGTCGGCGAGGTAGTCCACGGCCTTCTGGGCATCGAGGTACCCCGTGTACCGGCCGATGGTCTCGCCCGTGGGCAGCACCCGGCCCAGGTCGCGGGAGGCAGTGGTTCCGAGAGGTGGTGTCGACATGATCCCATTCTTGCGTACTGCTCCATCAGGTGGGAGGAGTATCGCCCGCGGTGAACTCCCGGCTCCCCCGCTGCCGGCAGGGAAGACCCGCCACGGCTGCTGCGCCGCCGCCGACGGTCCGCCTGCCCGTCGTGATGCCGTCGCGGTGTGCGGCGCCGGATAGCCTAGAGCTGTGACTAACAACCCGACCCGCGTCTTCGTCGCCCGACTCCTGGGGCTCGATGTCTTCGATCCGTTGGGCGACCGCCTCGGCCGCCTCCGGGACGCCGTCGTCCTCGACCGCGGCCCGACCAGGCCCCCGCAGGTCGTGGGCCTCGTGGTCGAGGTCCCCGGGAAGAAACGCGTGTTCGTACCCATGACGCGCATCACCTCGATGGACCCGTCCCAGATCATCTGCACCGGTCTCGTCAACCTCCGCCGCTTCGAGCAGCGTGGCGCGGAGATGCTGGTCGTGGCCGAGCTCTTCGACCGGCGACTCACCCTGCGCGACGGAAGCGGCAGCGCCGTCGTCGAGGACATCGCGATGGAGCGCAACCGTGCGGGCGACTGGCACGTCTCCCAGCTGTTCGTGCGACGCGGCGGATCGACCTCTCCCCTGCGCGGCCTGCGTCGCGGCGGTGAGCGCCTCATCATCGACTGGCTCGATGCCTTCCACGGCACCACGGACGAACCGCAGGGCGCCACCCAGTTCGTCGCTCAGCACGACGACCTCAAGCCCGCCGACTTCGCCGACGCGCTGCACGAGATGAACGACAAACGGCGCATCGAAGTCGCCGGCGAGCTGCAGGACGACCGTCTCGCGGACGTCCTCCAGGAACTGCCCGACGACGACCAGGTCCAGATCCTGCAGTCCCTGACACGCGAGCGCGCGGCCGACGTCCTCGAGGAGATGGACCCCGACGACGCGGCCGATCTCCTCAACGAGCTCCCCGAGGCGCAGAAGGAGGAGCTCCTGCAACTCATGGAGCCCGACGACGCCGAGGACGTCCGCCGCCTGCTGGAGTACGAGGAGGACACCGCCGGCTCCCTCATGACCACGGTGCCCGTCATCCTCCCTCCCGAGGCGACCGTCGCCGAGGCTCTCGCGCACGTCCGCCGGGAGGAACTGACCCCGGCCCTCGCCTCCTCGATCTTCGTCTGCCGCCCGCCGCTCGAGACGCCGACGGGGCGCTACCTCGGCGCCGTGCACATCCAGCAGCTGCTGCGGTACCCGCCGCCCGAGCCGCTCGGCAACATCATCGACACGGACCTCGAGGCCGTCGGCGACCAGGCGAACGTGAGCGAGGTGTCGAGGATCCTCGCCACCTACAACCTGAACTCGCTGCCGGTGGTCAACGCCGACGGCAGGCTGGTGGGCGCCGTAACCGTCGACGACGTCCTGGATCACCTGCTGCCCGACGACTGGCGGGCCCAGGACGACACATCCGTACCGAAACGAGGTGACCGCCGTGGTTGAGAGGATCAAGTCGAATTCACGCGGGCTCGATACGCCGCGTGAGACGCGCAAGCGC
Organism: Arthrobacter sp. MN05-02; assembly: GCA_004001285.1. NCBI lineage: Bacteria > Bacillati > Actinomycetota > Actinomycetes > Micrococcales > Micrococcaceae > Arthrobacter > Arthrobacter sp. MN05-02. The sequence goes on from AP018697.1 coordinate 2,433,454, forward strand.
ATCCTCCCGCGCCTGCGTCCGAATCCGGACCGCTTCGGCAGCGGGACGGAGAACATCGCCCGTTTCATGGGCACCCCTCAGTTCCTCTTCTACATGACGGTCTTCGTCGCGGTCTGGCTGACGTGGAACACCGTCGCTCCGGCGAACCTGCGCTTCGACAGTGCGGCCCTCGGGTTCACGGCACTGACCCTGATGCTCTCCCTGCAGGCTTCCTATGCCGCACCGCTGCTGCTCCTCGCGCAGAACCGCCAGGACGACCGCGACCGCGTCTCCATGCGTGAGGACCGCCAGCGGGCGGAGCGGAACCTCTCCGACACCGAGTACCTCACGCGGGAGATCGCGGAGCTGCGCATCGCGCTGCGCGAGGTGGCGACACGCGACTACGTCCGGTCCGAGCTGCGCTCCGTCCTCGAGGAGCTGCTCGAGACGACCGACGGACAGGAACTGACGCTGCAGAAACGGCGGCCCCGGAAGCCGTCGGAGAGTACGGTGGCGCTGCCGAAGGTCCAGCCCACCGGGAGGAAGCCCGTCCGGTGAATGCCCCCCTGCCCGTCGAGGAGGCCGTGCTGCACGCCCTCACCTCGGTGATCGACCCCGAGCTGCGCCGTCCCATCACCGAACTCGGCATGGTCGACGCGGTCGCCGTCGAGGGACGCACCGCCCGGGTCCGGGTCCTCCTGACCATCGCCGGGTGTCCCCTGCGCGACACGATCAGGCAGGACACCGAGGCCGCCCTGTCCGACCTGGACGGCGTCGACGACGTGGAGGTGGAGCTCGGCGTCATGGACCAGGCCCAGCGCGACGCCCTGAAGGAGCAGCTGAAGGGCGCCGGCGGCCGCCGCGGCATCCCGTTCAACGAGCCGTCATCCCTGACGCGCGTCTACGCGGTCGCCAGCGGCAAGGGCGGTGTCGGCAAGTCGAGCGTGACGGTGAACCTCGCGGTCGCCATGGCGGCGCAGGGGGCTCCGCGTCGGGATCGTGGACGCCGACGTCTACGGGTTCTCGGTCCCCGCCCTCCTGGGCATCACGCAGCAGCCCACCCGCGTCGACGAACTCATCCTGCCGCCCGTCGCCCACGGCGTGAAGGTCATCTCCATCGGGATGTTCGTCGACGGCAACCAGCCCATCTCCTGGCGCGGGCCGATGCTGCACCGGGCGCTCGAGCAGTTCCTGACGGACGTGTACTTCGGTGACCTGGACGCCCTGTTCCTGGACCTGCCGCCGGGCACGGGCGACATCGCCATCTCCGTGGCGCAGCTGCTGCCGTCGTCGGAGCTCCTGGTCGTCACGACCCCGCAGAGCGCTGCCGCCGACGTCGCCGAACGCGCCGGCGCCATGGCCGCGCAGACCGGTCAGCGTGTGGCCGGCGTCATCGAGAACATGTCCTGGCTCGAACTGCCCGACGGCGGGCGGCTCGAACTCTTCGGCGCAGGAGGCGGGAGCACGCTGGCAGCGAGGCTGACGGACACGCTCGGCACCGAGGTCCCCCTGCTCGGCAGCATCCCCCTGGAGGTGGCCCTGCGCGAGGGCGGCGACGCCGGCACTCCCCTCGTCCTCGGCCGGGACGGCTCGAGGGCCCGTACGGAACTGGAGGCGATCGCCGCGGTGCTCGCCCGCCGCCGCCCACGGGGCCTGGACGGACTGAAGCTGCCGCTCAGCCCGCGCTGATGCAAGCCGACGCCGGGCGGAGCCCGATGTCCGGGGTCTAGGTGGCCTCGAGGTCGTACGGAGCGCACTGCCCTGCCCCGAGGCGGGGACCGAACGGCACGGACGCATCCGGGCGGGCGCCACCGGCGGCCGCCACCGCGGGAGCAGGGGCGGGTCTCGGGGCGCCGCTGCTCACGGGCTTGAAGACGTCCTCGATGTCGTCGAGGAGCGCTTCCTTGATGATCCGGCGGGGATCGTACTGGCGTGGGTCGAGCTTCCGCCAGTCCACCTCGTCCAGTTCGGGGCCGACTTCCTCCCGGAGCTGCTCGCGGGCACCCGAGGCCATGCGGCGCAGGCCCTTGACGAGACGGGCGAGCTGGGCGGCGTACTCCGGAAGACGCTCCGGACCGAGCACCACGACGGCGATGATCGCCAGGACCACGAGTTCGAGGCCGTTGATTCCCAACACGTGAAAAGACTACCTTCCCGGCCTGCGCCGACCATATTCGCCCATGCCCGGGCCGGACTCCGGCCGTGCCCGCGGGAGCTCCGGACCGGCGACACCGCCGTCGGTCAGCCGCCGTTCTCCTCGGGGTGGGTGATCGTCGACAGCCCGCGAAGGATGCGCTCCACCATGGAGTCGTCCCCGCCCTGCGGGGCCAGCGAGAGCTGGGCGTGCTCCGCCGTCACGAGCTGGCTGAGCGTCTGCGGCATGGCGGCCGCCGGCAGGTCGGAGACCACGGTGTAGGTGACCGACGGCGAATCGAGGACGACCTGCCACGGTGTCCCGGAGAGGACCCAGACGTCCTGGCCGGCACCCCCGACGTGCTCGAAGCCGTCCTGCGTCACGATGTTGCCGGTGACGGCGTTCAGCGGCGGAGCAGCGGCATCCACCGCGCCGCCGACCTTCCGCTGTTCGTAGACGGTCACGGTGTCGCCGTCGTTCTCGAGGACGAGTTCCAGGGTCGGTGCGCCGTCGACGGTGATGCCCTCGGCGCTGCGCAGGTCGAAGCCGAGCGACTCGAGTTCCGGGGCAGTACCACCCGCCGGCCCGCAGGGTCGCCAGCTGGTCGGTGTCCAGGTAGGTGGGCGTCCGGGGTGCCACGGCTTCCCAGCCGGCGCGCAGCGCCGTGGTACCGCCGGCCTCGGCGACCGTCGTGGGCCGGGTCTCCGACCCGATGACATAGGCGCCGGTCAGGACCGCGGCGACGACGGCAGCGGACCCGCCCGCCGCGGCGACCAGCGTGCGGCGGCTGCGGACGGGACCGGTGCGCTCGTGATGGGCGCGCACGAAGGCCGCACTCGAGCCGGTTCGCTCCTCGACCCCGGCGGACCCGAACCCGGGCGAGAGCAGCCTGCGCTGCAGGTCCGGGTCGGGGGACGGATTGCGCAGCCCCAGCAGCGCACTCTTGAGACTTCGGAGCCGGGCAACGACTGCAGCGCACGAGACGCAGCGGGAGACATGGCGCTCCACCGCGATGCGGCGCCTGTCGGACAGCTCACCGTCGACGAGGTCCTGCAGCGAGCGATGGGGATGCAGCATCGGTCCTAGCCCAGACCGGCGATCCGTGGCACGCCGAGGGCGGCACCGTTCCCGCCCGACCGGCGCGGGTCGCGGTGGGCGAGCTTCTCCCGCAGCATGGTGCGGCCACGGTGGATGCGCGAGCGGGACGGTACCGAGCTTCACCCCGAGCACCTGCGCCACCTCGTCGTAGGCGAGGCCTTCGAGGTCGCAGAGCACGACGGCGGCGCGGAAGTCCGGCGGCAGTTCCTCCAGTGCCGACTGCACGTCGATGTCCAGGTTGTTGAACTCGAAGCTGCGCTCGGGGCCCGGGTGCTTGCTCGGGAGGCGGCTCTCGGCCTCCTCGGTCAGTCCGTCGAACCGGATGCGCGTCTTCCGCCGGGCCTGATCGAGGAACAGGTTGGTGGTGATGCGGTGCAGCCAGCCGTCGAGCGTTCCGGGCTTGAAATTGGCGAGGGAGCGGAAGACCCGCACGAAGACCTCCTGCGTGAGGTCCTCGGCGTCGAACCTGTTGCCCGTGAGTCGGTACGCGAGGCGATAGACCTTCGGCGAGTAGTTGGTGACGACCTCTTCCCAGGATGGTGCGACCCAGGGGTTGCCGTGCTCGTCGAGCAGTGGCTCGTCCGCACCCGTGCCGGCCTCCGCGGCGATCTGCCCCGCCTTGACACTAGACATCATGTTCCCCTTCTCGCCGCGAATCCCGAACAGGCTGCTCCCCGCGGGCGCAAGACCTGCGGGAGTACCGGGGATTCGGGACTGCGCTGCTGCTGGATGCCCCGAGCGAAAAGTCTTTCGCACCAAGCTGGGAACTGGCTGGCAGATCCGTGGACGCTGGTTCTCCCCCGATGCATGGATCGCATCCCGTCCGCCCCGATGCCCGCCGGGCCGCATGGAAGTCGCGCTGCGCCGCACAGTAGGGTTGGGGCGGGGCTCCCGCCCCTTCCAGCCCGCATCCCGCCAACCACAGAACGGACGTCCATGGCCGCCGACAAACACAGCAGCTGGTCCTACACGGAAGGACTCCCCGACGAGGACGACATCCTCCTTCGGGCCCGAGACCGCTCCCACGAACTCGGTGTCACCCCCGTGACGCCTGCGGTCGGCGCGGCGCTCACCGTGCTGGCTGCGGCGTCGAAGGCGAGCACCGCCGTCGAGGTGGGCGCCGGCGCAGGCGTGTCCGGCGTCTGCCTGCTGAGGGGACTCGGGCGGAACGCGGTGCTGACGACGATCGACTCCGACGTGGACCACCTGCGCGCCGCGCGCGAGGCCTACTCGGAGGCCGGCATCCCGTCCAACCGCACGCGCACCATCTCGGGCCGCGCAGCCGACGTCCTCCCGCGCCTGACGGATCGCGCGTACGACCTGGTCTTCATCGACGCGGACAAGCCCGGACTCCCGGCCTACGTCGAGCAGGCCACGCGCCTGCTCAAGGACGGTGGCATCATGATCGTCAACGACGCGTTGGACCAGGACCGGGTGGCCGAGCCGGCCGTCCGGGAGCAGTCGACCAACACACTGCGCCAGGTCGGCAGGATGATCCGGGAGAACGAGTCCCTCGTGTCGGCGCTCCTGCCGACCGGGACCGGGCTCCTGCTGGCGGTGAAACAGCGCGCCTGACGGCGCTGCCGCCTAGGTGGTGACGGTGAGCAGGCAGTCCTTGAGCTTGCCCGCTTCCTCCGCGTTGAGTTCGACGACCAGGCGTCCGCCGCCGTCGATCGGCACCCGCATGATGAGGCTGCGCCCTTCCTTGGTGACTTCCATCGGTCCATCGCCGGTACGCGGTTTCATGGCAGCCATGGGGAGTGTCCCTTTCAACAGGGCGCAACCGCGGTCAGCGGCAGCGCGACAGTAAACGGTGCGCCTCACCCGGTGGCCCGATGAGGGTCCCGGCGGTGCACGTCATCACCTTCATTATTCAGCACAAGGCCTGCTCCTGCTAATTCGGGTGCGGCGTGGATCACACTCAGGGTGGATAATCACCGTCCGGCCCGGACGGCGTCCACGCCCACAGCCGGTCCACCCAGAGGAACTGAAGGACCACCGACACCGGCAGGAGCACCCACAGGACGCGGCCGCCGCGCAGGCGCGCGGCCGCGAGGGCCAGGGGGAAGAGCGGCAGCAGGATGCGCCAGGTACTGGACTGCGGATGCCAGAACGCCGCGAGGTACAGCAGGTAACCGGCGCACCAGGCACCGAGCACCAGCCCGATCGAGCGCACGCCCGGTGAGAGGAAGAGGGCGACGGCGCCCATCACTAGCGCCACCACCACCAGGGCTCCCGCCGCGGGTCCCAGCACGGCGGCCGGCGCCTCGAACCACGGCACGAAGGGGGCCAGCGCCTTTCCGCGCCAGGCGGTCTCGGTCGCGACGTAGGCGTCGCGCTGGCCGGTCACCACCCACGCGGCGACGGGCCACGCGACAGCCGAGGCAGAGGCGACGACCCCCAGCAGGAACAACGGCCGCACCGGCCCCGCGGCCCTGCGCCCGGCGGCGTCGTCCGACCTGCGCGCGCCCCCCAGCGCATGGAGGAACAGGATCCCGACCATGATGGCGAACGGCACCCCGGCGGGACGCGCGGAACACATGAGCACGACGACGGGCATGGCTGCGTAGTACCGGTCCGTGGCGACGAGGTAGAGCGCGGAGGCGAGCAGCAGCAGGTGCAGCGACTCCGCGTAGGGCACCTGCAGGATGGCGGCGACGGGCGCGAAGGACACCACCGCGACGCCGGCGAGGGCCACCCCGGCATCGGAGCGGAGCCGGAACAGCCGGTACACCACGAGAGAAGCACCGGCAGCGGCAGCGATCGACACGCAGGGCGCGAGGATCCCCCAGCCGAGGCCCGTGACGGCATCGAGCGCGCGGACCAGTCCCGGGAAGAGCGGGTGGAACGCCCACTGGTTGTGGAGAACCGTGCCACGGGCGTCCCGCGGCAGGTCGGAGGGATAGCCCTCCGTGAAGATGCGCTCGTACCAGCCGCTGTCCCAGTAGTCGATGAAGGTGCCGTAGGCGGGTGAGGGCCCGGACCAGGGGCTCGCACCCTGGCGCGACGCAGCGAGGAGGAGGATCGCGGTGGAGACGAGGCGCCCCGCGAGGAAGACCGCCAGCACCGGCACGGGCCAGGGCAGGCGGCGGAGCGCGGACCGGCGCTTCCCGGCGGTCCCCGTGCTGCTCACGGAACGGTCGGGAGGGAGACGGCCGGGGAGGAGTCGGCAGCCGGGGCGGGCGGGGAGGGACGCAGCGCCGGTCCTGCCTCCGCCCGGACCCAGCAGTCGCGGAGGTGGTCGTCCACATAGCCCGTGGCCTGCAGCATAGCGTACGCCGTCGTCGGTCCCACGAAGCGGAAGCCGAACCCGCGGAGCTCCCGGGCGAGGGCCGTGCTCTCGGGCGTGATGGCAGGGACGTCGGCGAGGGTCGCGGGCACGGTCTCCTGCACGGGTCGGTGAGCCTCCAGCAGCGAGCCGAGGGTCGTCCCGTGCGGCAACGCCAGCAGTGCCGTCGCGTTCGAGATGGTGGCCTCGATCTTCTGCCGGTTGCGGACGATGCCGGCGTCGTTCATCAGGCGCTCGACGTCCCCGGCGCCGAACCGCGCCACGGCCGCCGGATCGAAGCCGGCGAAGGCCGTGCGGAACGCCTCGCGCTTGCGCAGGATCGTGATCCAGCTCAGGCCCGACTGGAACGCTTCGAGGCTCAGCCGTTCGAAGAGCCCCGCCTCGGTGAGGACGGGGCCTCCCCCATTCCTCGTCGTGGTACCGCTCGTACTCCGCGCTGGAGACCGCCCAGCCGCACCGGAGCCGGCCGTCCGAACCCGGGACCGCGGCGCCTGTCACCCGGCGTCCTCCGCGGCGAGCCGCGAGCGCAGGTCGCGGATGAGGGCGTCGCGTTCCTCGAGCGCCGCCGCCAGCCGGTCGAGGACCTCGTCCACCTGGTCCATCCGGTAGCCGCGGAGGCCGAGACCGAAGCGGACGGCGTCGACATCCGGCGCGGCGGGCGCGTCCGGGAGCAGGACGGGTGGCAGGGAGGCCACCGGTTCCACCAGCCCCAGCCCGTCCCCCTGCCGCCGGAGGGCGCCTGCCCCGCCGCGGGCGACGGTCGCGGGGTGCGGCCCGTCTGCGGCGCGGGCACCCGGTGCGAACCCGTGCAGAGCGGCCGGGAGCGGACGCCCCGAGGCGAGGAGCGCGGTCCCTCCCACCAGCAGGATGGCGAGGATCACCAGGAAGATAGTCACAGCGCTATGGTGCCAGAGTTCCTCCGGAGCAACCCTCAGCCACGGTGCTCGTGACCGGCCGAGGCGGCCACGATCCGCACGGCCTCCTCAGCGGTGTCCACCAGCTGCAGCAGTGAGAGGTCCTGCCGGGACACGGTGCCCTCGGCGAGCAGGGTGCCTTCGATCCACTCGACCAGCGGGCGCCAGTAGTCCACACCGATCAGCACGATCGGGAAGGAGGTCACCTTTGCCCGTCTGCACGAGGGTCATCGCCTCGAACAGCTCGTCGAGGGTCCCGAAGCCACCCGGCAGCACCACGAAACCGCTCGCGTACTTGACGAACATGGTTTTCCGGGCGAAGAAGTAGCGGAAGTTGATGCCGAGGTCCACCCACTCGTTCATGCCCTGCTCGAAGGGCAGCTCGATGCCCAGGCCGACAGAGGTACCGCCGGCCTCGCAGGCGCCCTTGTTCGCCGCCTCCATGGCGCCCGGGCCTCCTCCGGTGATGACGGCATAGCCGGACTCCACGAGCCTCCGGCCCACTTCCTCGCCGATCGCATAGTACGAGGAGTCGCGCTCGGTCCGGGCCGAACCGAAGACGCTGATGGCCGGGCCGAGGTCCGCCAGGGTCCCGAATCCCTCCACGAATTCGCTCTGGATGCGCAGCACGCGCCACGGGTCGGTGCGGGTGAAGCCGCCGGAATCGTCGGCGTCGAGAAGCATGTTGTCCGACTGCGGGACCGTCGCCTGGCTGCGCCTCAGCTCGACCGAGCCCTTCCGTCGGGTCGCCCGTCCGGCTCCCGCGGGATCGGTCGTACGCCCGCCGGACGTGCCGTTGGCGTCGGGAGATCCGGGCCCGTCGGATCCGGCGAGGGCGCCGTCGTCGTGCATGGTGGCGACACCGGCGTCGCTGCTGGCCGAGGGGTGCTGGGAGGGAGACATTTCCCTAGGCTAGCCAACGCCGGGGCCCGCCGGACGGCTTTTGATTGCTCTTTAATCACAATCGGTGCCTTTGCCCCACTGTGTATTGCTGGCGGGGAATAGTTCGCTAGATTTCTCCCATGACAAGTGAACCGCAACCGGCTGCGCCCGCGTCCTCGGGAACTCCCCTCGTCTCCCTCCGGAATGTGAACAAGCATTTCGGGGATCTGCACGTCCTTCGGAACATCGATCTGGACGTCGCCCGCGGTGAGGTCGTGGTTGTCATCGGCCCGTCGGGCTCCGGGAAGTCGACCCTGTGCCGCGCCATCAATCGGCTCGAGACCATCGACGACGGCGAGATCACCATCGACGGCAAGGTGCTCCCCGCAGAGGGCAAGGCCCTGGCGAAACTCCGTGCGGACGTCGGCATGGTCTTCCAGTCGTTCAACCTCTTCGCCCACAAATCGATCCTCGAGAACGTCACGCTCGGTCCGGTGAAGGTCCGGGGCATGAAGGGCGGAGAGGCGAAGGAACTCGCGATGTCGCTGCTCAAGCGCGTGGGCGTCGACAACCAGGCGCAGAAGCTCCCGGCCCAGCTGTCGGGCGGGCAGCAGCAGCGCGTCGCGATCGCCCGCGCGCTCGCCATGAAGCCCAAGGTCATGCTGTTCGACGAGCCCACCTCGGCGCTCGACCCGGAGATGATCAACGAGGTCCTCGACGCCATGGTGGCCCTCGCGAGGGAGGGCATGACCATGATCGTGGTGACCCACGAGATGGGCTTCGCCCGCCGGGCCGCCGACCGCGTGATCTTCATGGCGGACGGCCAGATCATGGAGCAGGCCACTCCGGAGGAGTTCTTCACGAATCCGCAGAGCGAGCGCGCCAAGGACTTCCTGGGCAAGATCCTCTCGCACTGACCCCACGCACCACCCGCATACCAGAAGGCCTTCGAAAGGCCCCAACGCAAGGAGAACCAATGCAGAAGACCCGATACGCAGCAGCCGCGGTAGCTGCGGTGGCCGCACTGACACTGTCCGCCTGTGGCGGTGGCGACAGTGCCGAGTCGGAGGGCGGCGAGAGCGGCAGCGCCGAGACCGTCCGCATCGGCATCAAGTTCGACCAGCCGGGCCTCGGCTACGACGAGGGCGGCTCCTACTCGGGCTTCGACGTCGACGTCGCTAAGTACGTCGCGAACGAGCTCGGGTACGCCGAGGGCCAGATCGAGTTCGTGGAAGCCCCGTCGGCGAACCGCGAGAACCTGCTGTCCAACAACCAGGTGGACATGATCTTCGCGACGTACTCGATCACCGACACCCGCAAGGAGACGGTCGACTTCGCCGGCCCGTACTTCGTGGCGGGCCAGGACCTCCTCGTGCCCACGGACAGTGACATCGCCGGCCCCGAGGACCTCGAGGGCAAGAACCTGTGCTCGGTGACCGGTTCCACCTCCGCCCAGAAGATCAAGGACCAGTACCCCGGGGTGCAGCTGGTCGAGCAGCCCGGCTACGCGGAGTGCGTCACCGCCATGGGCGGCGGCCAGATCGACGCCGTCACCACGGACGACATAATCCTCGCCGGCCTCGCCGCGCAGGAGGCGAATGCCGGCAAGTTCAAGGTCGTCGGCAACACGTTCTCCGAGGAGAACTACGGTGTCGGGCTCCCCAAGGGCAGCGACATGTGCGAGGACATCAATGCGGCCATCACCAAGATGATCGACGACGGTGCCTGGGAAGAGGCGATCACCAGCAACACCGAGGGTGCCGACTACACCTTCAACGCAGAGCTGAACCCGCCGACCCCGGCGCCCTGCGCGTAGCACCGAATCCATTGCTGGGGTGGTCCGTACGGACCACCCCAGCAATGCCGTGTTCCCCACCAGGAAAGAGGTGAACCGTGGAGAACTACCTGTCGCTGTTCGAGACCTACGACGTGCCCGCCGCGTTCTGGGTCAACATCCAGCTGTCGTTCTGGGCCGCCATCTGGGCACTGGCCGTCGGCACCGTGCTGGCCCTGTTCCGCATCTCCCCCATCCCCAGCCTGCAGTGGTTCGGGGCGGCGTACGTCAACATCTTCCGGAACACCCCGCTGACGATCATCCTCGCGTTCGGGTTCCTCGGTCTGTTCTCCGTCATGCAGATCAGCCTGGCGAGTGACCTCAACCTCAGTTTGTTCCGGATCGCCATCGTGGGGCTGGCGCTCTACCATGCGGCCTTCGTCTGCGAGGCGATCCGCAGTGGCGTGAACACGGTCCCGCTCGGCCAGGCCGAAGCGGCGCGGGCCATCGGGCTCAGCTTCCTGCCCGCCGCGCGCCTCATCATCCTGCCGCAGGCGTTCCGCGGGGCGATCGCCCCGCTGGGCAATGTGCTGATCGCCCTCATCAAGAATTCGACCGTCGCCGCGGCCGGCTCGGTCGCCACCGAGTCCTCCGGCCTCATGAAGACCATGATCGAGTTCCGGTCCGACCTCGTGATCCCGATCTTCCTCACCTTCGCCCTCGGCTTCGTGATCCTGGTGATCCCGATCGGTCTCCTGACCACCTGGGCCTCACGGAAACTGGCGGTGGCACGATGAGCGCCCAACAGGTCCTGTTCGACGCCCCTGGCCCGCGTGCCCGGCGCAATATCCTGATCGGCAACATCGTGGGTGTGCTGGTCGTCCTCGGCATCCTCGCCTGGGTGGTCTCCGCACTGGCGGCCAAGGGCCAGCTGGCCGGGAGCATGTGGGCGCCCTTCCTCGAGTCGAGGACCTGGGAGTTCTTCATCCTGCCCGGGCTGCTCAACACCCTGAAGGCCGCCGGCATCTCGATCGTCACCTCGGTCCTCTTCGGGCTGGTCTTCGGTGTCGGGCGGCTCTCGCACTCCGCGCCGATCCGCTGGTTCGCCGGGCTGGTCGTGGAGGTGCTGCGGGCGGTACCCGTGCTGCTCATGATGATCTTCTTCTGGCTGGCGCTCGGCAGTTCGGGAGCCGTCCAGCCGCAGGACGCACCGCTGATCGCGGTGGTCATCGCACTGACGCTGTACAACGGGTCGGTCATCGCCGAGCTGGTGCGCTCCGGCGTGCACGGCCTGCCGAAGGGCCAGCGCGAGGCGGGCATGGCGATCGGCCTGACCAGGAACCAGTCACTGCGCACCATCGAGGTGCCGCAGGCCCTGATCGCCATGCTGCCGGCCCTGATCAGCCAGTTCGTGGTGATCCTGAAGGACTCCGCGCTGGGCTTCATCATCACCTATCCGGAGCTGCTGCAGTTCACGCGGCGTCTGGGGGTGGGTGAGGGCAACGTGATCCCGTCGCTGTTCGTCGCCGCCGCGATCTTCATCGCCATCAACTTCGCGCTCTCCTCGCTGGCGACCCGCCTCTCCACGCTCCTGAGCTTCCGGACGAAGGGGCGCAAGCCGGCCGCGAAGGGCGCCATCGCGATGGATGCCGCCTCCACCTGAGCAGGCGCCGCACCGCAGGTCGAGTCAGGTCAGGTCAGGACAGCCATTCGGTCAGGGCGCGGAGGCACTCGCGCACCGCGTCGGCCTGCACGTGCTCGTCGTCGGTGTGCGCGAGCAGTGCGTCACCCGGACCGAAGTTGACCGCCGGTATGCCGAGGGCGCTGAACCGGGCTACGTCGGTCCAGCCGTACTTCGGCTTCGGCTCGGCGCCGACGGCCGCCACGAACGCCGCCGCCGCCGGATGCTGGAGGCCGGGCCTCGCTCCGGCGGCGGCGTCGGTCCGCTCGACGGAGAAGCCGTCGAGCAGCGCCCGGACGTACTGCTCCGCCTGCTCGGGCGTCTTGTCCGGCGCGAAGCGGTAGTTCACCTCGATGACCGTGCTGTCCGGGATCACGTTGCCGGCCGTGCCGCCGCTGATCTTCACCGCGTTCAGGCTCTCCCGGTAGTCGAGTCCGTCGACACGGACGGTCGCCGGCTCGTGGTCGCGGAGCCGTACGAGGATCTCGGCGGCACCGTGGATGGCATTCTCCCCCATCCAGGCGCGGGCGGAGTGGGAGGCCTTCCCGGTGACGCGAACGTCGAAGCGCGCGGTGCCGTTGCATCCTCCCTCCACCGTGCCGTCCGTGGGTTCCAGGAGGACCGCGAAGTCCGCCTCCAGCCACTCCGGATAGGAGACGGCGACGCGGCCCAGCCCGCTGAGCGAGGCCTCGACCTCCTCATGGTCGTAGAAGATGAAGGTGATGTCGCGGCTCGGCGCGCTGAGCGCTGCAGCGAGCGCGAGCTGCACGGCCACGCCACCCTTCATGTCCGTCGCCCCCCGGCCGAAGAGCAGGTCGCCTTCCCACGTGGACGGGACCGTCCCCCTCGACCCGGGGGTGGTGGGCAGGGGCACGGTGTCCAGATGGCCGGCGAGGATGACCCGCTCGGCGCGTCCGAGCCGCGTCCGCGCCAGCACGCAGTCGCCGTCGCGGACCACCTCGAGGTGCTGCAGGGCGCGCAGTGCCTGCTCCACGGCGTCGGCGATGCCCGCCTCGTTGCCCGAGACGCTCTCGAAGTCGATCAGTCGGGCTGTGAGCCGGGCGACGTCGGAGGCCAGGTCGAGCTCCGTGGTGGATGGCTGAATCATGCTGCAACCCTATCGCTCGGTAGACTGCTGCCCATGACTCCTCCTACGCCCAGCCCTTCCCTGCCCGGAGCTTCCCAGCGTGTGGCCGGTGGTACCGGCCTCGCGACGGTGGCCTCGGACGGCACCGTCCTGGACACGTGGTTCCCCGCCCCCTGGCTCGGAGCGGATCCGATGGACGCCGCCGCGCAGCAGGAGCTGCGGAACACCCTGGAGTCGCTCGCCCGTTCCGGGTCCGACGACGCGCGGCAGGTGACCCAGCGGGTCGCCGACCTCACGGTGGATCCGGACGACGCCCCGGCCGGGACCGAGGACGCGTACCTGAGGCTGCACCTGCTCTCCCATCGGCTCGTCGAGCCCAACACCATCAACCTCGACGGCATCTTCGGGCTCCTGGCCAACGTGGTCTGGACGAACCATGGACCGGCTCCCGTGCAGGGCTTCGAGACCGTCCGTGCCGCCCTGCGGGCCCGCGGACCCGTGGCCGTGCACGGCGTCGACAAGTTCCCGCGCATGGTGGACTACGTGGTGCCGGCAGGAGTGAGGATCGCCGACGCCGATCGTGTCCGCCTGGGTGCCCATCTCGCCGACGGCACCACCGTGATGCACGAGGGCTTCGTGAACTTCAACGCGGGCACCCTCGGCCACTCCATGGTCGAGGGCCGTATCTCCGCGGGCGTGGTGGTGGGCGACGGCTCCGACATCGGTGGCGGTGCCTCCATCATGGGCACCCTCTCGGGTGGCGGCAAGGAACGCATCACCATCGGCGAGCGCTGCCTCCTCGGCGCCGAGTCCGGTGTGGGCATCTCCCTCGGGGACGACTGCGTCGTCGAGGCCGGCCTGTACCTCACGGCGGGCACGAAGGTGACGCTGCAGGACGGGACGCTCGTGAAGGCCAAGGACCTCTCGGGTGAACCGGGCATCCTCTTCCTACGCAATTCCGCCACGGGTGCGGTCGAGGCACGTCCGCGCACCGGCGAGGGCATCGCGCTCAACCCGGCCCTGCACGCCAACTAGCCCGTGGTGCCGCGGCCCCCCTCCGCCGCTGTCCGCCGCCGCCGGCGTCGGCTACGGACCGGTGCCATGCTCGCCGCCCTGGGGGTCGTCGTCGGCGGCGGCACCGTCCTCGCGATCGACCAGCTCCGGGACAGCGAGGTGCTGGTCCGTGAACGCTGCAGTGCCACGGTGGGCGCCGACACCTTCGAGCTGAGTCCGACGCAGGCCGGGAACGCCGCCCTGATCTCGGGCGTCGCCGTTCACCGCGGCCTGCCCGCGCGGGCGGCCTCCATCGCGATCGCCACGGCCATCCAGGAGTCGCGGCTCGAGAACATCGGCTACGGGGACGACGCCGGCCCCGACTCCCGCGGGCTCTTCCAGCAGCGGCCCTCGCAGGGCTGGGGCACGGAGGAGCAGGTCATGACGCCGCTCTACGCCACCGGCGCCTTCTACGACGCCCTCGTGGAGGTACCGGGCTACGAGACGCTGCCCATCACCGAGGCTGCGCAGACGGTCCAGCGCTCCGCCTACCCCGAGGCGTACGCGGACCACGAGCCGGAAGGGCGCGCCTTCGCCTCCGCACTGACGGGCAACTCCCCCGCCGCTCTCGACTGCACGTTGCGGGAACCGGCCGCGGACGGGGACGCCCTCGCGGTGTCCGACGCAGCCGACGAGGTCTTCGGCCCGCTCGGGGGCGTCACCGACGGGAACACCCTCACCCTGGGCGTCAGCGGAACGACGGGCTGGGCGACCGCGCACTGGGCGGTCGCGAACGCCGCCGACCTGCACATCACCTCGGTCGCCTACGAGGGCCTCGTATGGGTGCGGTCCGACGGCGGGTGGACTCCGACGCCGACCGACCCCGGGGCCCTGCTCGTCACCGTCGCGGGGATGACGCCCTGATCGGGGACCGGCTCAGGCGAGCACCCTGACCACCGGCTCCACATAGCTGCGGAAGGACCGCTCGTCGTCGAACAGCTCCTGGCACATCAGGAGTTTGTCCGGCTCCACCCACCACGCGCGGTGGACGCCCAGCGGGAGTTCGATGACCTGCAGCGTGAAGTGGCGGGCGGCCCGGCCCAGTTCCAGCTCGCGTTCCTGCACGATCCGCCCGAGGAGGTGCTCCATGCTGTCGGCCCCCCTCGCCCCCGTGTGGAGGGCATACTCCGCGCACCGCTCCTCGGCCCAGTCGACGGCTGCCCCGACATGGGCCCGCATGAGCGCCTTCAGCGCCGCCATGCCGTCCAGGGCCTCGAAATGGGGTGGCAGGGGCAGGACGGCGTCGCTGATACGGCGTCCGAGGAGGCTGTGCCACCACGCCTCCCACTCCACCCGCAGTGCCGTGTCACCACCCACCGGCTCGGTCAGCCGCCGGGTCTCCACCGTCCGCACGGGCGGGACGACCGGCGGCAGCGCGGGGAGCCCGACCCCGCGCAGCCCGGCGCAGTCGCGCAGGTAGAGCGCCACGAGGAGCACCTGGGAGGTGTCCACGGTGAAGTACGTGCTGTACCCGGGATACGACATGGGCCTCCTTCGGGACCGGTCGGGCTGGCTCCCAGAGTAGACCCCGCACCGGCGGCCGCTCCAGAGCCCCGTCCGTTCCCTGCACGCCCGGCACGGCCCGGTGGAGGAGTCCGGTGGGACGTCGACCTAGGATGGAAGCATGAAGATCCTCGTTACCGGTGGCAGCGGCTACATCGGCTCGCACACCGTCCTGACCCTGCTCGAACACGGCCATGACGTCGTCGTCGTCGACAACCTGCTGAACTCCACCGAGACCTCGCTCGAGCGTGTCGCGGCCCTCGCCGGCCGCACGCCCACCTTCCACCAGGCCGATCTGCTCGACGAACCCCGGCTGCGGTCCATCTTCGCGGAGGAGGAGGTCGACGCCGTGATCCACTTCGCGGGCCTGAAGGCCGTGGGTGAATCGGTCGAGAAGCCGCTGTACTACTACTCCAACAACGTCGGGGGCACGCTGAACCTGCTGCGCGTGATGGACGACGCCGATGTACGCACGCTGGTCTTCAGTTCGTCGGCGACCGTCTACGGCGCCTCCGAGGAGGTGCCCCTCACCGAGAAGCTCCCCCTCGACGCCGTGAATCCGTACGGGCGCACCAAGGAGCAGATCGAGGACATCCTGACGGACCTCGGTGCCGCCGACCCACGGTGGAACATCGCCCTGCTGCGCTACTTCAACCCGGTGGGCGCGCATGCCTCGGGCACCATCGGCGAGGACCCCACCGGCGTGCCCAACAACCTGCTGCCGTTCGTGGCGCAGGTGGCCGTCGGCCGGCGCGAGAAGGTGATGGTGTTCGGCAACGACTACCCCACGCCGGACGGCACGGGCGTGCGCGACTACATCCACGTGGTCGACCTCGCCGAGGGGCACCTCGCCGCGCTCGACTACCTCGTGGCGCGCGGCGGCGTGCACACCTGGAACCTCGGCACCGGCAACGGCTCCTCCGTCCTCGAGGTCCTCACGGCGTTCTCGGCCGCGGTCGGCCGGGACATCCCCTACGAATTCGCTCCCCGCCGGCCCGGCGACGCGGCCGTGAGCTACGCGGACCCCTCCTCCGCCCTGGCCGACCTCGGCTGGTCCGCGACGCGGACCCTCGCCGAGATGTGCGAGGACCACTGGCGCTGGCAGAAGAACAACCCGCAGGGCTACGCGACGGTCCCGGTCGGCTGACCTCCCGGTCGCGGGACGACGACGGCCGCCCACCTGATGGTGGGCGGCCGTTTCCGTACCGGACGCGGCAAGAACGGGTCCCGCGGGCTCAGATCGCGGGGTAGTGCCGCTCTCCCTCACCCGTGTACAGCTGGCGCGGACGCCCGATCTTGGTCTGGGGATCCTGCATCATCTCACGCCACTGCGCGATCCAGCCGGGCAGCCGCCCGATCGCGAACAGCACGGTGAACATCTTCTCGGGGAAGCCCATCGCCTTGTAGATCAGCCCCGTGTAGAAGTCGACGTTCGCGTAGAGCTTCCGCTCGATGAAGTAGTCGTCGGCGAGGGCCTTCTCCTCGAGGCGCATGGCGATGTCCAGCAGCTCGTCGTTGCCGCCGAGCTTGTTGAGGATGTCGTGGGCCGTGGCCTTGACGATCTTCGCGCGCGGGTCGTAGTTCTTGTAGACGCGGTGCCCGAAGCCCATCAGCTTCACACCGTCTTCCTTCTTCTTGACCTTCTCCATGAAGTCCTCGGGGTGCATGCCCTTGGCCTGGATGTCGCGCAGCATGTTCAGCACGGCCTCGTTCGCGCCGCCGTGCAGCGGACCGAAGAGCGCGTTGATGCCCGCGGAGACGGAGGCGAACATGTTCGCGTTCGAGCTGCCGACGAGGCGGACGGTCGACGTGGAACAGTTCTGCTCGTGGTCCGCGTGCAGGATCAGCAGCAGGTCCAGGGCCTTGACCATCATCGGGTCGAGGTCGTACGGCTCCGCCGGCAGGCCGAAGGAGAGCCGCAGGAAGTTCTCCACGAGGTTCATGGAGTTGTCCGGGTACAGCATCGGCTGGCCGATGGACTTCTTGTGCGCGTAGGCGGCGATGACGGGCAGCTTCGCCATGAGGCGGAACGTGGACAGCTCCACCTGCTCGTCGTCGAAGGGGTCCAGGGAGTCCTGGTAGAACGTGGACAGCGCCGAGACGGCCGAGGACAGCACGGGCATGGGGTGCGCGCCGCGGGGGAACCCGCTGAAGAAGCCCTTGAGCTCCTCGTGCAGCAGGGTGTGGCGGCGGATGCGTCCGTCGAACGCGGACAGTTCCTCTGGGGTCGGCAGGTTGCCGTAGATGAGGAGGTAGGAGACCTCCAGGAAGCTCGAGTTCTTCGCGAGTTCCTCGATCGGGTAGCCGCGGTAGCGCAGGATCCCGGCGTCACCGTCGATGTAGGTGATCGCGGAGGTCGTGGCCGCTGTGTTCATGAAGCCCGGGTCGAAGGTGACCTGGCCGGTCTGCTTCAGCAGTTTCGACACGTCGTAGCCGTTGTTGCCCTCAACGGCGGGCACCAGCGGGAGGCTGAGTTCGCCACCGCCGTAGTGCAGGGAAGCAGCATTCTGCTCGGTCATCGATTCTCCTTCAGGAGCTGGAGCGAGGTCGTCGCCACATATCGTCATCGCTACACAGGAGGACACACGTCACTCCGGGAAACGCACATTCAGCTGAAACGCTACCGCCAGCGGGGCCCGATCACTAATCCTGCTGCCCTTCGTCGTGCACCGGCGCCGCTCAGCGGACCGAGTCGGCGAGGCGGGCGACTGCCGCGTCGATCCGCTCGTCGCTGCCCGTGAGGGCGACCCGGATGAATCCCGAACCCGCGTCGCCGTAGAAGGTGCCCGGGCCCGCGAGGATGCCGAGCCCGGCCAGCCGGCCGATGGTGTCCCAGGTGGGCTCGCCATCGGACGCCCAGAGGTACAGGCCCGCCACGGAACCGCTGATGGTGAAGCCGGCGGACTCGAGGGCGGGGACCAGCAGGGTGCGTCGTCGCCGGTACAGGTCCTTCTGTTCCGCCACGTGGGCATCGTCGCCGAGCGCCACGCGCATCGCCTCCTGCACCGGATAGGGCACGATCATGCCGGCGTGCTTGCGCGAGTTGACGAGGTTGGCGATGATCACGGGATCACCGGCCGTGAAGGCAGCCCGGTAGCCGGCGAGGTTGGACTGCTTGCTCAGCGAATACACGGCCAGCAGGAGCTCGTGCGAGCCGCCGGACACCCGTGGGTCGAGGACACTGGGCACGGGTTCGCCACCCTCCGCGGGGTCCCAGGCGCCCCAGCCCAGTTCTCCGTAGCACTCGTCGGACGCCACGACGGCTCCGAGGGAGCGGGCGTCGTCGACGATCGTTTTCAGGGCGTCGACGTCGAGCACGTTCCCCGTCGGGTTGCCCGGCGAGTTGATCCAGACAAGGCGCACCCGCGCGCGCACGTCCGCGGGGAGATCCGCGAGGGAATCGGCCGGGACGGGCGTCGCGCCCGCGAGGTGGGCTCCGATGTCGTAGGTCGGGTACGCGACCGTGGGACGGACGACGACGTCCCCCTCGCCGAGTCCCAGCAGGAGCGGCAGCCAGGCGACCAGTTCCTTGGACCCGACGGTGGGCAGGATGTCGAGGGGGTCCAGGCCCGGCACGCCGCGCCGGCGCTCGAACCAGGCGCTGATGGCTTCCCGCAGCGCCGTGGTGCCGTGCGTGGTGGGGTAGCCGTGAGCGTCGGCGGCCGAGGCCAGCGCGGTCCGGATCAGCTCCGGCGTCGGATCGACGGGCGTCCCGATGGACAGGTCCACCACGCCCGCCGGGTGCTCCGCGGCGATCGCCCGGTAGGGCGCCATCGCGTCCCAGGGATAGTCGGGCAGGTGCAGGCCGAACGGCTTCGGCTCCCCGGCCACCACCTACGCGGGCTGGTTCTGGGGCGGCAGGGCAGCGATGATCGGGTGGTCGAAACCCGTGTTGCCGACCTTCGCGGCTCCGCCGGGCGAGCCGAGGTCGTCGAAGAACTCGACGTTCGCCTTGTAGTACTCGGCCCACTGCTCGGGAGTGTCGTCCTCGTAGTAGATGGCCTCCACCGGGCAGACGGGCTCGCACGCACCGCAGTCCACGCATTCGTCGGGGTGGATGTAGAGCGACCGCTCGCCCTCATAGATGCAGTCGACAGGGCACTCTTCGATACAGGCCTTGTCCTTGACGTCCACGCATGGCTGCGCGATTACGTAGGTCACTTCCCACGCCTTTCGTTGGAGCTGGGTCGGCTGCGCACCCGAGGTGCGGTCTCCAGCTTAACGCAACGGCCCCCTGCGGCAGGACCAGCGGCCCCCGCCCAGGGTTCTGCCGCTCCGCACGCGTCCGGAGGTCTACCCTTGACGGGTGCAGAACCCCCTCGACCTCCTCGCCTCGCTTCCCCTGAAGACGCGGGTCGTCGTGCGGCGCCGCCTCGACGGCGGCTTCACCGACTCGCTGGGCGAGCTGATCGCACGGGACGGCACCAGCTGTACCGTGCGCACCCGCAGGGGGGACGACGTCGTCCCCTTCTCCGACGTGACGGCCGCGAAGGCGGTGCCGCCGCCCCCGCCCCGCAGGGCCCCCCGCCGGGGCAGGGCGTAACAGTGATTGGGACCTATCAATCGATAGGTCGTGATCCCGTACAATCGGCGGATGGACACAGACGAGGATCTCCAGGCCCGTGGACGGGCGCTCAGCTCCCCCGTCCGGCTCCGCATCCTGCGCCTGTGCCTCCACAAGGCGAGGACCAACAAGGAGATCGCGGAGACGCTGGATCTCAATCCGGCGACGGCGCTGCACCACGTGCGCACCCTCCTGTCCACCGGGTTCCTCGCGGCGGACGACGCCCGCACCGGCAACCGGGGCGCGAGGGAGATCCCCTACCGCGCCACGGGGTTGTCCTGGCACAGCCGCATCCCGAATGCCGCGCCCGTGCTCGTGGAGACGTTCCTGCAGGAGATCGAGGGCCTGCAGCCGTCCGAGATCGATGTCTGGCGCCTGGGCGTCCGGCTCAACGACGAGCACCGCGCCGAGATGATGGGACGCATCCGTGACGTGTTCGAGGAGTACGCCCGGCGCGACCCCGACGAGGACGGCACCGCCACCTCGATCATGCTCGCGCACCACCTGGACCGCGCCGCGGACTGACCCCCCTGCTAGCGGCGCCGCTGCGGGCGCAGCACGACGGCGCCCAGAGTGACGGCGACGAGCGTCATCGCGAGCACGCCGAAGAGCCAGAGGTTGCCGGCGGCGGCGGTCCCCGGGGCGACCTCCGACGAGCCGGTGAGGATCAGCGTCTTCGACGACGTGGACAGCAGGGCGACCACGCCGTAGGCGACCACTCCTGCCACCGCCGTCATCGCGACGCTCCGCGCCCAGAGCCCGCTCAGCAGGAAGAGGCTGCCGGCGAGCGCCAGTGCGGCCACCGCGCCCACGGGCAGCGCCGTACCGGCGACGAAGAGCACGTGCGCGTGCAGCAGCGTGCCGAACACCGCTGCAGTGATCCCGGCGACGGCCGCCCCGACCACGGCCACGAGGCGGCGCGGCGCGGACGTCGCGGGGGCCGACGACCCGGGCCGGGCGCCAGGAGCAGCGGCCGCCCCCGTCGGTCGGTCGTCGCTCCTGTACCGTGCGGCGGCCGCCGCGTCCGGCACCGACAGGTCCGCCCGAGAGCTCCTGCCGGAATCCCCCGTCCCCGGGAACGCCGAACGCCGGCCCTCCCCTGCTGGGGAGGTACCGGCGTCGTCGTGTGCCATGGTGCTGGTGGAGCTAGGCGCGGGCGCGTGAACGCGAGGCGCGCATGCGCTCGTTGGCGTCGAGGATGACCTTGCGGATACGGATGGATTCCGGCGTGACCTCGACGCACTCGTCCTCGCGGGCGAACTCGAGGAACTCCTCGAGCGTGAGGTTGCGCGGCGGGGTCAGGTTCTCGAAGGTGTCGGAGGAGGCTGCTCGCATGTTGGTGAGCTTCTTCTCCTTCGTGATGTTGACCTCCATGTCGTCGGCGCGGGAGTTCTCGCCGACGATCATGCCCTCGTACACCTCGGAGGTGGGCTGCACGAAGAAGGAGCCGCGCTCCTGCAGGTTGATCATCGCGAACGGGGTCACGACGCCGGCGCGGTCGGCGATCATCGATCCGTTGGTGCGGTACTCTCGATGTCACCGGCCCACGGCTCGTAGCCCTCGGAGATCGACGCCGCGATACCGGCACCGCGGGTGTCGGTCAGGAAGCGGGTGCGGAAGCCGATCAGGCCTCGCGCAGGGACGATGAACTCCATGCGGACCCACCCGGTGCCGTGGTTGGCCATGTTGGTCATGCGGCCCTTGCGGGCGGCCATGAGCTGGGTGACGCCGCCGAGGTACTCCTCGGGCACGTCGATGGTCATGTGCTCCATCGGCTCGTGGATCTTGCCGTCGATGGTCCTGGTGACCACCTGGGGCTTGCCGACCGTGAGCTCGAAGCCCTCGCGGCGCATCTGCTCCACGAGGATGGCCAGCGCGAGCTCGCCGCGGCCCTGGACCTCCCACGCGTCGGGACGCGCGGTGGGCAGGACGCGGAGCGACACGTTGCCGATGAGCTCCTTGTCGAGGCGGTCCTTGACCTGGCGGGCGGTGACCTTCGCGCCCTTGACCTTGCCGGCGAGCGGCGAGGTGTTGATACCGATGGTCACGGAGATCGCAGGGTCGTCGACGGTGATCAGCGGCAGCGGCTGGGGGTTGTCGACATCGGTGAGGGTCTCACCGATGGTGATGCCCCTCGATACCGGCGACGGCGACGATCTCGCCGGGTCCCGCGGAATCGGTGGGAACGCGGTCGAGCGCCTTGGTGGCGAGGAGCTCGGTGATCTTGACGGTCTTCAGCTCGCCGTTCTGGCGGGCCCAGGCCACCTGCTGGCCCTTGCGCAGCGTGCCGTTGAAGATCCGGAGCAGCGCGAGGCGGCCGAGGAACGGCGACGCGTCCAGGTTGGTGACGTGTGCCTGCAGGACACCCTCCGGGTTGTACCGCGGTGCCGGGATGTGCTCGATGATCGTCTGGAACAGGGGCTCCAGGTTGTCGTTGGTCGGCACCGTGCCGTCCGCGGGCTGCTCGAGCGATGCGGCGCCGGCGCGGGCCGCGGCGTAGACCACGGGTACGTTGAGGATCGAGTCGAGGTCGAGGTCGGGGACCTCGTCCGCGAGGTCGGACGCGAGGCCGAGGAGCAG
Source organism: Arthrobacter sp. MN05-02 (assembly GCA_004001285.1). Lineage (NCBI taxonomy): Bacteria > Bacillati > Actinomycetota > Actinomycetes > Micrococcales > Micrococcaceae > Arthrobacter > Arthrobacter sp. MN05-02. Next base: position 2,455,992 of record AP018697.1, read on the forward strand.
GTCCATGGACTCGCTGACGACCTCCTCGATGCGGGAGTCGGGGCGGTCGGTCTTGTTGACCAGCAGCACCACGGGGAGCTTGGCCGCGAGGGCCTTGCGGAGGACGAAGCGGGTCTGGGGCAGCGGGCCCTCGGACGCGTCGACGAGCAGGACGACGCCGTCGACCATGGACAGACCGCGCTCGACCTCGCCACCGAAGTCGGCGTGGCCCGGGGTGTCGATGACGTTGATGGTGATCGTCTCGCCCTTGGCGGACGGGCCGTCGTAGAACACCGTGGTGTTCTTCGCGAGGATGGTGATGCCCTTCTCGCGCTCGAGGTCGCCCGAGTCCATGACGCGGTCGGCGACGTCACCGTGCGCGGCGAACGAGTTGGTCTGCTTCAGCATGGCATCGACCAGGGTGGTTTTTCCGTGGTCAACGTGGGCCACGATGGCTACGTTGCGGAGATCGCTGCGGACAGCGGTGTTGCCTGTGGTTTCAGACATGCGTGAGGACTCAATTCAGTATCAACTGCGGGGAAAGTGACGGCGGCTGCAGTGCGCGCCCTCCACCCAGTCTAGGCGAGAGGTAAAAACAGACCTAATGCGCCCTGTCAATCAGCGTCCGGATTCGCTGTGGGCGCACAGCGGCGGCGGCCCCCGGGAGGGGAACCGCCGCCGTCGCCCCGCGTTCGGCGCAGTATGCGCCGTCGTAGAAAGCCGCTATGCGACCTCGGGAGGCAGCACGAGTCCGGCGCCGGGGATCGCCGCGAGCAGCGCCTGCGTGTACGCGGTCTTCGGGTTGTCGAACACCTCGTCCGTGGTCCCCTGCTCCACGAGCCTGCCCTTCTCCATGACGGCCACGGAGTCGGCGATCTGCCGGACCACCGCGAGGTCGTGGGTGATGAAGAGGTAGCTCAGGCCGAGCTCGGACTGCAGGTCGGCGAGCAGGTTCAGGATCTGCGCCTGCACCAGCACGTCGAGCGCCGAGACGGCCTCGTCGCAGATCACGACCTCCGGGTCCAGGGCCAGGGCGCGGGCGATCGCCACGCGCTGGCGCTGGCCGCCGGACAGCTCGTTGGGGAAGCGCTGCATCATCGCGGACGGCAGTGCCACCTGGTCGAGCAGCTCGCGCACCTTCTTCTCCCGGCTCTTCGCGTCGCCCACCCCGTGGACACGGAGCGGCTCCTCGATGGTCCGGTAGATGTTGTACATCGGATCGAGTGAACCGTAGGGGTCCTGGAAGATCGGCTGCACGCGGCGGCGGAAGTCGAACATCTCCTTGCGGCCGAGCGTGGTGATGTCCACGCCGTCGAAGCGGATGCTGCCCGACGTCGCCCCTTCCAGTCCGAGGACCATCTTCGCGACGGTCGACTTGCCCGAGCCCGACTCGCCGACGACGGCGGTCGTGGTGCCGCGGGCGATCGAGAAGGACACCTTGTCCACCGCGGTGAAGTCCGTGGACTTGCCCCAGCTCCCGCGGATCTTGAAGACCTTGGTCAGGTCCTCGACCTCGATCACCGTGTCCGGCGAAGCACTCTTCGCTGCAGCCGGCGCGAGCAGGTCCTCCGTCTCGATGCCGGCCCGCTTCGCCGACGCGATGCGGCGCGACGCGATCGACGGCGCGGACGCCACGAGCTTCTGCGTGTACGGGTGGCGCGGGTTGGTCAGCAGTTCGAGGGCGGGTCCTGCCTCGACGACCTGCCCCTTGTACATGACGATCACCTTGTGCGCGCGCTCGGCCGCGAGGCCGAGGTCGTGCGTGATGAGCAGCACGGCGGTACCGAGCTCCTCCGTCATGGTGTCCAGGTGGTCGAGGATCTGCCGCTGCACGGTGACGTCCAGGGCCGATGTCGGCTCGTCGGCGATGAGCAGCCGAGGACGGCAGGACAGGCCGATGGCGATGAGGGCACGCTGGCGCATGCCGCCCGAGAACTCGTGGGGGTACTGGTTCGCACGCGACTCGGCGTCGGGCAGGCCCGCCTCCGAGAGCACCTTCGCCACGTCCTGCGGGCCGCTCGGCAGGCCGTTGGCCTTCAGCGTCTCCCTGACCTGGAAGCCGATCTTCCACACCGGGTTCAGGTTGGACATGGGGTCCTGCGGCACCATGCCGATGGACGACCCCCGGAGCTCGATGATGCGCTTCTCCGACGCGGAGGTGATGTCCTCCCCGTCGAAGATGATGCTGCCGTTCGAGACGCGGCCGTTGGCGGGCAGGAGGCCGATGGCGGCGAGCGCCGTCGTCGACTTGCCGGAGCCCGACTCCCCCACGATCGCGACGGTCTCGCCGGGCATCACGGTCAGGTGCGCGTTGCGCACCGCCGGGACGTCCCCGTTCGACGTCGAGAAGGTGATGGCGAGGTCGCGGAGTTCGAGCAGCGGCTGCGGCATGCCCGAGGGCGATGCGCCCGTTGCGGTGCTGGTGCTGTGGCTCATCGTTTGCGTGCCTTCGGATCGAGAGCGTCACGCAGGGCGTCGCCCAGCATGATGAAGCTCAGAACGGTGATCGACAGCGCGAGGCCCGGCCAGAAGATGGCCATGGGGTTGCTGCGCAGCGACGGCTTCGCGGAGAAGATGTCGTTCCCCCACGACATGACGTCCGGCGGCAGTCCGATGCCGAGGAACGACAGCGTCGATTCCGCCACGATGAACGTGCCCAGGGAGATCGTCGCGATGACGATCACCGGTGCGAGCGCGTTCGGGATGACGTGCTTGACGAGTGAGCCCAGCGGCGAGACGCCGAGGGACCGGGCGGCCGTCACGAAGTCCGCATTGCGCACCTCGATGACCGCAGCCCGCGTGATGCGCGCGATCTGCGGCCAGCCGAACGCCACGAGGATGACCACCAGCGTCCACACGTTGCGGTTCTGCTGGAAGACGGGGAGCTGCACCACGACGATCGCGCCGAGGATGAGCGGCAGGGCGAAGAAGATGTCGCCCACGCGGGCGAGGACCGCGTCCACCCAGCCGCCGAAGAAGCCGGCCAGCGCACCGATCAGCCCTCCGATGAGGACCACGCCGAGCGTGGCGAACAGGCCCACGGTGAGGGAGGACTGCGTGCCGTAGACGACACGGGAGAGGATGTCGCAGCCCTGCACGGTGAAGCCCAGCGGGTGGCCGGGGGCCGGTCCGCCGTCGGAGTTCTCGAGTAGGCAGTTCTCGTTCGGCGGCTCGTTGGTGAAGATCCCGGGGAACAGCGCCACGAAGACCACCGCGAGGATCAGGACGGCGCTGATGAGGAACAGCGGCTGCTTGCGCAGGCTGCGCCACGCCTCGCCCCACAGGCTGCGGGGCGCGACGTCGGAGACCGCGCTGTCGGTGGCCCGCACCGGTGTCTCGTCGGGATCCGCCACGAAGTGCTCGATCGGGTAGGCGGACTTCTTGGTGCGTGCCACGGGGGTGGGCGCCCCGGCGGGACCTTGCGTCCCGAGGGAGGTGGGTGTTGGTTCAGGCATATCGAATCCTTGGGTCCAGCCACGCGTACAGGAGATCCACCAGCAGGTTCGCGAGGCAGAAGATGAGGATCAGGAACGTGACGATCGAGACGACCATCGGTCCGTCACCGTTCAGCACGGCACGGTAGAGGGTGTTGCCGACCCCGTTGACGTTGAAGATCCCTTCGGTGACGATCGCGCCGCCCATGAGGGCGCCGAGGTCGGCTCCGAGGAAGGTCACCACGGGGATCAGCGAGTTGCGGAGGACGTGCACGACGACGACGCGCCGGCGGCTGAGGCCCTTGGCCGTGGCCGTCCGGACGTAGTCCGCGTTCACGTTCTCGATGATGCTGGTGCGGGTCAGGCGCAGGACGTACGCGAAGGACACCAGGCCGAGGACCACCGCCGGAAGCAGGAGCTCCGAGATGGTGGCGTCGCCGCTGACCGTCGGGTTGGTCCATTGGAGCTTGACCCCGATGAGGAACTGCATCAGGAAGCCGAGCACGAAGATGGGCACGGCGATGACGATCAGGGACAGGACGAGGACGGAGGAGTCGAACAGCTTGCCCTTGCGCAGGCCGGCGATGAGGCCGAAGACGATGCCGAAGACCGCTTCGATGACGAGGGCCATGACGGCGAGTTTCGCCGTGGTCGGGAAGACCTCGGCGATGATGGTGGCGATCGGTCGGCCCGAGAAGTTGGTGCCGAGGTCGAACGTCAGCACGCCCTTGAGGTACAGCAGGTACTGGATCCAGAAGGGCTGGTCGAGGTTGTACTGCTCGCGCAGGCCGGCGACGACGGCCGGGGTGCAGCCGCGCTCGCCGCAGATGGCGGCGGTGGCGTCGCCGGGAAGGCTGAAGACGAGGAAGTACACCAGCAGGGTGGCGCCGAGGAAGACCGGGATCAGCTGCAGGAAGCGTCGGACGATGTACCAGACCATCAGTGCGCACCTCCCGGTGCGGCATGCGTCCCGACGGGGCGCAGGTGGGGGTAGCTCATGAGGTGGGAAACCTTTTCGTTGGCACGGAAAAGGGGCCTGCCCTGTGCCGGGCAGGCCCCGAGACCGCTACGGGTTACTTGCCGGTGATGGCGTAGTAGAGCGGAACACCGTTCCAGCCGAACTCGACGTTGTCCACGTTGTTGCTCCAGCCGCCCTGGGCGACCTGGTACCACAGCGGGATGGCCGGGAGGTCCTCGAGGAGCTGCTCCTGGGCCGTGTTCATGGCCTCGTTGCCCTCCTCGACGGAGCTGGCGGCGAGGCCGTCGGTCAGCTGCTGATCGAACTCGGGGTTGCTGTACCGGGCGTCGTTGGACCCTGCGCCGGTGGCGTAGATGGGTCCGAGGAAGTTGTACAGCGACGGGTAGTCGGCCTGCCAGCCGGCACGCAGGGCACCCGAGAGGGTTTCCTCCGTGGCTTCGGTCCGGGCTTCCTTGAACGTCGCGTACGGCTTGCCCGCGACCTCGATGCCGAGATTGTTCTTGATGTTGTTCACCACGGCCTCGACCCACGTCTTGTGGTCACCCTTGTCGGCGTTGTAGCCGATGGTCAGGGGCTGCGACTCGTCGTAGGGTGCGATCTCCTCGGCGTCGGCCCAGAGCTGCTTGGCCTTCTCCGGGTCGTACTCGAGGTTCTCGCTGCCCGGCAGGTCCTCGCTGTAGCCGTCGAGGACGGGTGCGGTGAAGTCCTTCGCGGGCGTGCGGCCGTTGTTGAAGATCACGGAGGTGATCTCGTCGCGGTTGATCGCCATCGAGAGCGCCTGGCGGCGGAGCTTGCCGGCCTCGCCGTCCCAGTTCGGGAGGTAGTACGGGATGGCGATGGTCTGGTTGCCCGCGTACGGCGACTCGATCGAACGCTCACCGAGGTCGTTCTTGAAGTTCTTGATGTCGCTCGTCGGGATCGTCTTCAGGACGTCCAGGTTGTCCGAGATCAGGTCCTGGTAGGCCGTGGTGTCGTTCTGGTAGATCTTGAACGTCACACCGGCGTTCTGGGCGGCCTGGGGGCCCTCGTACTCGTCGTTCGGCACGAGTTCGATCTGCTGGTTGTGCTGCCAGGCACCCTCGGACGCGAACTTGTAGGGCCCGTTGCCGATCGGGTTCTCGCCGAAGGCGGCGGGATCCTCGAGGGCGGCGGCCGGCAGCGGGAAGAACGCGCTGTAGCCGAGGCGCAGCGGCCAGTCGGACTCGGGCTGGGCCAGCTTGACCGTGAACGTCCGGTCGTCGACGACGGTGAGGCCGCTCATGGTCTCCACGGTGGAGCCCTCGGCACTGGCCTCGTCATAGCCTTCGATGCTCTCGAAGAAGTAGCTCGAGAGCTGGGCGTTCTTCGCTGCGGCACCGTAGTTCCAGGCGTCCACGAAGGAGCTCGCGGTGACGGGGTCACCGTTGGTGAAGGTCTTGCCTTCCTTGAGCGTGATCGTGTAGTTCTGGGCGTCCTCGGTCTCGATGGACTCCGCCATCTCGTTCTGGGGCTTGCCGTCCGCGTCGTAGCTGACGAGGCCCGCGAAGATGAGGTCGAGGATCGCTCCGCCGCCCACCTCGTTGGTGCTGGTGGGGATCAGCGGGTTCTGGGGCTCGGAGCCGTCCACCACGATGACGGCGTCGGTGGTGCCGCCTCCCGTGCTGGATTCAGTGCTTCCGCCGCCGCATGCACTCAGCGACAGGACGGCGATGGCCGCGACGCTGAGCATTCTGGAAGTGCGCGTGAAACGCATTCCGCCTCCTAGGTATTGGGTCGTTCCGGCGTTGATGTGGCCGGGATAGTGGCTCTGCAGAGAGCGAGAGCCAACTCACACCGGAAGATTCTATGCCCGTTCAGTTGCTTCTCTGAACATCCGGGGAGGAAGGGCTCCCAGCGTCCTTTCAGCTTCGGCTCCCCGGGCGCATTTCCGCAGGCCAGCGCGGGCTGTTCGGCCGGATCACACTTTCATAACGGGAGCGCAGCAGGGCACCCCAGCACAGTACGGGCGGACGGACGGCACACGGGATTCTCGCGACACCGGTCACGGCAGGGCACGCACGGGACCCACGGAAGAGCCCGCCCTGCCGGCAGGCAGGACGGGCGTCATCGCTGGTGCGGGACGATCAGTCGGTCGATGCCAGGAGCTTCGCCCGCAGTTCACGGCGCTCGCGCTGCTTCGCCGGATCGGGCAGCGGAACGGCTGCCAGCAGGCGCTGGGTGTACGGGTCCTGCGGGCTGCGGAGGATCTGGTCACGGGTGCCCTGCTCCACGATCCGGCCGCGCTTCATCACGCAGATGTAGTCCGCGAGCACATCGACGACGGCGAGGTCGTGGGTGACGAACAGGCAGGCGAAGCCGAGCTCGCGCTGCAGGTTCTGGAAGAGCTCGAGGACCTTGGCCTGCACGGACACGTCCAGGGCCGACGTCGGTTCGTCCGCGACCATCAGCTTCGGCTTCAGCGACAGCGCCCGCGCGATGCCCACGCGCTGCTTCTGGCCGCCGGAGAGCTCGTGGGGATAGCGGTTGCGGTAGGAACGCGGCAGTTCCACCTGGTCGAGCAGCGTCTCGATGCGTTTCTGCAGCTCACCACCCTTGGCCTCACCCGCGAGGAACATCGGCTCGCCGATGCTCTCACCGATCGGCAGCCGGGGATTCAGCGACGACGAGGGGTCCTGGAACACCATCCCGACATGGCGCCGTACCGCCACGAGCTCCCTGGACGTGGGCCGAAGACCCGAGATGTCGGTGCCCACGACCTTCAGCGACCCGCCGGCCACGGGCAGCAGGCCGACGGCGGCCCGGCCGATGGTGGTCTTGCCGGAGCCCGATTCGCCGACGAGCCCGATGACCTGCCCGGGGTAGACGGTGAGGTTCGCGCCTTCCACCGCCCGGAAGGCCGGAACCCGACCCTGCTTCGGGTACTCGATCGCGACATCGACGAGCTCGAGCACCGGCTCGGCGGCGGGACGGACCACCTCGTCCTCCGCCGCGAGGTGGGCGAGGACCTCCTGCTCACGCCGTTCCAGCTCGTCGTGATCGATCGTCTGCAACTCGGTGTGCGTTGCCGCCGCCAGTGCCGCGGTGATGTCGACGTCGTCGTCCCCGTCCCCCTGCCCGAGGTGGGGCACGGCGGCGAGCAGGGCCTTCGTGTACTCGTGCTGCGGAGCGTTGAAGATCTGCTCCGCCGTGCCGGTCTCCACGATGCGTCCCTTGCGCATCACGGCGATCCTGTCGGCGAGGTCCGCCACCACGCCCATGTCGTGCGTGATCAGCACGATCGCGCTGTTGAGCTGGTTCCGCAGGTTGCGCATGAGGTCGAGGATCTCGGCCTGGACGGTGACGTCGAGGGCCGTGGTCGGCTCGTCGGCGATCAGGAGCTTGGGATCGCAGGACAGCGACTGGGCGATCATCGCGCGCTGGCGCTGGCCGCCGGACAGCTGGTGCGGGTAGGAGCGGAACGCCTTGTCGGGATCCGGCAGCTCGACCATCTGCAGCAGGCGCAATGCACGCTGTCTCGCCTCGTCCGGGGAGATCTCGTTGTGCAGGCGCAGCGTCTCGACGATCTGGAACCCGACGGTGTACACGGGGTTCAGGGCCGTCATGGGCTCCTGGAAGATGACCGCGACGTCGTTGCCGCGGATCTGCCGCAGCTTCGCCGGCGGCATCGTCAGCACGGACTTGCCGTTGAGCAGCACCTCCCCCGTGACCCGGCTGTTGGAGGGCAGCAACCCGAGCAGCGACATGGAGCTGGCACTCTTGCCCGAACCGGACTCCCCGACGATCGCCAGCACCTCGCCGGCATTCACCTCGTAGTTGAGGTCGATCGCCGCCGGGACCCACTTCTTGTCCACGCCGAAGTCGACACTGAGGTTGCGGACCTCGAGCACGGGCCCCCGGGACGCGTCGCGGTCCGCACCGGTGTCGCCGGGGCCGCCGATTACCTGGGTACTCATGAGGGGATCTCCTTCGTGACGGAGGCACCGTGTGGGCACGGGGCATCCTGGATTGCCGCGGGCGGCTGCGGTGCTGGGACTATTGAGCCATGGAGAGCTCGAGGGAAGTGGCAGGGGCCACCGTGTTCAAACCGCGCACCGGCATCTGGTTCACGGGCGTCGCCGTCCTCGTCGCTGCGGGCGGACTCGCGTCGGTCGTCGCGACCGAGGGCGCGGGCGGCCTGCTCGCAGGCTGGCCGCTCGTCGGCATCGCATACCTCGGCTGGTGGCTGTTCTGGTACCCGGCGGTCGTCCTCGGGGAGGACGGCGTGACCCTCCGCAACCCGTTGGCGACCGTCCGCGTGCCCTGGGCCGCGCTGATCGACGTGGACACCAAGTACGCCCTGAAGCTCGTGACGCCCACCGGTGCCTTCACCGCCTGGGCCGCGCCCGCTCCGGGAGTCTGGGGAACCCACGCGGGAAAGCCCGAGCACGTGACCGATCTGCCGTCCACGAGCTACGGCCCCGGTGGGTCCATCCGCCCGGGCGACCTCAAGAACACGGATTCCGGCTACGCGGCGTACCTCGTCCGCTCGCGCTGGCAGGACCTCGTGGAGAGCGGCGCGCTCGACATCGACCGCCCGGAGCGCGCCCGACGGTCCTGGAACCTTCCGCATCTCGCCGTGGCGGTGGTCCTGGTCGCAGCGGGCGCCGCGTCGCTGAACCTCGCGTCCTAGGAAGCTCCTCACGCGGGCTTCTCTGTGTCCTTGGCCCGGTTGGCGTTGAACTTCTTCTGCCGCGGGTCGAAGGCGTCGCGCAGGCCGTCGCCGATGAAGTTGATGCACAGGCAGATGAGCACGATGAACAGCCCGGGGAACCAGAACAGCCACGGACGCGTCTGGAACGCCTCCTGGTTCTGGCTGATGATCAGGCCCAGGGACACGTCGGGTGCCTTCACACCGAATCCGATGTAGCTCAGGGCCGTCTCGAGGAGGATGCCCGCGGACATGAGCAGCGTGGTGTTCACGATGATCACACCGACGGCGTTCGGCAGGATGTGCTTGAAGATGATGCGCGCGTTGGATGCACCGGCGATCTTCGCCGCATCGACGAACTCCCGCTCCCGCAGCGTGAGGAACTCACCGCGGACCAGGCGGGCGAGGCCCGTCCAGGCGATCAGCCCGAGGAAGATGCCGAGCAGCCACACCTGGGCGCCGCTGCCGACGAACCGGTTGACGGACTCACCCAGCGTCGCCGCGATCAGGACGAGGGGGATGATGATGATGATGTCGGTGAAGCGCATCAGCACCGCCTCGGTCCAGCCCCGGAAGTAGCCGGAGCACGCGCCGACCACGACGCCGACGAGGCACGCGAGTGCGCCGATGAGGAACATGATGATGATCGAGTTCTGCGCCCCGCGCATCGTCATCGCGAAATAGTCGCGACCGATGGAGTCCTGCCCGAACGGGTGCTCGCCCCAGCTGAAGGGTCCGGTGACGGTCGGGGCACCTCCGTTGAGCAGGGCCACGAATTCGGTGTGGTTGTACTTCCACCAGCCGGGGATCCCCGCGAATCCGACGGACGTGAACGCGAGGACGAAGATAATGGCGAACACGATGAGGCTGATGATCGCGGCCGTGTTGTCGAAGAACTTCTTACGGACGATCTGTCCCTGGGACAGGCCCTTCGCCTCGGCCTCCGGGCCGGGGTGGGTGGGACCGGTGATGGTCCCCGCTTCTCCGCCGGGCAGGTCGGAGGGAGTCTGAGTGCTCATGCTTTCACCCTTACACGAGGATCGAGGAACGAATACACGATGTCGGCCACCAGGTTGAAGACCAGCGCCAGGATGCCGGCCACGAGGAAGAAGCCCATGATCGGATCCGGATCGGTGCGCTGCAGCGCCTGCACGAAGAGCTGCCCCATCCCGGCGAAGGCGAACACCTGCTCCGTGATGATGGCGCCGCCGATCAGGGCGCCGATGTCGAAGGCGACGAGGGTCGCGAGCGGGATGAGCGCGTTGCGGAAGGCGTGGCGCATGACCACGGTCCGCTCGCTGAGGCCCTTCGCGCGCGCCGTGCGGATGTAGTCCATGTTCATGATCTCCAGCATGGAGGCGCGGGAGTACCGGCTGTAGCTCGCGAGCGAGGCGAGCAGCAGTGCGAGGGTGGGCAGGAGCAGATGCGTGAACGTGTCGAGGCCCGTGACCCAGAAGGTCCCCTCGAGCCCGGGCGTCTCGGCACCCACGGTGGCGATCGGCCTCCCCCGCACACGCGAATTGCTGACGTAGGACGGCCATGTGACCATGAAGCGGTCCACCACGATCAGCAGGCCCATGAGCAGGCCGGTGATGGCCGCCGCCCGCATGCTCTGACCGCGGTCGTACCCGCCCATGGCGTAGCCGACCGCCATACCGACGAGCACCGTGAGAATCGCGAGGACGACGATCATCCAGATCGTCGCGGCGTTGAGGATCGGATTGACGACGTAGTACGCCACCAGGCCGAGCGCGACCATGATGAGGGACGAGTACAGGGCCTTGCGGTTCCGCAGCCCAGCGGTCAGCAGCACGATGCCGAACGCGATACCGACGCCCGTGACGAGGATGACGATCGGCCCGAGCCCCGGGGAGGAGAACCAGTCGACGAGGTCCAGCACGAACAGGAGCACCGCGGCGACGACGGCGCCCAGGACGAAGGCGATCCCCTTGCGCTTCCACGACCTGCTGGCGAACAGCGCCCAGATGAGGCCGCTGGCGATGGCCACGACGAGGATCGTCGATCCCGGGATCTGGGGGTCGGCGAGGAAGTTGTTGAAGCCGATGGCGCCGAACTCCTTGAGGAGGACGGCGAGCCAGAAGATCGGCAGGGAGAAGAACAGGAAGGACATGAACGTGACGCCGTAGTCCAGTCCGCTGTACTGGCGCAGCGCGGTGATGATGCCCAGCGAGATACCGATGATGATGGCCAGCACGGTGGCCGTGGTGACGAGCGTGATGGTGTTGCCCATCGCACGTACGAGCGCCGTGGTCACTGCTTCACCCTGGATACTCGATCCGAGGTCACAGGTCGCCGCGAACGGGACGAGGCACTTCGCGGCTCCCGCAAGCCAACCGAAATAGCGCAGCGGTGCCGGCGTGTTGAGGTCGAGGAGTTCCGTCCGCGCCTGGATGAGCTGCTCCCGGTTCGGGGCGTTGCTGGCCCGCAGCTCCTCGAGTGGATCTCCGGAGAGCGCCGTGAGCTGGTAGACCACGAAGGACGCACCGAACAGGATGAGGACGGCCGTCACCAGACGCCGAACGATGTAGGTCACCATAGATTTCGAGCCTCGATATCGGATTCAGTGGGGCATTCCCGTGCTAACGCAGAAGTGTAGTGCAGGGCCCGTGACCGCCGGGACGTGGCGGTTCCCGCACCTTCGGGACGCTCTGTTCGGGTGCCGACCGGGCGGCACCCCTGCTGCGCCCTGCACAGAGAAAGGCGCCGGGACGGGCGAAGTGTCCCGCTCCCGGCGCCTTCTCCTGGGAATGTGCTTGGTCGAGCGAACTACTGGGCGATCTGCCAATCCCAGAGGTTCCACCAGATGCCGGTCTGGTTCGGCATGTACTCGATGCCGCTGACGTTGTCGCTGTACGCGTCCACGCCGGGCACCTGGAACAGGGGCAGCCCGTACTTCGAGTCCCAGATGAGCTTGTCGATCTGGACCTGGAGTTCGTCCTGCTTGTCCGGATCCGTGGTCACCACGAGCTCGTCCATCAGCTCGTCGGCCTCCGGGCTCGAGAACCCGTTGAAGTTGGAGCCTGCACCCGTCTTGAAGATCTGCGGCACGCCGGACACACCGACACCCGAGTTGATCCAGCCGAAGATGGTCGCATCGTACGTCCCGTTGCCGAGTGCCGCACTCCAGTCGGAGGCACCGAGGCCGCCGTCGATGACCTTGAAGCCGGCCTGCGAGGCGGACTCCGCGATCAGCGTGTAGGAGTTGAGGCGGTTCGGGTTGTCGCGGTTGTACATGATCCGCACCTCGGGAGTCGCACCGTCGAGCAGCTCCTTCGCGCCTTCGATGTCGACCTCGTCGTAGGCGTCGGAACCGTTGCTCGAGGCGGCCTCCTCGTAAGGCTCCTGGTCGGCGAGGAACAGCTGCGAGTCGAGCGGCGCGGCGTCAGGGTTCAGCTTCTTGATGATCGAGTCCACCAGCTGCTGGCGGGGCACCGTCTTCATGAAGGCTTCGCGGACGCTCTCCTCAGCGAAGACACCGCTGAAGTTGAGATCGAGGTGGTCATAGGACAGTTCATTGCCCCGCGACACGGTCACGCCCTCGACGGCCTCCAGCTGCTCGACCGTATCAGCGGAGGCCTGCGGCGCGATGATGTCCGCTTCACCGTTCTGCAGCGCCTGCACCTGCGCAGGCGCCTCGCCGATGTAGCGGACCGTGATCTCGTCCACCTTCGGGATGGGGCCCCAGGTGTAGTCCTCGTTGCGGACCAGCGTCATCGACTGGTCCGGCGTCATGGCCGAGGCGATGAACGGTCCGTTCGAGAGGAACAGCGACGGGTCGGTCGGAAGCGACTTCGTGTCGAAACCGGCGTTCCAGAAGTCGGCCAGTGCCTGGACCTCGGGACGCTCGACGGGGTTCTCGGGGTCGCCCGCCGGTGTGGTCTCGATGAGCTCGATGAGCGCGTCCTCGTCGGCGAGGCCACCCTTCTCGGCCACGACGTGCGCCGGCGTCGAGATGCCGCCCTCGCTCATGAGGCCGAAGGCGACCTCGTAGTCGGCGAACGGCTCGGAGTAGTTGAGAGTGATCGAGCGGCCGTCGTCGCCGATCTCCGGGAGGTCGGTGAGCGCGAGACCGGTCGTGTCGCCCGCATAGTCGAAGTAGGTCGTACCCGACACGACTTCACCCGCCTCATCGGTGGTGGAGTCGTTGAAGTAGCCCGAACCGATGGCCCACGAGAGCAGCAGGTCGCCGCCGTCGACCGGTTCGCCGTCGGACCAGGTGACCCCCTCGTTCACCGTGTACTTGACGCTGAGCGGGTCCTCGGAGAGGACCTCCATGGAGCCGAATTCCTCGTTCTCAACGACCTCCAGATCGTTGTTGATGTAGACGAACCCGGAGTGGGTCGCGTAGGCGATGCGGCCGTTGATGTCCGAGTTACCCTCGGAACTGTTCGAGTTGAACGAACTGAAGCCGTTCACCTCGACGACCCGGATGTTTCCACCCGTTGCTTCGCCCTCGGCGCTCTCCTCGGGTGCTTCAGCACCTGTATTGGCAGCGCAGGAGCTCAATGCGAGTGCTGCTACAGCAGCGACGCCCAAAGCTCTGGAAGTACGTCCGAAACGCATTCCGCCTCCTAATTCATAGTGTGGTTCCAGCTTCACGCGGTGTTGCATGACAGCCGACACGCGACCCGAGAGGGTGACGCCACTCACGTGAGCAAAAGCCTAAGTGCACTGTGTTACCAACAGGTACCTTTGGCACATCCGCCCGAGTGTTGTTATCGAGCTGCAACCAAATGGTCACAGGCCTTCTCCAGTCAGGTCCCAGCGACACCTGATCGCCTTCCCGTTCACCGGCGGGCTGCAGGGAACTCCTGCTTGAAATGGCGCTGCGCGCGGTGTTTTGCTGTGGAGGCCGGCACCGCCGGCCGGGTGTCGCCGTTCCGAGGGAGCTGCAGCGGCGCACCGTCGACGACACGGGACGGACGTGAAACGGGATGGCGTGGCTCTTCGTGGACAAGCACGCGGCGGTGTGGGACGACGACGCCGATGTCCAGGCGGCGATCGGAGCACTCAAGGTTCGACTGGACCAGCACGCCGAGGTGCACCTGTCGATCCAGAGCAAGGGCCTGAAGGGGCCGGTCTTCGTCATCACCAGGGAGACGGTGCTCAGCTCGCCCGAGCTGAGCAATCGCTTCAACGCGGACCTCTTCGCCGAGCTCACGACGCCGACCGCGCGGAGCAGCCCGACCATCCACTGGTTCTCGGACGGGCGCGGCTTCGTCTCGGAGACGAACAGCCGCATGTGGTGAGGAGCCGGCCCTTCCCGTCCTTCGAGCCGGGGTGAGAACCGGCGCATAGTCTGGGATCAGTCGTCCACCGATCCGATCCTCCCGGAGGTAGTCATGCCCGTCTCTCCGCGCCCGCTGCGCAAGCTCGGCTTCCTCACGATCGGCCTGTTCGATCCGGCGGATCCTGCCGCCGGGCACGAGTCGACCCTGCGGATCATCGAACTCGGAGAACGGTTGGGGTTCGACAGCGCCTGGTTGCGCCACCGTCACCTGCAGTTCGGCATCTCCTCCCCGATCGCGATGATGGCCGCGGCGAGCCAGCGGACCTCCCGGATCGAGATCGGCACGGCGGTGACACCGCTGGGTTGGGAGAATCCGTTGCGCCTGGCCGAGGATCTTGCCACCGTCGACCTGCTCGCCGGTGGGCGGATCAACCCCGGTCTGAGCGTGGGGGAACCGATGCACTACGACACCGTGAAGCACGAGCTGTACCCGGACTCGGCGGATGTGGAGGCCTTCGGCTACGCCCGCGCGGAGCGGCTCGCGCGGATGATCGCGGGGGAACCGGTCCGGGAGTTCTCAGGACGACAGGGCGTCGTCGAGGAGTTCTCGGACCGCGTCGAACCACACTCCCCCGGACTGCGTCGACGTCTCTGGTACGGGGCCGGGAGCACCCGATCAGCGCTCTGGGCCGGAGCCAACGGCTTCAATCTGCTCTCCAGCAGCGTGATCTTCCCCGACGAGGGCCAGGAACCGGACTTCGCCCGTATCCAGCAGGCCCAGATCCGCGCCTACCGCAAAGCCGCGGACTCACCGAACGTGCACGGACCCGCTCGCGTCTCCCAGGGCCTGGTCGTCATCCCCACCGACTCCGCAACACCGGCGCAGCGGAAGAAGTACCAGCAGTACGTCGATGCACGCCTGCCCCGCACGCGGGAGCCGCAGGGACCCAGGGGCATGCTGTTCGCCCCCGACCTCATCGGCACCAGCGAACAGATCGCCGAGCAACTCCACGCACACGCAGGCTTCCAGGAAGTCGACGAAGTCGCCTTCGCCCTGCCCTTCAGTTTCGACCACCAGGACTACGTCCAGATCCTCACCGACATCGCCGAAAGCTGGGGCCCGCACTCGGGTGGACTCCCGCGGGCGTCGAGCGGGCCGTCCGGTAGGTCCTCGTAGCGGTTCGCGGATCGGAAGTACACATCGGCGGTCGATCCGACGGGATCCGGAGGGCCGGCGGGACCTCCTTTACCGTTGACACTGACCGCTTCGACCTCGGAGGCATCCTTGGCGACCCTGCACGAACGCGCACCGACCGTCCCGGCGACCCGATCCGGAGCCATCGACGCACTCCGCGTCCTCGCGGTCGTCGCGGTCGTCACGGGCCACGTCTGGGCGGGCCCGCTCGTCGACGCCGGCCTCTACACCTGGCACGTCCCCGCGTTCTTCCTGCTCTCCCGGGTACCTCTGGAAGACCCGAGAAACGCACGCACGACGGGCCGTCGCAGCGGAAGCGAAGAAGCGCTTCAGGACCATCATGACGCCCTACGTGGCATGGCTGGTCCTGACCCTCCTCGTTCACGTACCCCTCCACATCCAGCGCGGCACGCTGACGACCGACGCCGTGATCCTGCCCCTCATCGGCGGGTCCCTCAACGCGGGGCCGTTCGGCGCCTACTGGTTCATGAGTGCGCTGTTCGTCTCGGCCGTCATGTTCCGGGCGCTGGAGCGGGTTCCCATCGTCCTCCGGGCCGCACTCATCGCGACGATCACGGCCGTCACCTACCTGTTCGGGGACGTCCTCGCCCCACTCCCCCTGTCGCTCGGGGTTGCCGGCGCCGCGCTGATCTTCCTGCTCGCGGGTCAGGGACTCCGGCGCGTCCGGAGCCGGGTGGGAGCGCCGATCCGGGTGGGCGCAGCGTGCCTCGTCGCGGGTGCCGCACCTGTCCTCGCCGGTGTGTCTGCGCCTCTGGACATGAAGTACAACCAGCTCGGCACACCGGTCCTCAGCATCGTCGTGGCGGTGCTGATCAGTTCCGGCCTCGTCCTGATCCTCGAGGGGGCGTGTTCGCCCGGCTGCCGGCATGGGTCCACGCCATGTCCACCAGGCTCGCCGCGGGCTGCCTGATGGTGGTGCTGACCCACACCTACGTGCTGTGGTTGCTTGCTGTCCCCGACACGGAGCGATCGGTCTGGGTGCTGATCGTGGCGCTGGTCCTGCCGTGGGCCGTCGCGATGATCCTCAACCGGACACCGCTCTCTCCCGTCCTCCTCGGAGCACCGCGCGCGAGGTGAACACCCCGGCGGCTGAACGCCTCCTCGAGAACTGAGGGTCCCTAGCGCCCCAGCGAGCGGCCGATCTGCCGGATAGCGGCATCGTAGGCCGCGTCCCAGGTCCAGCCCGCCGCCGGCGCACCGGCCAGCTCAAGTGACACCAGCCCGTGGACCTGACCCCACACGACGCCGACTATCGAAGCGATCTCATGATCCGCTGCTTCGGGCAATGCTGCGGCCACCGCTTCGAACAGCGGCGTGATCGACGGCTCGGTGGCAGCCGGCGTCGGCCGGCACGGTACCTGACCGGCCAGAGGGCCGGCGAACATCAGGCCGTAGAGGATCGGATGCTCCAGCGCCCAGGTTCGGTAGGCCCGGCCCAGGGCTTCGAGGCCGCCAGCAGCGGCCTCCTGCTGGGAGGCGGCGAAGGAAGCAAAGCCGTCGTTGAGCACGGCGGTCAACAGTTCCGCCTTGCCTCCGAAGAGCGAGTACACCGCCGTCGTCGACGTCCCGGCAGTAGCGGCGATGGTGCGCAGTGACACGGAGGCGGCGCCGTCGCGGGCGATGAGGGAGGCTGCGGTGTCGAGGAGCCTGCGACGCAGGGTCTCATCATGGGCTATGGGTCTTGCCATGGGACCAGTATTCCATAACACTGTTTTGTAACAGCGTTATGAGAGGAGAGGCACATGACGAAGCAAGTGTACGCAGGACGTTTCACTGCCGATCCCGAGGGTGGCCCGGTAACGGTCTTCCTGATCGGGATGCGCGCCAACCGGTGGTGGAAGTTCGGGACGGTGGCACGGGTGGGCGCGGCCATGCCCAGGATGCTCGCCCATCTGGCCGCAACGCCGGAGGCCGGACTGCTGAGCTACGAGCAGTGGATCGGGCGGACCACCATCATTGTCAGCTACTGGAAGAGCCCGGAGCATCTGCAGCGGTTCGCGGCCGACCGGTCGGCGCCGCACCTCGAGCCCTGGCGCCGGTTCATGCGCGAATCCGCCGGCACCGGAGACGTCGGCGTATGGCACGAAACGTACGAGACGATGCCGGGTGGCAGGGAAAGCGTGTACAGCGACATGCCCGTCTTCGGACTGGCAACGGCCATAGGCCATGTACCGGTAGGAGTGGGACTGAACACCGCGCGCCAGCGCCTGAAGGCGGACGAGGTCGGGCGGCGTCTGCCGGAGTGAGCCGTTCCCGCCAAATCTCGGAGGAGAACTCGCCCAGCGGAAGAGACATCCGACGCCGGCGCTGTGCAGGATCGAGCCACCGGCCAGCGTCATCGGCGGATCGCTTCACGATCGCGTCATGTACTGGGCGCTTCCTCCTCTGTGCCTTCTCCGTATATAAGCGGCAGAGCACGCCCTGAGTCAGTCCTGCACACGTGGTCCGCGGTTCGGGCCGGACAAGGGCTATACGTTGAAGCGGAACTCCACCACGTTCCGTTACCGAGTAATGTTATGTAACCCCTGAACTCCTAAGGAACTCGCCGTGGAAAGCTTACGCATCCACGTCCGCGAGGTGCCGCAGGAAAGTTGTCAGAGCTTCTTCCGGCCCAGATTACGCTGGCTCCGAACGGCGAGATAGCGGGTGGAATCTGGGCCTTCGAAGGTGGCGACGCGTTCTACAGACATTCCTGTACGGCAGCCGCGGTTTGACCCTGAGGACCTGAGGCCACTTCTGGCCAGCGGCTCAGGACCCCATAGGGAAGGCTGCCGAGTCGATTGGGCCTCCTCGGCAAGGCTCCCCGTCCTCTGCCGGGTTGGTAGCGATAGCGGGTGAGCGAGCCACCCGTCGATTGCAGGTGCTCCGCGCGGGTTCGCCCACAAATTCACAGTGCCTCATAGATCCCCCTCACCTAGCCTTCACCTGGCCGCTCTGCAGCGCTGAAAGTCCACACGCATTAGCCTAAACGTATGAACAGTGACTTAGAACTGTTGAACGTCCGCGAGACCGCTCGTCGGCTTGGGGTACACGAAAATACGGTGCGGGCGTACGCCAAGCAAGGACTGCTTCCGGACGCGCGGGTGACGGGGACGTCGTTTTACAAATTCCGCGCGATCGACGTGGAGCGCCTTAAGGCACAGCGAGGAGCACCCGCCTTGAGTCTCACTGTCGAACGACTGGTGGCCAGTCCGGAGCTTGCAACTGCAAGCCAGCTTGCGCAGTGGCCCGGAACGAACGCTCGCGAAGCTCAGGATCGGCTTCCTGAGTTGGTACGCAGGCTGTTGTTTGAGACCCCCGGAGCGGGCCAAATCTCCATTCGCACCAGGGACGGCGTCGCCCTTGCCGGTAAGGACGGCGTCGCGACTCTCGAGGGGCAGACCCAACTGCTACCGGCCGGACAAATTTGGTTCGAGTTTGGCACGGACAAGGACTCCAAGCGCAAAGCCACGAAGGACTACGACGGGCGAAAGAGCGAGGCATCACAGGACGTGACCTTCATCTTCGTGACGATCCGTAGATGGCAAGGCAAGGATGGTTGGGCCGCTGAGCGACGAGCCGAGCAACTCTTCAAGGACGTCCTCGTCTTCGATGCCGATGACCTCGAAGCTTGGCTGCAGGTTGCGCCCGCCGCTCACCTGTGGATTTCGGAGAGCCTCGGTCTCCGACCCCGGGACGCGCTTACGCTAGAGACTTGGTGGGGCCGCACCTGCGCTGCGACCGAACCGGCCCTTCCGCTCAAGCTCTTCATCGCCGGGCGGGGTAAAGAAGTACAGCAACTGCGGTCGCTGCTTGGTGAAGAGCCGAGGATCACATCGATCCAGACCGAGTGGGTCGAGGACGCATGGGGGTTTCTGCATGCCGCCCTTACGCCCGACGAATATGCCAGCGAGCCCGCTTCCGTCACAATAGTTCACTCCACGGATGTGTGGGATCGGATGACAGCATTTCCCGGGTCCGGGATTCTTGTGCCCGACTTCGACAACGCCGACGTGACTCGTGCCCTCGCCAGCGGGAGGCATGTCGTGGCTATCGTTGATAGCGGGTCCGCCGCCCGTCGCAGCGTTGACATTCGCCTGCCGCGGGTTGGACGGCATGAGGCGGGCGAGGCCTTTCGAGCAGTCGACGTCGATTGGCGCCAGGCAGATCGGCTCGCGGTACTTGCTCGTCGGAGCATGCCTGCATTGGTGCGCCGCCTTTCGCGCTCACCTCGGGTGCGGCAGCCAGCGTGGTCCCAGCCGCCGCTGGCCGACACGCTCGCTGCACTGATGTTGGCCGGTTGCTGGACTGATCAACCTGAGGACCTGCAGGTCCTCAGCAGGATGGCCGACATCCCTTCAGCCGACCTCCAGCGCGCTTTAGCCGACGCCAGTCGCGGATCTGATCCGGCGATCCGGAACGGGCGGAAAGTCTTTGTGTTCACATCTCTGGAGGAGGCGTTCCTTGAGTTCGGCAACCGCGTCTCCTCAGATCTGGCATCGCGATGGGCAGAAATTGCAACCAACGTACTTCTAGACCCCAATCCCTTTGAGGGCCTCACGTCGCAGGAGCGGATCGCAGCTCAACTGAATGGACAGCGCCAAACCTACTCTGCTTCCCTTCGGCGCGGCATCGCGGACAGTCTCGCCCTTGCAGGAGCGATTGAGGCAGTCCCAGGTGGCACCAATCACGCTTCCTCGGTGGCCGAACGAGTCGTGCGGGACGTGCTGCGTCAAGTAGTTGCTGGTGCCGACGGTCATACCTGGGGAGTTATTGCCGATGTGCTGCCGCTACTTGCCGAGGCAGCTCCGGACACCTTCCTGTCGGCGCTGGAAGACGACCTCGCGACTAGTGAGCCGACTGTCGGCCGCCTGTTTCAGGTCATTGACGATCCTCTGGCAATCGGACCATCGGGACAACAACACCACCTGTTGTGGGCATTGGAACTGCTCTGCTGGTCGCCCGACTATATAATTCGCGCAACACGGATTTTGACTGAGCTTTGCCGTTACGAACTGCCGGAAAACTCGGGCACCACTCCCCTAGCGAGCATGTCAACCGTCCTTTGCGGATGGATTCGCAACACTGGCGCACACCTTAAGATGCGGCTCCAAGCCCTCGACGCCTGCCGCGCAGTGAGCGCGACGACTGGATGGGCTTTGCTCAAAGAACTTTGGCCGGATGGCAACGCTTGGGTCTCGCCGCCAAGTGAACCGCGCTATCAATTATGGAAGCCCACCAGCGAGCGGGTCCCGAGCAGCGAATGGTTCGCGTTCGCGACAAACCTCGTGGACCGAGCACTCCAGTGGGCTAGGGCAGATTGCACTGCGCTGCCATGGCTTGTCGAAGCACTTGCCAAGGTTGGCTCGGACGAAGCGAATCGCATTGTCGACTTCCTCGAGGCGGAAGTCGAACGCGGACATTTAGATAGTGACGCTCGGCTTGCCCTGTTCGAACAGGTCCGTGAAGTTGCCGCGCGGCACGAGCGGTTCCAAACCGCGGACTGGGCGATGCCCGCGGAGCAGCGCAACCGCTTGAGCAGCTTAGCGGAATTGCTTCAGCCTGTTGACGACCTGCGCCGGTTCGCATATCTCTACAATTGGCATCCAGACCTGTCCGAGGTAGACCAGACTGACTACGAAAACTATTCCAAAGAGCTGGAAGCCAGACGGCGCGAAGCTCTTGACGTGCTTTTTGCGAGGCCCGATGGCTGGGAGCAACTCGCCGCAATAGTGGCGCGGGCTAAGGCCCCGACGCAGGTCGGTTGGGTGCTATCGACCTACGATAAGGTCGACGCGCTCCACACCATGCTGGAATGGCTGGCATCGGAAAGCGCGGCGCTCCAGCAAGCCGCCGCAACGTGGATTCGGAGTCGCCTCGCGGTTTATGGGCCTGCGGATCTTAGGCGTGCGCTTGAGCGGAGCGACGTTGCGAGCCAGAGTCTTAGGTTATTCGTCCTCAACGTCCCCACAGCGAGCCTGTTCTGGAAGGTGCTCCACGAGTATCCCGACGCTGAGGCTCTCTTCTGGGCGGAGGCTCCTTTCGAAACCGTTCCCGATGAAGATCTAACCAATGCGATTGAGTTGCTTCTTGAACATGCACGAGCTTGGTCAGCGATTACGGTAACAAGCCACGGAATCTTCAACCCAACAGCAGACCAGAAGGAGCATCTGCCGAGCGCCACGCTGATCCTGTCTGTTTTGCGCGCGGCGATCACCCAGGACCCAGGTAGGGCGGGTATCCCGCAGAAGGCCGGGCACTACGTCGGAACATTGCTGGACTACTTGGCTGCAGCCGGGGTGTCCATCGCCGACCTCGCATCTCTCGAGTTTGGCTACTTCAGGCTACTTCAGCACAACCGCGAGCCACACGCCCTTAATCAGTCGCTCGCTTCGGACCCTGCATTGTTTGTTGATCTTGTTCGCCGCACGTTCCGGGGCACGAACGAGCGTCGCCGTCACAGTGCAGTTTCGGATCCGCTGACTGAGCACGCCTGGTGGGTCCTTCGTGGTTGGCATGGCTTCCCTGGGCGACAGCAGGACGGCACACTCGATGAGGCCGCGATGCAGGAGTGGGTTAGGCAGGCCCGTCTGCAACTATCTGATTCGGACCGAGCGGATGTCGGAGACGAGCTAATCGGTAAAACCTTCTCCTACGCCCCGGTCGACGCGGACGGAATCTGGCCGCCAGTTCCAGTTCGTGATCTCATCGAATCGATCGGGAGTCGGGACCTGGAGAACGGGGTTATCAACGGCCGTTTGAACAGCCGTGGTATGACCACGCGTGGCGCCTATGAGGGCGGCGCTCAAGAGAGAACACTGGCTGAGCAGTACAAGCAGTGGAATTTGGGCGTTCAGGTGCAGTGGCCGCGCACTGCTCGAATCCTGCGTGCGATTGCAGAGTCGTACGAACGGGACGCGGTTAATCAAGACCAAAGAGCTCAACTCGACCAAGATCTGGACTGACCAGAGCCGGCCCCCGGCTGAAAAGGAAGTGTCGCGGTCCCGCTCTGGCTAAAGGGTGGCGACTTTGGCCGCGCCTCTGAGGACGCAGGCGATGCCTTCCGCACCCCGTCCAATGACTTGATGGAGGTGGCGGTCGTGATCCCCGCAGTGGCGTTAATTCTCCGCCAACCGCTAGCTCCGAGCTTTAAGATTGACCCCACGAGACAGGCAAGTGTAGCCTCCGGCTGGAATCATTGCGCCCGATGTGCGAACTGGTAGGATCAATACCCGCTCGAACCGGATTCCATCGCCTAGACGTTGAAGTGGAAGTCAACACGTTCCGTAGCCGAATCGCCTTAGATGGCGACATCCTTCACCCCCTGCCAGGAAGCCATGTCCTGTGCGATCGCAGTACGAACCTCGAGCCTGTCTCGGGGGGTGAACTACAGCTAGCAGAGCTAGTGCTCACCGGATCATCAAGCGCCGGAACGTCATGACCCACAACATCCAGCGGCCGGGTTGGCGGTGATCCCGAAGGCGACGTGTATCAAAGCATTTCGAGGGGTACCGGGTGTGTCGGCGGCGGGAAAGCGCGATCGAGGCGCTCGAGATCGGTGTCGCTGAGGTGAAGGTCGCGGGCGGCGGCGTTCTCGAGCACATGCTCGGCGGTCGAAGCCCTCGGGATCGCGAGCACGCTGCTGGTGCGCATCGTCCACACCAGAGCGACCTGCGCGGGCGTCGCGCCAAGCCCACGCGCGATCTGTGTCAGATTCGGGTGGCCGAGCAGTCGTCCCTGCTCCACGGGCGAATAGGCCATTACGGGCATCTTCGTCGAAGCGGACCATGGCATCAGGTCGAACTCCGGACCGCGACGGGTCAGGTTGTACAGCACCTGATCGGTCTGGCACCCCTCAGGCAAACTCTGGAGCTCGTCGGTGTCGAGGTTACTCACACCCCACGCACGGATCGAGCCCTCGTCGATGAGGGACTCGAACGCTGCGACGGTTTCCTCGAATGGGAATCTCCCCCGCCATGTAGGAGATACAGGTCCAGGCAGTCAGTGCCCAGACGGTTCAGGCTTGCATGACAAGCCTCGATCGTCCCTGATGCGGAGGCGTTCGAGGGTAGGACCTTGCTCACCAGGAAGACCTCATCGCGCCTACCCCTGATGGCTTCTCCGACAATGTCCTCACTACGCCCGTTACCGTACATTTCGGCGGTACCGATGACGGTTAGACCCAGATCGATACCTGTACGCAACGCCCCGATCTCAGCGTTGCGGCAGGCAGGAGAGTCACCCAGGTTCCACGTTCCCTGCCCCAGAGCAGAAACCACAGTGCCGTCCGGAAAAGTAACCACACGCCAACGCTACAACCAGGGCCATCAGCAGGCGAGGCGTGATGGAAACCGAACTATGGGCCAGGCCAAAGTGCCACCAATCGTGCAGCAGACCCAGCTGGCTATGACAGCGCTCGCGGTTGTGCCAGATTCCGGGGTAGTCGAACATCGCGTTAGTTGGTTCGACCCGGGTGTTCCGCTTCTATCGGTCCAGGAGCTCGACCTGCATCCGTGACCAGGACGACTCGATCATTGAGTTGTCGTGACAGTCACCGATGCTCTCAGTCGTGGCCAGCAGGCCAGAATCACGCGCCCCTTCGTGAAAGCCCGACATCGACACGTGAGAGTCCTCTTCGCCACCACAAGAAGTGCCCCGCCCAAGACGATTCACCCGGGCGGAACACGTCGAGCATCATGTTGGCGTGTTATCAAGCCAGCTACTCAGCAATTCCTCAGAGCCGGAACTATACTGATGTTCCGGATATTCGGACAACGCGCACAGGTATATCGAACTAAACATTGAATCTGAATCCCACCACGTTCCGTATTAAAATCACCTTAGAAGGCGACAATAACGCTAGACATTGGACCAGAACTTTTCCAAGTTCCGACACATACCAATCCATTACGTACCGAGGACCGAAGCTCGTGTTAGCGGGAAGAATTAGAGCGGCGCGCGCTTGTGTGCGTCCACTATCTCGCTCAGCCACTTCGTCAACGGCTTGATGGCGGGATGCTGGCTTGACGCCGAGCCAAGGTCTTGCCGCAGCAACGCCGACGGAATGTGCGGCTTCGCCTTACCGGACTTCTTGCGGTCGGAGTTCCATCCCTTCGCCCCGAGGTGGGCCGCCATCGCCTTGAGACCGGAGGGCCCCGTCGCGAACTCCTCCGCGGTTTCCTTGCTCACTTCCCCCATTTCGTCAGGGCCAAGCATTTTCGCCAGGCGCTCCTGCCCGACCACGTCGAGGAGCAAGCCTTCTAGATCGGAGCTCAGCACGAACGCATCCCACGGCTGCAGCATCGTGTTGAGCTCCTCTTGGTGCTCGAGCGCAGCCTGGAGGGTCGTCACCCGCCTGTCCGCCAGATCGCGCAAGCCATTGAGGAAGAGCGTGGATGGCTTTGGATCCTTGCTCTTCAGAATCTCAACCAGCGCACGCTTGTTATCGCCGCTCTTATGAACGCCGTCCTTATCAGTGAGCACAAAGGCGCGGACGCCGAAGAGCTGAGAGAGTCGGAGTAGGTGCGAAATTGTTGTGATCCCGGAGGCCTCGATTACGGCGATGCCGAGGGCGTAGTGGCCCCCCGGACCACCGGTGATGCTCTCCAGCAGGTAGTCGATGACGAGCTTGTCGCCGTTGCCCTCGACCAGGATCACCGAGCTGGCGAACACGAGCTCGCTGTTGGTCGCGTCGCAGTAGCGAGTCAATCGCCCTTCTTCGTCAACAGCCAGGTCCGGCTTCCACGCCGAGTACGTCATACCTTCTGGACTAAGTGGAAGTCGCGCAATTCTCGTGACCGAGAACGAGTCGACGAGCACCGGGCTGTGGGTCGTCACGAGCAGCTGGGCCTCCGCCGAGATGCCTTTTAGGATCTTGGCCATGGCTCGCTGCGTCTGCGGGTGGAGAAACGCCTCCGGCTCTTCGATGGCGAAGATGACGTTGGTGCCTGCCTGCCTGCTCTTCGACGAGACGTAGCGAAGGATTCCGAGCACCAGGGCGGACTGGAATCCGGTGCCGCGCTCGGCGATCGGGACCACGACGTCATCGTGACTGGTAATCACGGCTTCTCTGAGCATTCCGCGCAGCGCGTGCTCGGGCGCAGGCAGATCGACTCCGAGGACCGGATCCTGGAACGGGAGTTCCGCCGCCACCGACTTCACTGACTCGATGAGGACCTCCCGAACGAGATTCTCGACAGGCTCCATCGCCTTCGCGAAGTCCTTCTGGAGCTGCGTGGAGCGGGAGTTACCCGAGCGAACAAGTACGCCTTCCAGGGTGTCGTGGAGCCGCGTCAACGACTGGTCTGCATCACCCTGGTCGGCACCGCTTACCCTGATGGAAGGAATCTTCACGAAGTCGAACGACTGGAGCACCCACTCGTAGATTTCGCGAGACCGCGCATCGGTACTGTTCCACATGCGATAGCTAATCTTGCCGTTCCTCGAGCAGGTGATCTGGACCCAAAACGTTCCGTCGCGGCCGAGCATGCCGCCCAGCTCGTCGGTCTCGGCTTTGGTGAGTCCACCGAAGTGGACCTTGATGCCCGACAGCATCCTGGGACCGCCATCGACGTAGTAGGCATTCAGCGGCTTCAGCCGCCTGAAATCATCCGCAGTCGGGTCCGAGAAGAAGGTCTCGAGCACACGGATGAACGACGACTTACCTGCGTTATTCGGTCCTGCGATGAGTTGAAGGTCCGGGTCAACGTCAAGCGACAGTGCCTCAAAGCCCAAAAGGCGCTTGATGTGGACCTGTTCGATGTGCATTAAGCCAGCTTAGAAGGTGGGACGCGTCCGGTGCAGTCGACCCGCCGGGAGTGCACGATGCGAGGAATTATTGTCTCAACCTTCGCTAGGGTTGAAGCGCAGATCGGAGCGCCATCAGGTTGCGTAACTAAAGAACCCTAGGCATGCTCCTCAGCGGGGGCGGACCCACACACCCACCTCAAATAACCTAGAAACCTCCGACAGCTCGTCGTTTTTGATAGTCTCACCGACGGCCGATGTCCAATGTGATTAACTGCTCAACCAGCCAACGGGCGGCGTCTGCCGTGCCCTCGTCCTCCAGCCAAAGATCGAGTGTGACGCGGATAAGATCCCTCTGCGTGACGTCGAGCGCCTCACTCATGACTTCGAACAAGCGCTGATGAGGTACGAAACGAGCAGCATCGATCGCTATAAACAGATTGGGGATCGCCACACCTAATTTATCCGCTACATCGGGGCTACGACTCCGAAGTACGTCAAGCAAGTCCACTTCAGGTTCAGAGGTTCCTGGTAGGTAAAGAATCTTTTTATCGGCATAGAGACCACGTTGATCTCCTTCCAACACAGCAATCGTCTGGAGTTGCACGGAACGGCCAGCGATGGCCGCCCCTCGCACAGCTTCGTCCTTGCCGCCGCTGTCAATGATGTCCACCTGTGATGCGCGATCCGCCGCGTAACGTCCGAGAAAGAATCGGATGATTGTCCGGGCCATCTCGTCCTCGACAAATACAAGCAGAGTGACAGGTGCACGAGATCGCCCGAGGGTACGTAGCAACGCTTCCAAACTCACTACCTCGGACACCACCGCTCCGGCACCAGTACTTGACACCTGACGAATAAGCTTCGCGGGGAGGGTGCGGATCATCGTCTCCGAATGCGTAGCGAGAACAACCTGACATCCAGATTCAAGAGCCAGACGCGCGATCTCGTCGATGAATGCGCGATGGCCCGGCTGCGCGAGGAATGTTTCGGGTTCATCGATGAGAACAATGTCATTCGCGCCTGCGGAATGAAGGTGCCAAAGGACATAGTGAACCCAGAACTCCGATGCGCTCATAGTGAGCGCTTCAACCACACGTGAATCACGCACGACATGGAAGTAGGGGAAGTAATCGTCCCGCTCGTCGAACTGCCCATATGCCACTGAGTCGTAGGAATGACCGGTGATCGCCCGAAGTGCCTCGACCCGTGATCGCTTCAGATCTACTACCCCACTAGGTTTACGAGGCCAGTTGGGGGTGAGATTCTGGGTGAAGTAAGCGAGGTCGTGGAGAGCCGCATAGGGTGTCAACAATGTGGCCTCCAGCGGCCGTAATGACTGATCAAACTGCTGACGCTCTTTCCAGTGCACGGGTCGGGAGAACGAGACAAACTCGGTCGGGCTTCCCGTACGAAGAGCCAGCAAATAGTCACCGGTTAATTCTGCTTCGCTCTCAGAACTCTCAATTGGAAGATTAAGAATCACTTGATAATTCGGCAATCCTGCGGCCACCGCGGATAGGAGATAACTCTTACCCGCGCCATGGACACCGGTGAGCGCCGTCAGCCTGCAGAATGAGACCGACCCTCGGGCGAGCACCGGCGATGATAGAACGTCCAGGCGCTCGACGACACCGCCGAGGTTGCAAAGCCTATCCCAAACCCGTGTACGGAGATCACGTGGCGGCATCGCTCGTCGTCCCCTTTCAGACGTTGAAGCGGAACTCCACCACGTCGCCGTCGGACATGACGTATTCCTTGCCCTCGATGCGGACCTTGCCGCGGGACTTCGCCTCGCTCATGGAACCGGCGTCGACGAGGTCGTGGAAGGAGACGACCTCGGCCTTGATGAACCCCCGCTGGAAGTCGGAGTGGATGACCCCGGCCGCCTCGGGCGCCGTGGCACCCTTCTTGATGGTCCAGGCCCGGCTCTCCTTCGGACCCGCCGTCAGGTAGGTCTGCAGGCCGAGGGTGTGGAACCCGACGCGGGCGAGCTGGTCGAGGCCGGACTCCTCCTGGCCGTTCATCTCGAGCATCTCGCGGGCCTCTTCCTCGTCGAGCTCGACGAGGTCGGCCTCGAGCTTGGCGTCGAGGAAGATCGCGTCGGCGGGTGCGACGAGCCGCCGCAGTTCCGCCTGGCGCTCTGCGCTCCCGAGGACTGCGTCATCGACGTTGAAGACGTAGATGAACGGCTTGGCGGTGAGCAGGCTCAGCTCGCGCAGGTGCTCCATCTCCAGCTTGTCGCTCGTGACGGAGGCGAAGATCGTGTCTCCGCGTTCGAGGACGGACTGCGCCGCCTGCATGGCGGTGAGCTGCGCGGCCTCGCGCTTCTTGATCTTCACTTCCTTCTCGACGCGAGGAATGGCCTTTTCGAGGGTCTGCAGGTCGGCGAGGATCAGCTCGGTGTTGATGGTCTCCATGTCGGAGCGGGGGTCCACCTTGCCGTCGACGTGAATGACATCGGGGTCGTCGAACACGCGGATGACCTGGGCGATCGCTTCCGCCTCGCGGATGTTTGCGAGGAACTGGTTGCCGAGGCCCTCCCCCTCCGAGGCGCCCTTGACGATCCCTGCGATGTCGACGAAGGACACGGTGGCCGGGAGGATGCGCTGCGAGCCGAAGACCTCGGCGAGGCGTCCCAAGCGGGGATCCGGGAGGTTGACCACGCCGACGTTCGGTTCGATGGTCGCGAACGGGTAGTTCGCCGCCAGGACGTTGTTGCGCGTCAGCGCGTTGAAGAGGGTTGATTTGCCGACATTGGGCAGTCCGACGATGCCGATAGTAAGAGCCACGGGAGACAAGTCTACCGGCCCGGGAAGCAGCGCCCGGCGGTGTCGCCGCAGTGAATGTCGCCGGTTCCTGCGACAGTGTGGACATGAGTACAACCGCCGTCCTCCTCGTCCTCCTCGCCTTCCTCCTCGGGTGCGCCGTCGGCGCGTTCCTGGTGGCCCGCCCCCTGCGACGCCGCGCGGATGAGCTGCGCACCGAACTCGACGACGCCACGGAGCGCCTCGGGAGCACGGCGACGGAGCTCGCGGCGGCAGCAGCCCAGCGAGACCTCCTGCAGCAGCACAACCGTGAACTGACGGGCAAGACATCGACGGACAACGACGTCCTGCGGGCTCTCGCTCCGGTGGCGGAGAAATTGACCCAGGTACAGCGGCAGGTCGGGCTGCTCGAGCGCGACCGCGTGGAGCAGTACGGGCAGCTCGCGCGGCAGCTCGAGGAGGCGCGGGAGGCAGACGCCCGGCTGCTCTCGACGACGCACTCGCTGGCCGGTGCCCTGCGCAGCACCAGCGCCAGGGGGCAGTGGGGCGAGGTCCAGCTGCGGCGCGTCGTGGAGGCTGCCGGCATGCTCTCGCGCGTGGACTTCGTGGAGCAGGTCTCCTATACGACCGGGAACGACGGCGACCGCGCACGACCGGACATGGTGGTGCAGCTGCCCGGGGACAAGCAGCTCGTCATCGATGCGAAGGTGCCCCTGAGCGCGTTCCTCGAGGCCCAGGAACTGGCGGCAGCGGCAGCGGACGCAGCGGGCGGCGAGGCGGCCGGCCTCGAAGCCCGGCACGCCGAGCTGCTGAAGCAGCACGGCAAGGCGCTGCGCACGCATATCGATGCGCTTGCCCGCAAGAAGTACTGGGAAGGCGCCGCCAACTCGCCCGAGCTCGTCATCTGCTTCATCCCGGTGGAGTCGGTCCTGGCGGAGGCGCTACGGGCCGATCCTGAACTCCTCGACTACGCCTTCACCCGGAACGTCGCCCTGGCGTCGCCGGTATCGCTGCTCGGGATCCTCAAGGGCGCAGCGTTCAGCTGGCGGCAGGCGGTCCTGACCGACAACGCACGCGAGCTGTTCGACCTGTCGAAGCAGCTGTATGAACGCCTCGGGACGATGGGCGGACATGTCACTCGCCTGGGAGCGTCCCTGAAGACCTCGGTGGAGCGCTACAACTCCTTCGTCGGCGCCCTCGAATCCA
This sequence comes from Arthrobacter sp. MN05-02, assembly GCA_004001285.1. Taxonomy (NCBI): domain Bacteria; kingdom Bacillati; phylum Actinomycetota; class Actinomycetes; order Micrococcales; family Micrococcaceae; genus Arthrobacter; species Arthrobacter sp. MN05-02. The sequence continues at coordinate 2,486,216 of AP018697.1, forward strand.
GGGTGCTCCCCACGGCGCGTCGGATCGGCGCGTTCGACTCGGCATCCCTGGATGTCGTCGACGCTGCAGCGGGAGGTGCGGACGAGCCACAGGCGGACGTGAGCCTGCTCGGCGCTGCCCGCGCCCAGCGTGCCGGCAGTGTGCCTGCGGGCTCCGGGACCGCCGCCTCGGCGATCGACGCGACGCCGCGTTCCCTGACCGCCCACGAACTGCTCGACGGCACCGACGGGTAGCCGGGCGCGCTCCCTACCGGTGCCGGGCGGCTCCCCGGCGCCGTCCGCGACAGGACCAGCCGTTGCCCCTGCGGCCGCGGGGGATCTGCCGGGCGACGAGCGACCGTCGTCGTAAGGGGACGACGACGGTCGCTCTGCGGCCTGCGCGGCAGGACTGCTCCGCCCGGCGGGCCCGTGATGGACTGAGCCGTGCCGGGGCGGGCGAATCAGCACCGGGTAAGGCGTCAGGCCCCTGCAGTGATACGGCGAACTGCGTAGGTGCCGCCGACTGCTGCCGCGAGCACCAGGCCTCCGCCGAGGGCGATGAGGCCGGCCGAGCCCGATGAAGGCTCGATCGCGACACCGGTGTCGGCTCCACCGGACGGCATCGCGCCCATCTGCGTCTTGACGAGGGTGCCGCACAGTGCAGGCGAGGTTGCTCCGAGGGGCAGCGCCGGGTCCAGATCGCTGGGGGCGTTGAAGGCCTCTGGTGTCGCCGGTGTCGTCGCGGGGTCCAGCCCGTGGACGTTGAAGACCGCCGTACCGTTCTCCAGCGCAGCCTTCGTGGCTGCGTCGATGGTGAATGACCGTTGGATGCCGTAGGTCCCGCCCTGGCCGCCGAGCTGAAGATTCAGGGCCTCGGCAGGAGATGTGGGTCCGGAGGTCGTGACCGTCGCCAGGATGCCACCATAGCTGGGGGCGCTCTCCGTGACGCTGATGATGCCGTCACCATTGGTGTCGTTCGCAGCCGTCGGGCACACGCCGGCCGCTCCGCCGTGGATGTGCTGGACGTGGGGGTAGGGCGCACCCTGGAAGGTCTGGGCGAGACCGGACACCTGCAGGTCGATGGTGGCCTGGTCACCGACGACATCGACGGTGACGGTACCGGTACCTGTGGTGCCGTTGAGCTGGCCGAGGGTGGACGAGTAGCTTCCGTCAGCGGCCATTGCGGGGGAACCTGCCAGAGCGACGGCGCTGACGGCGAGGGCGGGTACTGCGAGGAGGCGCATCTTGTTCATTGGATAGACATCCTTCACTGTGCGATGAGATAGGACCCGGTGACCGGTTCCTCTTGGGGCGCCTCGCTGTTGCGGAAGCTTCCGTCCTGCGGACCCTGCTGAAGATCCTGCCGCGGAGCGCCTTCGTGCCTCATCCTCCATCAGCAACTCCGCCCGGGGCAGGCCCCGTCGGATTTCGGGCAGCCTCTTTACAAATGCCGACCTAACGGTTGCGGTCTTCCGAACCGGGAAGGCAGGTTTCTCAGGGAACGAGCGTGGCGAAGACGACGTAGTTGTCCTCGAAGGCCCCGGTGGCCGGATCGTAGCCGTCACAGGTGATGAGGCGTAGCTCGGATCCCTCCGTATTGCCGTACACCGTGGTGGTCGGGAATGCGTCCTTGGAGTATTGCTCGGCGCGGTCGACGGCGAAGACCGCGGTCGTCCCGTCCTCCCGCAGCACCTCGATGACGTCCCCCGCCCTGAGTTCCCTCAGGTCGGCGAAGACACCAGGGCCGCCATCGGTCGCATTGACGTGCCCGAGCAGCACCGCTGGTCCACGTTCACCCGGTGTCGGCGACTCGTCGTACCAGCTTGCCGGGGCACCGGGTCCGTCGGGTGGTACCTCGAGTGTCCCGTTCTCCCTCAGCCCCGTCCTCAGCACTTCCGAGGCTGCACCGATCGAGGGGATCTCGAAGGACGTCGGCGGAGACGCGGCCAGTACCGCGGGCAGGTCCGGCACCGGAATCTGCGGTGGCACGGCGCCGGCTTCGCGGGTCGATGTGGCAAGTGTCGGCAGCGCCGCGCTCGATGGGCTGACCGAAGGCGCTGAGCCGGCGTCGGTTCCGGCCGAGCTGCCGGCGCAGGCCGAGAGCATCAGGAGGATGGCTGCCGCAGATGCCAGGAGGAGCCTGCGCCGATCACCGCGTGGACCGGTCATGAGATGAAGCGCATCCGATACCTGTACCATCGTGTTCCCCGCCCTGGCCGGCGGACGTGCCCGGAACCTCAGTTGAGGGACGTTCGATCCTGCCGCTGGCCCCGCCCGCCGCGACCTCGGGACGGATCACCCATCGCCTTCAGTGCGGCGCGGATCTCCTTGGGCAGCGAGAAGATGATGTCCTCCTGGGCCGTCACGACCTCCTCGACCTCGCCGTAGCCGTACTCGGCGAGCAGCCTCAGTACGTCCTGCACGAGGTTCTCCGGGACGGAGGCCCCGGACGAGATCCCGACGGTGGCCACGCCCTCGAACCAGGACTCGTTCACCTCGTTGGCGAAGTCGACGCGGTACGCCGCCTTCGCGCCGTACTCGAGCGCCACTTCCACCAGTCGCACGGAGTTCGAGGAATTGGCCGATCCGACCACGATGACGAGATCCGTCTGCGGCGCGATCTTCTTGATGGCCGCCTGACGGTTGGACGTGGCGTAGCAGATGTCGTCGCTGGGAGGGTCCTGCAGCGTCGGGAAGCGCTCCTTGAGCAGGTTCACGGTCAGCATGGTCTCGTCGACGCTCAGTGTGGTCTGCGAGAGCCAGATGAGCCGTTCCGGATCGCGCACCTGGACCTTGTCGACGTCCTCCGGCCCGTTGACGATCTGGATGTGGTCGGGCGCCTCGCCGGCCGTGCCCTCGACTTCCTCATGGCCCTCGTGGCCGATCAGGAGAATGTCGAAGTCGTCGCGCGCGAAACGCTGGGCCTCCTTGTGCACCTTGGTGACCAGCGGGCAGGTGGCGTCGATCGTCCGGAGACCCCTGTCCTCGGCGGACTGGACGACGGCGGGAGAGACCCCGTGGGCGGAGAAGACGACCAGCGCGCCCTCCGGTACCTCGTCCGTCTCGTCGACGAAGATGGCCCCCTTCGCCTCGAGCGTGGACACGACATGCAGGTTGTGCACGATCTGCTTCCGCACGTACACCGGGGGTCCGTAGTGCTCCAGGGCCTTCTCGACGGCGATGACCGCGCGGTCCACTCCGGCGCAGTAACCCCGGGGGGCTGCGAGCAGTACCTTCTTCTCCCCTGGCACCGGCGCGGCTGCGAGGACGTCCTCCGGGGAGCGACGCCTGCGCGGGATGGTGGGCATGGGGACCTGAACGGTGGTACTGGTCATGATCCGATTCTACCGGGTGGGTGCTGCTCGACCTGCTGACCGCAGGCCGCTCCGCTGTGAGCTGAGCCCTACGCCGGGCGCCGGTCGTCCCGACGGCGCCGACCACCGAGCGCCAGTTGCCCGACGGCGCCGACCGCGACCGCCACCAGCCCGCCGACGATCACGGGCACGCCGGCCTCGGCGACACTTGCTCCGGCCCGTTCCGCCAGCCCACGGACGAACACGTCCGCCACTGCGCTCGTCCCGGGCGCACGCGCTGCGGCAGCGGGGATCCAGTCCCCCGCCAGGAACCCGACCACCCCGATGAGCACCACCCCGAGGCCCAGGAGGGCGAGGGTGGTGCCCCGTCGTCGGGCGATCACCAGCGCCAGCAGGCCCAGCATGGCTGCGGCGGCGAGATACAGCCGCCACGCCTGTACAGCATCCGCGACGGTGCTGAACACTCCGCCGCGCTCGACCGATCCGACCTCGACCGTGGTGTCCTCCGGTACGGGGACCTCCACCCCGAAGCCTCCCCCGATGCTGTCCGCGACGAGTCCCACGACGGGAGCGAGGTCGAGGGTCAGGATGGCCGGGGCAGGTTCGGACGGATCGGGAGCCTGGGCGAAGGTGAAGGAGTGCGAGACACGGAGCGTCTCGGTCCACGCGGCCGGATACCCGGACGCATCGGTCACCGCGCCCGCGGCATCCCTGATCAGCGGCTCGACGAAGGACGTGATCTGCTCGGGCAATCCGGCGCCTGCCGTGACGTCCTCGACCAGCGAATCGGTCAGTGCCGCCTGGAACTCCTCGTCCTCACCGAGCGGGGCGGCGAGTGCGACGAACCCGGACTCCTCCACCAGGTTCTCGTAGAGCCACGCGGACGCCAGTCCGCCGGCCGCGACGACGAGCGCGAGAAGGGCCAGGAGGGCCGAGAGCAGGGTCCGCATGAAATCCTGAGCTGGAGGTCGAACACCCGATTATGCCGGTTCCCGCATCAGGAGGCACGGAGGATCGTGGCCCGCGCAGGCGCTTCCGGAGTGCACAGGACCATGCCGTGAGCCGCGGCCGGGGTTCCGGGATGGTACAGATGAACAGGACAGACAGCGCAGGCGGGGCTTCCCCCGCCGAGGACAGGAGACGGATGACGAGCGAGGGATCGCGCGCGCGACCGGCAGGGGCGGGATCGTCCGCGCCGGCATCGACGGTGCCGGCCACGGCGGCCGAGACGTCCCCCGAATCGCCGTGGCCGCTCCACCTGCTGTCGGAGAAGCTCAAGGCCCACATCGAACGGGCGCCGGCGGCCTGGGTCGAAGGGCAGGTCATCGAACTCAACCGCCGCGCGAGCATGTGCTACATCACGCTGCGCGACGTCGATTCGGAGGTGTCCCTCTCCCTGTCGGTCTACGGCACCGTCATGGACCGGGTGTCCATGCCCCTGGACCGCGGCTCCCGCGTCGTGGCGCGCCTCAAGCCCGACTTCTGGGTCAAGACCGGGCGGCTGTCCATGCAGACGATCGACATCCGTCCCGTCGGCATCGGCGATCTCCTGGCACGCATCGAGAGGCTGCGACAGGCGCTCGCCGCGGAAGGGCTGTTCGCGCCGGCCCGCAAGAAGCAGTTGCCGCTCCTGCCCCACCGGATCGGGCTCATCACGGGCCGCGACTCCGATGCCATGAAGGACGTGATGCGCAACGCCGCCCTACGGTGGCCGGCCGTCGAGTTCGAGGTCCGCGAAGTCGCCGTCCAGGGCGTGAGCAGCGTTGCACAGGTCTCCGCGGCCCTCACGGAGCTGGACGCCCACCCCCGGGTCGACGTCATCATCATCGCGCGGGGCGGTGGAGCGTTGGAGGACCTGCTGCCCTTCAGCGACGAGTCGCTGGTCCGCGCGGTCGCGATGGCGGACACCCCTGTCGTCAGCGCCATCGGTCATGAGGCGGATCGGCCGCTCCTCGACGAGGTCGCCGATCTCCGCGCCTCCACGCCCACGGATGCGGCGAAGCGCGTGGTCCCGGACGTGTCCGAGGAACTCGCCAGGATCCGGCAGGCGCGTGCCGCGCTCGAACGCTCCATCCGGGTCCTCGTGCACAGGGAGGCGGAGAGCCTCGCGAACCTCCGTTCCCGGCCGTCCCTGGCGAAACCCGAGGGCATGATCGACGTGCGGGAGGCCGACGTCGAGCGGCTCCGCTCCCGCGCCCTGCGCTCTGCCGCCGCAGGGGTGGAGCGCGGTGCCGTCGCCGTGCACCACCTGCGGGAACGCGTGCGGTCCCTCTCGCCGCAGAGGACCCTCGACCGCGGTTATGCGGTGGTGCAGAAGGAGGACGGACACGTGGTGCGGGCGCCGGAGGACGTACCGGCCGGTGAGGTCCTGCGGGTCCGGGTCGCGGGCGGCCAGTTCGGCGCCGTCGCCCAGGGCACGACCGCCACGCGGGAATCCGCATGACCCTACAGGCACAGCAGGCCCGGACTCGGGCCGCCCAGCAGACGAGGAACACCGGTGGAGAAGGAAGATGCGATGACCAACAACATCCAGCCCGAGCAGCGACAGGCCGGCGTCGGCTCGCTGTCCTACGAGCAGGCTCGAGAGGAACTCGTCGCCGTCGTCTCGAGGCTCGAAGCCGGAGGTGTGAGCCTCGAGGAATCGCTGGCGCTGTGGGAGCGCGGTGAGGCCCTGGCCGATCGTTGCGAGGCGTGGCTCGAAGGGGCGAAGGTGCGGCTCGCGGCTGCCCGGGACAAGGCCGAGGGCCAGTAGCAGGCCGTAGCACGGCGTCGGCCGGCAGGGTGGTTGGTTGCGGCGCCGCTGGGCGTCCGGGCGTTGCGGCAGCTCCCGGTCAGGACGCGGCGAGGCGCTGTTTCTCGACCTCGACGTCGAAGGATGCCCTGGGCCAGCTCAGCTGCATGTCCTCCAGCGTCGCGGTGAGCAACTGCTGCACGGCCAGACGCGCGTACCACTTGCGGTCGGCGGGAACGACGTACCACGGCGTGTCGGGCGTGCTCGTCCGTTCGATCGCGGCCTGGTACGCCTCCTGGTACTGCTGCCAGTAGCCGCGATCGTCGATGTCGCCGGGGTTGTACTTCCAGTACTTGTCCCTGCGATCGAGGCGCTTCGAGAGCCTGTCCTTCTGCTCCTCCTTGCTGATGTGCAGCATGACCTTGAGCACACGGGTCCCCGAGGCCACGACATCCTCCTCGAACCGCGAGATGGCTCCGTACCGCTTCTCGATCTCCTTCGCGGGCGACAGTCCGCGCACGCGGTGGACCAGGACGTCCTCGTAGTGGGACCGGTCGAAGACTCCCAGCATCCCGGGCCTGGGGAGCTGCGAGCGGATCCGCCAGAGGAAGCTGTGCCGCCGCTCCTCCTCTGTCGGTGCCGCGAAGGCGTGGTGCTGCACGCCCTGCAGGTCGACCAGCCCCACGACATGACGGACGATGCCGCCCTTTCCCGAGGCATCCATGCCCTGCAGGACGAGCAGGACGGCGATCTCGCTTCCCGCCCGGCTCTCGGCGAAGAGCTTCGCCTGCAGGGACGAGAGAGGATCGGCACCGGCGGAGAGCGCTGCGGCCCCCTCCTTCTTGCCGCCGTCGAAGCCCGGCGTCGACCGGGGATCGACGCCCTCGAGCGAGAAGTCCGGCCCCGCCAGGAGGAGGCGCCGCATCTCGGCACTGCTGTCGGCTGTCACGGACATGGACCCTCCTGCGGCTCCGGTCAGGGCCTGTACGTGGACAGGAACTCGGCAAGCCTGCCGAGGGCATCCTCGATGACTTCCACACTCGGGAGCGTGACCATGCGGAAGTGGTCAGGGTTGATCCAGTTGAAGGCCCTGCCGTGCGAGATCAGGATCTTCTGCTGCTTGAGGAGGTCGAGGGCGAACTTCTCGTCATCCTTGATCGGATAGACCTCGGGGTCGAGCTTCGGGAAGAGGTACAGGGCACCCTGGGCCACTTCGCAGCTCACGCCGTCGATCGCATTGAGCAGCTGCGCGGCCTTGTCGCGCTGCTGCTTCAGGCGTCCTCCCGGCAGGATCAGGTCGTTGATGCTCTGGTACCCGCCCAGCGCCGTCTGGATCGCGTGCTGCGCGGGGACATTCGCGCACAGCCGCATGTTGGCCAGCAGGTTGATGCCCTCGATGTAGTTCGCGGCGTCGCGCTTCGGTCCGGAGATGGCCATCCAGCCGCTGCGGAAGCCGGCGATACGGTACGCCTTCGAGAGGCCGCTGAAGGTCAGGCACAGGACGTCGTCGCCCGCGACCGATGCCGCGTTGATGTGGACGGCGTCGTCGTAGAGGATCTTCTCGTAGATCTCGTCGGCGAACAGGATGAGCCCGTGCTCGCGTGCCAGACGCACGATCCCCTCGAGGACGGGCCGTGGGTAGACCGAACCCGTCGGGTTGTTCGGATTGATGAGGACGATGCCCCTGGTGTTGGGCGTGATCTTCGAGGCCATGTCCTCGAGGTCGGGCCACCAGTGGTTGTCCTCGTCGCAGAGGTAGTGCACGGGGGTGCCGCTGGCGAGCGCGACGGACGCGGTCCAGAGCGGGTAGTCCGGTGTCGGGATCAGCACTTCGTCGCCGGCGTTGAGCAGTGCCTGCATGGAGAGCGTGATGAGCTCGCTGACGCCGTTGCCGAGGTAGACGTCGTCGACGTCGATCGTCTTGATGCCGCGGCTCTGGTAGTACTGCACGACGGCGGTCCGCGCGGAGAAGATGCCTCGTGAATCGCTGTAGCCCTGGGCCTCGGGCAGGTTGCGGATCATGTCCACGAGGATGGCGTCGGGCGCCTCGAAGCCGAAGGGCGCCGGGTTGCCGATGTTGAGCTTGAGGATGCGGTGGCCCTGGGCCTCCATGGTCATGGCGTGTTCGAGCAGTGGCCCCCTGATGTCGTAGAGGACGTTACGGAGCTTTTCCGACTGCTTGTAGGTGGCCATTGGATCAGGATGCCACAGCAGGGGCCCGGCACGCGGCATATGTCTGCCGGGTGCCGGACCCCTGCCGGGCGGACCGGGTACTGCGGAACTAGCCCGCGAGCCCCTTCTCCGCGAGCCAGTCCGCGGCCGCGTCCGCGGGGTTGCGCTTCTCGTCGCCGCTGACCTCGCGGTTCAGGGCCAGGAGGTCCTCGGTGGTCAGCTGCGCCGACACCTCGTTGAGGACGGTCTGCGCCTCATCGCCCACCGTGTCGGTGTTGATGAGGGGCAGCACCTGCTGGGCGATGAAGTTGTTCTCCGGGTCCTCGAGGACCACGAGGTCGTTGTCCGCGATGGACGGCGTCGTCGTGTAGATGTCCGCGGCCTGCACCGTGTCGTCGAGCAGTGCCTTCAGCGTGATGTCCCCGCCGCCGTCGTTGATGGCCTCGAAGCCGCCGGGCACGCAGTTGTACTTCGCCTTCAGGCCGGGCAGGCCGTAGGCACGCTCCTGGAAGGTGCTCGGTGCGCCGATGGTGATCTCACCACACACCTCGGCGAGGTCCGCGATCGACGTCAGGTCGTACTTCTCCGCCGTGGCGGCCGTCACGACGAGCGCGTCCTTGTCCTCGGCCTTCGAGGGCTCGAGGACATCGAGCTTCACGTCGGGCGACTTCGCGGTGAGCGCATCGGGCAGCGCCGCGGCGATGTCCTCGGCGGATTCCGCCGTGGCGGCAGGATCGGCGAACAGCAGCAGGTTGCCGCCGTACTCGGGCATGATGTCGATCGAGCCGTCCTCGAGCGCGGTGTAGTAGATCTCCCGCGAGCCGATGTTGAGCTGGGTCGTCGCCTCGACACCGGCCGCGTTGAGCGCACCGGCGTAGATCTCGGCGATGATCTGGCTCTCGGGGAAATCAGCGGAACCGACGACGACGGAACCGCCGGCGGACGCGGACGCTGCGTCCTCCGATTCACCCTGGGGGTCGCTGTTGGCACCGCAGGCAGTCAACGCCAGCGCGGCCGTCAGGCCGCAAGCCAGTCCCATCAAAGCGCGCCGTCCGGCGCGTTGTGCTGACAGGTTCTTCATGTTGTTCCTCCTTGTGCACTGGCGACGGCCTTCTGCCGGCCAGATCCTTGTGCCCGTCCCGGACCGGAGACGCGCAGTCCCGGTGAGATGGCGAATCTCTGCAGCAGTCCCAGAAGCAGATCGACGGTGATCGCGAGGACTGTGATGACGACGGCACCGCCGAAGAGACGTCCGTAGTCCGCGAGCTGTGTTCCTTCGACGAGGAAGACCCCGAGCCCGCCGAGGTTGATGAAGGCGACGACCGCGGCGGTCGCGATGACCTGCAGCACCGCTGCACGGACTCCACCGAGGATGACCTGCAGGCCGTTGGGCACCTCGACCCTGAACAGGACCTGGAGTTCGCTCATGCCCATGCTCCGCGCGGCATCCACCACGGTGCTGTTCACGGACGAGATGCCCGCATAGATCCCGCTCAGCAGCGGGGGGACGGCGAGGAGCACGAGCGCCCAGATGGGCGGCATCAGGCCGAGGCCCGCGAGGAGCACGAACAGGAACACCATGCCGAGCGTCGGCAGGGCGCGGAGGATGCCCACGCCGGAGACGATCACCACGCGGCCGCGACCGGTGTGCCCCACGTAGAGCCCGATCGGCACCGCGATCACCAGTGCGATCAGCATGGTCAGTCCGGTGTAGCCCAGGTGCTCGACGACGCGGGTGGGGATGCCGCGGTCGCCCACCAAGTTGGCGGGAGCGGTCAGCCACTCCCCCATCTGCACGAAGAGGTTGCTGCTCGAGTAGTCCATCAAGCGCCCGCCACTTCCGCCTCGAGGGCGACGATCTCCTCCGCCGGCCTGCCGCCGGCGGAGGCGCTGCGCGTCCACGGGGTCAGCAGGCGTTCCGTGAGGACGAGGAGGTGGTCCAGGACGAGGGCCAGCAGGAGGATGATGCCGATCCCGACGGCGATCTCGGTCGGGAACGACCGGAACAGCCCGTCCGTGAACAGGGTCCCGAGGCTGGGGACGCCGATCAGGGCGCCGACGCTGACGAGCGAGATGTTGGTGACCGAGACCACGCGCAACCCGGCGAACAGCACGGGCAGCGACAGCGGCAGGTCCACGGTCAGGAACCTGCGCACGGGCCGGTAACCCAGAGCGACGGCGGCCTGGCGTACGTCGTCGTCGATCGAATCGAGCGCGTCGAGCGTGGACCGGACGAGCAGGGAGAAGGCGTAGACGGACAGCGCCACGATGACGTTGACGGGGTCGATCACCTTGGTGCCGAGCACCACCGGGAGGAACACGAACATCGCCAGTGACGGGACGGTGTAGAGGATCGACGAGCCGGTCAGCAGGATCGAGCCGACCACCGGGTTGAGCCGGGCCAGCTGCGCCATGGGCACAGCGGCGAGGACGCCGAGGAGCAGCGGGACGATGGCCTGGAACAGGTGGAGGCGCGTGTGCAGCCAGACGAAGTCCAGGTTGGCGAGGAACCAGTCCACGGCTACACCGCCGTGTTGTGGTCGGAGCGGCCCCGGTCGAGCCTCGCGGCTTCGATGAGCTCGAAGACCTCTGCGGCACGCACGACGCCGACGGCACGCCCGTCGTCGTCGACCGTCACGCCGAGGCCCGACGGCGAGGACAGGGCGGCGTCGAGCGCGCGGCGCAGGGTGTCGCCACGCGTGTAGAGGGAGCCTCCCGGGACCGCCTCCGCCTGCTTCGTGATGGTCTCGCGCGTGGCTTGCGGTACCCAGCCGTGCGGCCGGCCCTCGGAGTCGACGAGCAACGTCCAGGGCGAGCGGACCGAGACGGTCGGGTCCGCGAGGCGGTCCACCTCGATGGTCTCGACCGGGTGGATGACGACGTCGTCCCCCTGCTGGAAGGAGAGATGGCGGAAACCGCGGTCACGTCCCACGAAGCCCGCCACGAAATCGTCCACCGGGGCGCGGAGGATCTCCTCGGGGGTCGCGAACTGGGCGAGCCGGCCGCCGACCGCGAAGACGGCGACCCTGTCGCCGAGGATCGTCGCCTCGTCGATGTCGTGGGTGACGAAGACGATCGTCTTCGCGAGGTCCCGCTGCAGGCGCAGCAGTTCCTCCTGCAGTTCGGCCCGGACCACCGGGTCGACGGCGCTGAAAGGCTCGTCCATGAGGAGGACGGGCGGATCGGCCGCGAGGGCGCGTGCCACGCCCACGCGCTGCTGCTGCCCGCCGGAGAGCTGCCCGGGATACCGGCCGCCCAGTTCGGACGCGAGCCCGACGACGTCGAGCAGTTCGGCGGCCCGCTTGCGTGCGGCGGCCTTCCCGACGCCGTTGAGGCGCGGGACCGTCGCGATGTTGTCGAGCACGGTCCGGTGCGGGAGGAGGCCCGAGGACTGCATGACGTACCCCATGGAACGTCGTAGCTCCGCGGCCTTCTGCTGCGAGACGTCCGTGCCGTCCAGGAGGATCTGCCCGGAAGTGGGCTCCACCATCCGGTTGATCATGCGCAGCGATGTCGTCTTGCCGCAGCCCGAGGGCCCGACGAACACGGTGATCCTGCCGCGGTCGATGTCCAGGGAGAGGTCGGCCACGGCCGGGCGCCCGCCGTCGTACGTCTTCGTCACGCTGCGGAACCGGATCATGGGACGGGCGGCGTCCTGCTCGAGGGAGGTCATGTCAGCTGTGCCTTTCGTGGCAGGAGCTTCTCGGCCGGGCTTCGCCCGCGGACCCGCACTCGGTGCGGGCCCGGCTTGCCGTCTGGATTTCCGCAGGGCGACGCCTGCAGCGGTCAGTTCAAGCTGTCGGAGTTCTGAGTCTAACCATGTGTTCGGAGCAGACAAGAGCCCATATGGGTCTGCAGGACGACCACTGCGCCCGCGAGCCCCCCGGAGGAGCTCCGCCCGATGGTCCGGGGCTTCCGCTCAGGCCGGCGCAGTCGGGCGCAGGAGGAATCGGACCCCCATGACCGGATCCTCCTCGAGGAAGACGACGTCGGTCATGCCCTCCGACCCGAGGCGGCTCCTCAGCCGTGCCTGCAGGTCCGGCTGGTGCATGGCAAGGCCGCCGCCGAGGACCACGGGGCCGGGTACGCCGATCACCGACGCGACGTCGAGCACGAGGCGCGTGAGGTCGGCCGCTGCGCGGTCGATGATGTCCGAGGCGTCCCCGGAACCGTCCCGGGCGGCGTCGAATACGGCCCGGGACTGTGCCGCCCAGTAGGTCCGGCCGGCTCCCGAGTGGAAGAGGCCGATCAGTTCCGTCGGTGTGTCGATCCCGTTGAGCGTCAGGACCGCCGCATCGAGGGCATCGGGTTCCAGCCCGACGTCGTGCCGGTGCAGGGCACGGCGCACGGCTTCACGCGCCACCCAGTAGCCGCTGCCCTCGTCGCCCAGGAGGTAGCCCCAGCCGCCCGAGCGCGCCTCACGGCCGTCTTCGCCGACGCCCCAGGCCACCGAGCCGGTGCCGGCGATCACGGCGATGCCGGTGCGGGCACCGCCGGCCGGCCGCGAGGATGAGCCGCGTGTCGTGGATGACGTCGACGGCGGCGGACGGCGCGTGCGGGGCGATCAGGGCGCGGAGCCGCTCGGCGTCGGCTGCGGTGTCCACTCCCCCGGAGCCGGCGACGACGCGCCCGATCGTGCCGGCGTCCCCGGCGGGCGCGAGGTCCCGGAAGAGTTTTTCGAGGTTCCGGGCCGCCTCCGCCGGGGTCACGTTCTGGACGTTGGCGCTTCCCGCCTTGGCCTCGGCCACGAGGGCACCGTCGCGCCAGAGCGCGCCGTGCGTCTTGGAACCGCCGATGTCGAGGCCGACGACCACGCCTGTCGACGTCCCGGTCGCGCTACCGTCCGCAGTGGGCCCGCTCGCTTCGGGAAGGCTGGACGGGCGGGGCGGCACGGGGGTGGTGGACATGCCTACAGCCTACAAACAGGAGGACCGGACCCGGTACGCCCCCCGTGGGCGGAGGCCGCTACCGCGTCGCGCGGAGTCGCAGGACCAGTGAGCCCACGGCGAGCAGCGCACAGACCGTGGCGATCACGAGCGCGAAGACGGTGACGGAGGGGTTCAGTCCCCACACGCCGGCCGCGGCACCGAGCCCCAGCACCGGCACGGCTCTGCCGAGGTAGGTGAGGACGTACACGGCGCTGACCGTCTGGGCGTGCAGGGCAGGGTCGACCCGCACCGACACCTCGTTGAAGACCACCCGGAAGGCCATTCCCTGGCCGAAACCCGCCACGACGCAGGCTCCGACGAGCAGCGGCAGGCTGCCGGTCGTCTCGGCCAGGGGCAGGAGACCGACGCCGAGCGCCATGCCGGCGAGACCCACGGGCGCCACGAAGCGGCCGCGCGGGGACAGCACCTGGCTGACGGCCGACGAGCCGAGGACGAGGGCCGCGAGGAGGCCGATCAGCGGCCGCGAGGTCGTTCCCGCGATGCCGGCGAACCAGGTGGGGGCGAGGCTCAGCGTGAAGCCGAAGACGGCGAAGCTGAGGAACCCGATGGAGGATGCGGTCCAGAACGAACGGCGTGCGTCCCTCGACACCGCCGGCCGGCGCGGCCGCAGTGCCGCGAGCGGATGGTCCGACGCGGCCGGCTTGATGGCGGGCCGGGCCCTCAGGAGGACGAGCGGCACCAGGAGACTCGCGAGCACCACGAGGTACAGGACGAACGGCGTGCGCGTCGGCGTGGGCAGGAGCGAGAGGAGCCCCCCGATCACGGGGCCGGCGGCAACTCCCCCGGCGGAGGCGAGCAGTGTGAAGCGCGAGGCCCAGTCGGGCCGGGTGGGCAGGAGATCGCGGAGGGCGGCGGCACTCGCGCCGGTGGCGAGCGCGACGGCAGCGCCCTGCAGCGCGCGCCCCGCAGCGAGCATCGGCAGCGAGGTGGCGATCGCGAACAGCGCCGCGCCCAGCAGCCCGAGGACGACGGCGAGGACGAGGGCCGCCCGCCGTCCGATGTGGTCGGACCAGTGGCCGGCGAGGACGAGCCCTCCGATCAGTGCGACGACGTAGGACGCGAAGGCGACCGTGACCGCGAAGGACGTGAGCCCCAGCTCGGCCTGGATGAGGGGATAGATCGGCGTGGCGAGGTTCGCCCCGATGAGGAGCACGGAGATCACCGTCACCGCGAGTGCGAGACGGGCGGCCAGGGAGGCATCCCAGCTCCGTCGCTCGACCAGGGCCGGCTTCATCCGGAGCTCGCTGATGACGCTCATCCCACCACTTCCCCTTGCTCGCACGCGCCCACCCTAGGCGCTCTCAAGGTCCGGACCAGGCCCGGACCTCTATAGGATGGAGCCCACTGACCGCCCTGCAGCAAAGCTCGTCGCCCTTTTGAGCGCCGTGCGCAACACGGGCGGAGCCGACTGACGGGAAGTGAGCTTCGTGAGCAAGCTGGACAACCTCGACCTGCGACTGCTGCTCGAGCTGGTGCGCGACCCCCGCGCGCAGGTGAGCGAGTTGAGCGAACTCCTCGGCGTCGCCCGCAACACCGCGCAGAGCCGCATCCGGCGGCTCCTCCGCGCGGAGACCCTGCGGCGGAGCGGGCGGGAACTGGACCTCGAGGCGCTCGGCTACGACGTCGTCGCATTCGTCACCCTCGAGGTGTCCCACCGCGAGCTCGACGCCGTCATCGCCGGGCTGCGCACCCTCAACCAGGTCCTCGAGGTGCACGAGATCTCGGGCCGGGGGGACGTGTGGTGCAGGGTCGCCGCGACCGACACCCACAACCTGCAGGCCGCCCTGCGCTCGGTGCTGAGGATCAAGGGCGTCATCCGCACCGAGACGGTCCTCGCCCTGCACGAGCACATCCCCTACCGCACCGAGCCACTGCTGGAGCGGCTCGCGCAGCGCTCCGCAGACACCTGATCCACTCCGCCCCCCGTTCTCACCGCCTGTGCACACAACCCGAAGAAGCAGCATGACCCTGCCGACCACCGACACACGCGTCACCTACCCTCAGGGTGCCGTCGAGTCGGCCTCCCGTGTCCTGCATGTCGAGCCGCGCGAGGACGGACGGAGCGCCGTCCTGCTGGACGTCACGGCGTTCCACCCCGTGGACTCCGCCTGGCCGGACCAGGGGCCCGACCGCGGTGAACTCGCCTCGCGCTCCCATACCTGGCCGGTGGTCGACTGCGTGGTGGGCGCCACCGACGGGAGTGCCCTGTATCTGGGCGGAGAATCGCCCGTGCGGAAGGGCACGGAGGGCTGGGCGTTCGTCGTCGTGCACCTGGTCGAGGGCGAAGCGCCCGCGGAGGGCGACGATGTCACGGTGCGGGTGGACGACGCCTATCGGGCCGCGGTGTCCGCAGGGCACACCGGCTGCCACCTCGCCTCACTGGCCCTCAACCGTGCGCTGGCCGACCGCTGGAAGAAGGAGGTGGCGCCGGACGCCCTCGGCGCTCCGAACTTCGACGCACTCGCCATCGACACGACGGTCATCGGGGAGTTCGGCTCGGTGGACAGGTACCGGCTGGGGAAGTCCCTGCGGCGGAAGGGCTTCAGCACGGAGGACTTCGACCCCGAAGCAGCAGCCGCTGCCGTGAATGCCACCCTCGCCGCCTGGACGGCGACAGCGGCTCCGATCGGCATCGCCGTGCACGGACCGGGCCTCACGGACCGGCGTCGGTGGGTCTGCGACCTGCCCGGAGAGCGTGCGGAGATACCGTGCGGCGGCACCCACCTGACCTCCCTCGCCGGGGTCACGGTCACCGTGCGGCTCGAGCTGACGGATGCGGACGGCACGCCCGTCCTGCTCATGGACACCAGGGTCAGTACCTCCTGAGCTCCTGCGTCCCTGCGGTTGTTCGACACGGGGCGGGCCCGGCGTTCTGGCCCGCCTTCACGATGCGCGTGACTGTCGGCGGATGGCGGTTACGGCGCACTCCCGCCCGGGCACGGTGAGAGGACCGGCGCGCAGGCGTCACGGCGTCCTTCAATCGCAGCCCCGAGGCTAATTGAGGGCTGCTCTCTCGGTGCTGGTCTTGATGTCACGGGCGGTAGCGAGCATCTCACTGGTGGTGATGCCGTGATCCGGACCCCAATAGGTCCGAAGGCCCTTGTCGAGCTCCAGCGCTATGGCCTTGGCGTCCAATGTGCCGGCGGCAGGCAAGACGTCGCGGACTGCGTACACCAGGGCTCCGGCCATGGTGGGGCGTCCCTCTGCCCTGGCTGTGTCGGCCCTGCTGAACCGTCTTCCTCGAAGGAAGGGAGTACCCGGCTGATCCGGTTCAGGGGCAGGAAGATTCACGGTGAACTCCACGATCGCCGCTTTCTGGCCTTCTGCTAAGCCGCGGCTCGAGCAGGTAGCGGAGCGGCTGCGTGAAGTGAGCGAGAAGGTCGAACACCTGACCCATGCATTGCAGAACCGGGATCTGATCGGACAGGCGAAAGGAATCCTGATGGAACGTTACGGGCTCACCAGCGAGCAGGCGTTCGAGCTCCTGGCCGTCACGAGTTCGACCACGAACACCAAGCTCCATCGGGTCGCGGTGGAACTCGTCACCACGGGGCGGCTCAGCGGGACGTCGCCCTGATTGCAGTACCAGCACGCCCGGCAGCAGATCGTTCACCAGCAGGTTGCACCCGGTCGCGCGCAGAATCGTGGAAGCCGCCGTCACGAGAGTCGGCACCATCGACGTACCCCGGGGATGCCCGGAGCGGCACAGAACTACGTGCCGCCGGCGGCACCCCCAGGGGTACCCCTCAGTTGCCCTCTGTTAAACAACCTAGGTAAACACTAGACGCAGCCACCCCTGGTCCGTGACGTGCCGTTCATGGTCCTCCGGCGGGCCTACTCGCAGGTACGGAATCGGGTTCCCTCGGGATGCGGTGGAACCTCCTCGGACAGCGGCGTACGAGCATTGGACGCCGCCTGAGGAACGGGGTTCCGGACAGGGCGAAGCGGGACGCGCGCGGTCGCCGGTTCCGTCACGAACGGCATCCCGGACGTCACGGAATGCACGGCGTCGTCCGGCAGCGTCGCCGGCTCCCTATGCCCGGTCCGGGGACGGACCGGGTTCCAGCTCGGCAGTCACGAGGCCCTCCCGGTCCCGGTGCCTGCCGGGCTATTGCCCCGCGCCGAGGGTTCTCGCCTCCACGAGGAACTGCTCGGCCACGTCCAGCCGTGAGAGCGCCTCGATGACGCCGCCCTCACTCATCGCCTGACGTCGGGCTCCCGCGATGAGGGTCAGGCTCACTGCCGCGGCGCGACTGCGGAGGGCGGCGGGGTCCACATGCTGGTCGAACGCCTGCAGGAATCGCAGCAGGGCCTGGGGGACGTGCTCGTAGCCGGCGTGCAGCCCCGGCAGGACCGCGATGTGGCCCAGGAAGCATGCGAGGTCGTCCACGAGGTGCCCGGGGCCGAGCGCGTCGACGTCGAGGAGTCCTGACACGACACCGTCCGTCATCAGCAGATTGCCCTCGTAGAAGTCGCCGTGGGTGGGCACCAGCGGTCCCGGCGTCGGTCGCACGCACGGCATGGTCGATGCCTCTGGCGATGCGGCGGATACGGTCCGCCTCCGACGGCAGCGCCGCGACCGCTCCCTCGGCGTAGTCCCGGACCCGCGCCGCCCAGGGGGGCCGCTCCGGCAGCGAGAGGACAGCCGCGGGCAGAGCGGTGAGCACCCGCACCAGCGCGTGGGGATCGACGTCCGCCGCTCCGGTCCGCATGAGGAGCTCCGCGAGGGGCGTGCCCGGCGCCGGGTGCATCGCGACGACGTCCTGCAGGGGGTTCCCGGCGAGGACGGGCGCGGGGACACCTGCGGCCCGCAGCATGCGGTGGCGTTCGGCGAGCGGCCCTGCGGCCCGGGTGCGGAGCACCTTCAGGTAGCGGCGGTCGCTCCCGTTGACCGCGAGGACCACGGCGCGGCGCAGCGGGCGGTAGCTCCGGAGGTCGAGCACCGTTGCGTCGGGTGCATGCCCACGGCCGAAGGCGAACGGAGTGACGCTCACCGGATCGAGGGCCAGAGGCAGCCCGGGCAGCAGCGGATCAGCGGGGTGCACCCACACGGACAGTGTGCCGGCTCCCCTGCGGGAGAACGCGGCGACGCGATGGCCGGGCTGCGGGATGGCGGACGAGGTGATGCAGGCGTGGGTCGGGACGGCAGTCCCGGTCCCGTGACCGGACGTGGCGGACGCACGCACGTCGATGGAGTAGACGCCCGTCACCCCCGCTCCGGGGCGGTGATGGACCGGGCCGGGCCGCCAGGAGAGGAGGTCCCAGCCGGCGGCGGCCAGAGTGGTCCGCAGGAGTTCCCCGGGCGCATCGGATGCGAGGAGCGCGATGGTCTCCTGCTCGCTGGTGATACGTACGTCCCTCGCCCTCATCCGCGGCCTAGGTGCGTGCGACCGTCATCGAGCGCGGTCCGGCTGCCCCCATCGCCGGGACGTCAGGCTCGGCGACGCTGGAGGACGTCGTCGAGGTTGATGCGTCCCGTCACGGGAGCGGAGCCGGACGCCGCCCCGGCGTCCGCTGCTTCCGCGACCCGGGCCGCGGCTTCGGAGGCCTTGATGGGCGTCTTCGTGGAGGGGCTTCGGGGCCTCCGGCAGGTCCAGCGGGGCAGGAGCCTGGCGTTCGGCCTTCGCAGCGTCCACGTAGGTGGGACGAGGGACCTCGACGGGCGCCCACGCCGTCGTGCCGGCAGGTGGGAGCACGGCGTCCGTGGCGGTGGTCGGCGCCGCGTCGCGGACATCCACGACGGACGATCCGTGCGCCACGGCGAGTGCAGCGGTCCGCAGCTCCATGGCGGTCAACGGTCGCGTGGCGGTCTCCTGGGCGTCGAACAGGGTGGTGGGGCGCCTGGGCGCGGCAGGGGCGGGCAGCATCGCGGCAGAGCGTTCCGGTGCCACCTCACGGACCGGCGCCATGGCGTGGGCGAACGCACGGTTGACGCGTGCCTGCCTGCCGCGGACGGCGAGGAGGCGCAGTGCGGCGACGGCCATGGCCACCACTGCGATGCACGCGAGGGGAAGGAGCAGGGAGACGGCCCCGAACAGGGCGAGTACGGAAGTGACAAGGGTGGCCACGAGTGCGACGAGGCCCACGGCCGCGACGGCGATGCGACCCCGGTACGGCGTGATCTTCGTCGTGCGGGAGGCCGTGGCGCGGGTCGGCACATCAGTATCCGGCGTGGTGCGTGCAGACGGCAGGGCGTCGCCCCCTGCGTCGGCTGCGTCGTCGTGCGGCACGTTTCTTGTCATCATGTTCTCCACGGGGACGTCGGTCCTGGCTTTCGGCATCTGGCGTGTGTACTGCCGGCGGTGGCCGGCCTGGTCCTTCGAAGCACGATCGGGGCCACCCAGAGCAGCCACATGCCGACGACTGCGGCGAGCACCAACGAGCTGTCAAGGGAGAAGACCACACCTAGAACCGTAGGAGCAGTCGTACCACGACTCCGGCATTGCCGCCGGTGTGTCGGAGCCGAATATGCTCCCGCCGGAATCGGACCGCTCAGCCCTGACGGGGAGTCCTGCCCTCGAGCCACGGTGTCAGCAGCCCGCGCGGCACCTCTTCCGCCGTCAGGGCGAAGCTCCTGTGGTCCGCCCACTGCCCCGCGATGTGGAGGTAGCGCGGACGGAGGCCTTCATCCCGGAAGTGCAGCTTCTCGACCACCCGCAGGCTGGCCCGGTTCTCCGGGCGGATGTTGATCTCCATCCGGTGCAGTCCGAGATCGCCGAAGCAGTAGTCGGTCGCGAGCGCCACGGCGGTCGGCGCGATCCCGCGCCCGGCCCGCTCGGAATCGACCCAGTACCCGAGCGTGGCCGACATCGCCGATCCCCAGGTGATGCCCGAGACCGTCAGTTGCCCCACGAGCCGGGCATCGCCTGAACCGGGCCCATGCTCGATAATCAGGAACGGCAGGGCTGTGCCGGCCCTGGCCTGGGACGTCAGCGACCGCACCATCTGATGGTAGGTGGGCAGGAAGCCGTTCGGATCAGGATTCGAGGCTTCCCAGGGCGCCAGCCACGGGGCGTTGCGGCGGCGAAGTGCCGTCCACGCTGCCTTGTCCCGGTGGCGGATGGGCCTCAGGACCAGGGGTCCGGTCCTGAGGGTCACGGGCCAGCTGGCTGCCGACCACACGGCGTGCTAGTCCGAGAGCTCTTTGCTGAAGTCCTTGATCCACGCACGGAGGTCCGGGCCGAGGTCTTCGCGCTCCGACGCCAGGGTCACGACGGCCTTCAGGTAGCTCAGCTTGTCGCCGGTGTCGTACCGGCGGCCGCGGAAGACTACGCCGTACACGCCCGAGCCTTCCCCGTCGGCTGCTGCGAGGGTCTGCAGTGCGTCGGTCAGCTGGATCTCGTCGCCGCGGCCGGGCTTCGTGGTCTCCAGGACCTCGAACACCCGCGGGTGGAGGACGTAGCGTCCGATCACGGCGAGGTTCGACGGCGCATCCGCGACGGACGGCTTCTCGACGAGCTGGTTCACGCGCACGTGGTTCTCGCCGTCGATCGCCGTGATGTCGGCGCAGCCGTAAGCACTGATCTGCTCGGGGTCCACCTCGATGAGGGCGATCACGGACCCGCCGGTCCGGGCCTGGACCTCGATCATGGTCTCGAGCAGCGCATCGCGCTCGTCGATCAGGTCGTCACCGAGCAGGACGGCGAACGGCTCGTTGTTGACGTGCAGCTTGGCGCGGAGGACGGCGTGTCCGAGGCCCTTCGGGTCGCCCTGGCGGAGGTAGTGGATGTCGCCGAGTTCGGAGGGGCGGCGCACGGCTGCCAGCTTGTCGTGGTCGCCCTTGGCCTCGAGCGTCTGCTCGATGAACGGCACGCGGTCGAAGTGGTCCTCGAGGGCCCTTTTATTACGCCCGGTGATCATCAGGACGTCGGACAGTCCGGCGTCGACGGCCTCCTGGACGACGTACTGGATGGCGGGCTTGTCCACGACGGGAAGCATTTCCTTCGGCATGGCCTTGGTGGCTGGAAGAAAGCGGGTCCCCAGACCGGCCGCAGGAATAACGGCCTTCGTCACACGTGATTGCAGAGTCATGAGCACCACATTACATAAAAGGCACCGGATTCCTCGGGCGCTGCGCACAATGGTGGAATGACCGCCTCAGCTCGTGATACGGACAAGGCCGGCCTCCGCGCATCCCTCCGCGCCTCCCGGGCAGCCCTGCAGGCCCCGGATCGGGAGGACCAGTCGGACGGTCTGCGCCGGGCCGTGGTGCAGTACCTCTCCGACCGATCCCGGCCCTCAGGGCGCCCCGACGGCCCCCGGCCGACGGTCGCCGCCTACCTCGGCGTCGACCCGGAACCGGCTACGGAACGGCTCCTCGGAGAACTGCACCGCCTCGGTTTCGGCGTCGTCGTGCCCGTCTGCGAGCCTGCCTACCGCATGTCCTGGGTCCGTTGGTTCCCCGGCGTCGCGCTGCAGCGATCCGTACGCGCTCCCGTCGAGGAGCCCGTCGGTCCGAGGCTTGCGTTCGACGACCTGCCGGACGTGCTGCTCATCCTCGTACCCGCCCTCGGCGTGGACCGGACGGGCAACCGGATCGGTCAGGCCGGGGGCTACTACGACCGGTTCCTGGCCGACCATCCTCTGGACGCACCGGGAGCGGTCCCGCGGCTGGGCATGGTGTACCGGACCGAGGTCCTTCCCGCCGGGGCCGTCCCCTCCGAGCCCTTCGACCAGCCGCTGGGGGGCGCCTTCACGCCGGACGGGCTGCTGCGCTTCGGGGACAGAGGCCGCGCAGTGTAGACTGGCACTCGACCCCGGAGAGTGCCAAAGCAGTCTCGGTGAGCCATCCGGGGACCACGAAGTTCGTCCAGGAGGATTTCCATGCCCATGTACGCCTATGCCTGCAAGGACTGCGGCCACGCCTTCGACATCCAGCAGTCGTTCTCGGACGACTCGCTCACGGTGTGCCCGGAGTGCGGCGGCTCGTTGCGCAAGAAGTTCAACAGCGTGGGCGTGGTGTTCAAGGGCTCGGGTTTCTACCGCAACGACTCCCGCGACACGAAGACCAGCACGGACGCCGGCTCGAGCTCTGCGAGCGCCCCTGCGAAGTCGACCTCTGATGCATCGAGCGCGACGGCATCCAGCTCGTCCTCCACTGCGTCTCCGAGCACCGCGGCAGCGACCAGCAGCGGGGCTGCGGCAGCCGCGTCCTGAGGTGCCGCCCGCGGCATCTCCCGCGGGACCGACGTGCCGCTCGGAACACCGCGGCCACCACTGTGATGTCCACATAGCTTCCGGGCGGGCCTGATAGCAGGGCATCGCTACTAGGGTCCGTCCATGACGTCGACCCGCCCTCCGGGCGTCCCGCTCCACCACCGCCTCCGCAGGCTGGTGCACCGCCGCAAGCGGCTGCTCTGCTGCCTGCTCCTCAGTGCGGCAGCCGGCGTCACCGTGGAGGCGGCCGTCGGTGACGACTATCCGACGACGACGGTCGTCACCGCCTCACGTGACCTCGCCATCGGCACCGTCCTGACCGAGGCGGACGTGGCCCCGACCGTCCTCCCCGAGCAGGCGGTTCCCGGCGACACCTTCGATCGGTCCCTGCAGGTGGTCGGCCAGCAGCTGTCAGCGCCCCTGTCGCAGGGCTCGCCGGTGGCGGCCACCGCCCTCGTGGGCGATGGGCTGCTGACCGGCACGGCGCCCGGCACGGTCGCCGTGCCCCTCCGGCCCTCGGACCCGGCAACGGTCCAGCTGCTGGCTCCCGGGCAGCTCGTCGACGTCATCCTCAGTACCGGCAACGGCTATGACGTCGCAGCCGACTCGACGGTCCTGGCGCGGTCCGTCGCGGTCCTCTGGACCGCGCCCGCAGGCGGCGGCAGCACGTGGCCCGGTGCCGGCGACGACGGCGGCCTCGTGGTCGTCGCCGCGCAGGCCGATGCCGCCGCCGCCCTCGCCGGGTCATCCAGCTCGGGCGACGTCCACCTCGTACTGACCTCGGATCCGTGAACGGTCGCCGTGGCCCGGCAGTCGTCCCATCCGGACCGCCCCGGGAGTGCAGGGAGCGCCGATACGGCCCGTCAGCCCCAATGCGGCGGACGCTGCTCCTTGAGCCACTCGTCGTGATCGTCCTCGGTGTCGCCCCACGAACGCGGGTCGTCCTCGGCGGCTGTCGTCGGGACCGCCGGGGACGCGTCGTCCCCCGTGCCGGGCTCACGGCCCACATCGGCCCCGCGGCCCGGGTGCTGCTCGTCCTCCTGCATCCTGGCGGCGTCCTTTCGCGTCCTCGGCTGGTCGGGGTTGTTCCGCGGGGGAAGCCCGATCAGGGCCGCGGCCCGCTCCGCGCAGCCGTCCGGGTCGGTGAAGACCTCGATGGTCCACAACGGCATGTACCGCCAGCCCATGCGCTCGAGGACCTGGGGTCGCAGCCTGCTCCGCTCCCGCACTGTCATCGCCCCGTACCGGCCGGTGCCGTCGGACTCGATGGCCAGCGGAGCGGGACGCTCGTCCTGCACCGCGGCGGCGGCGGCGCTGCCGTCCGGGCGGAGATCCGCGGGCCGCACCGCGACGATGTCCAGGACACCGGCGTAGTGGTCCCACACCTCGGCGCCCCGGTACCGCAGCCGGTCCACGAGGTCGGCCACCAGGGGGTCCTCGTTGCCGCCCGATGCTGCAGGGGCGCGGCCCGGACCACCACCGAGTTCACGCTGGAGCAGTTCGAAGAAGTCCAGCGCGCCCGTGGTGAGCCGGTCCGGATCCAGGTCGGACGGTTCGAAGCAGGTCAGCACGTGCTGCAGGTGCCGTGCCCGGGTCATCGCCATGACGAAGTTCCGGCGGCCGTCCGGCCCGGACAGCGGGCCGAACGAATGCAGGGTCCGTCCGTGGGGCGTGCGGCCGTAGCCGAGGGAGAAGATGATGTCATCACGCACGAGCCCGCCGGCACGTTCGACGGGGACCACGCGGAAGGACTCCCGTCCGGGGACGAAGAAGTCCGCGGCCCAGGGGAACTCCGCCATCTGCAGGCGGATCGCCTCCCCCACCCGGGCAGCATGCCGTGCGCTGGCCGTCACGACGGCCAGCGAGGAGCTCGGACGGCGGCGGATGTGCTCGAAGACGGGTTCCACGACACGGTTCACCTCGACGGCGACACTCTCCACGCCGTCGTGCTCGGAACTCGGCATCCCTGTTCCGTTGGGCAGGTACTCGACCACCAGTCCGCGGCCCTCCCCCGTCACCTCGGAGGCCTGGGGCAGCCGCGACAGCTTGCCGCCGTAGAAGGATTCGCTGAGGTACGTGTCGAGGCCGCGATCCACGCCGCGGTAGATCTCGGTGAGCCGGCGCACGGGCAGCACGTCGCGGAGGGAGTCGAACGCGCTCGGCAGCGGCTCGAGGGTCGACGCGCGGTCGGCGGACTGTACCTCGATGCTGAAGCGTGTGGGCCCTGCGAGGCGGTCGTCACCGAAGACCACGACCTGCGCCGCTCGCGCGATGCAGGGTACTGCGCTCTGCAGGGACATCGACTCGCCGTCGAGGATGACGGCGGTATCGAAGGAATAGCCGTCGGGCACCGCACCCCTGATCGTCAGCGGGCTGACCGCCCAGACGGGCAGGAGCGCCGCGACCAGGTCCTGGTGGAGACCGGCGAAGACCTCGAGGGTCAGGTTGCCGTCCTTGAGCTCCTGCCGCAGGCGTCCGGCATCCTCCGGATGGTCCTCCACGGCGGCGCGCCAGCGTTCGGCGAGGGCCCAGCGGATCCGGGCGGGCCCGGAGGCGATGTGGGCGTTGTCGGCGAGACGGTACTCGGCCTCCAGCCTGCGCAGGCTGTCGCCGTCGGACATCGCGAGGTAGTCGTCCCCGCTGATCATCGCTTCGAGGGCGGACTGCCACCAGGCGAGTTCCAGTTCCGAGCCCACGCGTTCGGCGGGGATCTCCCGTGCGGCGAGGTCGGTGAGCAGGTCGGCCAGTCCCTGCTCGCGCATCTCGTCGAGCAGCAGGGTGCGCTCCGGCAGCGTCTCCAGGGTGTCCCTGTCACCGGCGAGGTCACGGAGGAGCGATTCGAGGCTGTCCAGATCGAGCGCCGCGAGGTCGGGGCGGCCGGAGGTCGCCCGCAGGATCGCGGTCAGCTCCGCCAACCGCTCCTCCACCGCCCGGTAGGAGGAGTGGATCTCCGCGAGCCCCGTCGGCACCTGCGGGTGCCGTTCGGTCAGCGCGTACCGGGTCCAGAGCGTGCGCTGCTGCTGCACCTCGAGGAGGGAGGTGTGCAGGTCCGAGATGTGGACGCCGGGCCGGATGTACTCCTTGGCCACGCGCCGGAGCCGGGACCGCGTCATCGAGCTCATCTCGATGTCGCGCTCCTTGCGCCACGACGACGGCGCCGTTGCGGAGATGAGGTCGGTCACCGGACGGTCGAAGATGTCGGGCGTGAACTTGTCGAGGCTCCCCCGGACGGCGACGAGGAGTTCGAGCTGCTCGCCCCATTCCCTGAAGCTCGCGCCGAGCGTGATGTGCGAATGTTCCGCGACACGCTGCACCTTGCCGCGGAGATCGGGGATTCCGGTGGCGAGCTGCTCGGCCAGCGCATGGGCGTGCTCGGTCTCCTTGCGGTTCAGCAGCTGCGCCCCGTACCAGGGGCTCTCGGTCGACGCCTTGCTGAAACTGCCCAGCTCGGCCGCCCGCTGGAGACGCGCCGTCAGTTCCTTGCGGTCGGCGATCGAGTCGAGGACGCTCCGCTTGAGCCGCACGGTGGTCGACGGCGCGGGATCGAGCGCCGTGAGTCCCGCGAGGGACTGCATGGCCTGGTAGGGCGAGCATCCCCACCGGCTGCGGATGTCGTGGAGACTCCGGACGTGTTCCATCAGCTGGTGACGGTGACCGGTCAGGGTGGTGTGGAGGGTCCCGAGCTCCGGCTCGACGGCCTTCTCGTTGCGGACCAGCGCGCGGATGACGGCTTCGCGCAGCTGCCCCGGCCCGGTCTGGCTGCCCACCTGGAGCACGAGGGACCCGAGATTCAGGCCGTCGAGGTCCTGCACGAACTCGTTCAGGGTGCCACGGCGTTCCGCTGCGATGACCACACGCCTGCCGGCGGCCGCCGACCGTGCCGCGACGTTCAGCGCGGTCTGGGTCTGGCCCGTTCCGGGAGGAGTGGCGACGGCGATGCTGACACCTGCCGCTACGAGGTCGAGCACATCCTGCTGGGCACGGTCGGCGTCGAGGACCAGGAGCTCGTCGGCGGGGTCCCGCTCGTCGGCGGGAGGGAAGGACAGCCCGTCCGCCGCGGCGGCGAGCTCCGAGGCCGTGTCCCCGTCGCCCGTGGCGGCCCCCAGCAGCGCGGCGAGGACCGGGTGGTCGTTGCGCAGGGCCGGATCACCGGTCACACCGGCGAGGTCCGCGAACGTCGCGACCAGGATCCGGTGCTCGACGGACATCCCGCGGACGCCCTCGCTCAACGCACGCATCCGCTCGAGGACGGGTTGGGGGTCGAAGCGCGCCGTGCCATAGGCCAGCCGGGCGATGCCGACCGGATCCACCTGGAGGCCCTGGTGATGACGCAGGTGGCGCACGAGCGCCGGGTTCATCCGGGCCTGCTCCGTGATCTGCAGCTCGTAGTCGTCCTGCGAGGGATGGACCGTGAGGGACACCGCGGTCAGGAGCACGGGCGCGTTCAGGGACTCGGAGCGTCCCGCATCGTCCACCGAACGCCACGACGCGGTTCCCGCAGCGAGGTAGCCCACATCGATCCCCCGCTCGGTCCCGAGCTCGAAGATCTTCGCGCGCAGGGCGCGGGCAGCGGCCTTGGCGGCACTGTACTGCACGGGATCGCGCAGCAGGGTCGACAGGCGCGTGCGCCGCCCGGCGAGGAGCTGGGCCAGTCCGGACGGGTGGGCGTCCGTCAGATCGATGCTCGTGCCGGCCGAGGGCCGGAAGTGGAGCAGGGTGTCGCCGCTGGCCTGCGGTCCGAGACCCTCGAGCCAGGGCACGAGGAGCTCCTGGGCGGACGCCTCGTCGGCGGCCGGCCTGTCGGCGGGTTCGCCGGCCGACGGCTTGTCGGCGGATTCGTCGGCGGACGGCTTGTCGGCGGGCTCGTCGGCGGACGGCTTGTCGGCGGGCTCGTCGGCGGACGACGCCGACTGCTGATCCTGCCGGCCGTCCTGCTGACCGTCCTGCTGATCCTCCTGCGGTCCGCCGACGGGCATTCCCGGCACATCCTGCTGGTCCTGCTCCGGCACGACAGCCTTCTTCCTTGCATTATCACGTGCTGATCTCGACCAGATGGGCATGTCTTCCAAGCTATCCGAAAAGCGCACGGACCCCGCGGATAGCAACGCGGCCCGGGCGGACCGGAGGTGGATCGACCCGCCGCCGGAGTCCGCCTATTCCCATTCGATGGTTCCCGGCGGCTTGCTGGTCACATCGAGCACCACGCGGTTGACGCCGTCCACCTCGTTGGTGATCCGGTTCGAGATCCGTGCCAGCAGATCGTACGGCAGCCGCGACCAGTCCGCCGTCATGGCGTCCTCGCTGGAGACCGGACGCAGGACGATCGGGTGCCCGTACGTGCGCCCGTCACCCTGGACGCCCACGCTGCGCACGTCCGCGAGCAGGACCACGGGCATCTGCCACACCTCGTTGTCGAGTCCGGCCGCCGTGAGCTCGGCGCGGGCGATCGCATCGGCCTTGCGCAGCAGCTCGAGGCGCTCCTCCGTGACCTCTCCGACGATCCGGATCCCGAGCCCGGGGCCGGGGAACGGCTGGCGTCCGACGATCTCCGCGGGTAGCCCGAGCTGGGCGCCCACCGCGCGCACCTCGTCCTTGAAGAGCGTCCGGAGCGGTTCGACGAGCTCGAATTGGAGGTCCTCGGGCAGCCCCCCGACGTTGTGATGGCTCTTGATGTTGGCAGCACCCTCGCCTCCGCCGGATTCGACGACGTCGGGATAGAGCGTCCCCTGGACGAGGAACCGGATGGGCTCGCCCTCGGCCTCGGCCTCGCGCATGATGGCACGCTCGGCCTCCTCGAACGCACGGATGAATTCACGGCCGATGATCTTGCGCTTGGTCTCGGGGTCGGAGACGCCCGCAAGCGCGTCGAGGAACCGCTTCTGCTCGTTCGCGACATACAGCTTGACGCCGGTCGCGGCCACGAAGTCGCGCTCGACCTGCTCGGCCTCACCCTCGCGGAGGAGTCCGTGATCCACGAAGACGCACGTGAGCTGATCGCCCACGGCCCGCTGCACGAGCGCAGCCGCGACGGCCGAGTCGACACCGCCGGAGAGTCCGCAGATGACGCGTGCGTCGCCGATCTGGTCGCGGATGCGCTCCACCTGCTCCTCGAGGATGTTGCGGGTGGTCCAGTTCGGGTCGACCCGCGCCCCCCTGAAGAGGAAATTCTCGATCACGGCCTGGCCGTGCTGCGAATGCTTCACCTCAGGGTGCCACTGCACGCCGTAGAGGCCCTTCTCCTCGTTCGCGAAGGCGGCGACGGGGGCACCGGCCGTACTGGCGAGGACGTCGAACCCCTCGGGCGCAGCCTGGACGCTGTCGCCATGGCTCATCCAGGCGTTCTGCTGATCCGGTGTCCCGCTGAGGATGGAGCGGGACCCGCCGTCCGACCGCACATCCGTGGATCCGTACTCCCGCAGGCCGGTCTTCGCGACGGTGCCACCGAGCACGGAGGCCATGGCCTGGAATCCGTAGCAGATCCCCAGGACGGGCACGCCGGCGTCGAACAGGTCGGGCTCGACTCGCGGGGCGCCCTCCGCGTAGACGCTGGAGGGGCCGCCCGAGAGGATGATCGCCACGGGATTCTTCGCGAGGATCTGCTCGGTGCTGAGCGTGTGCGGGACGATCTCGGAGTAGACATCGGCCTCGCGGACGCGGCGCGCGATCAGCTGGGCATACTGTGCGCCGTAGTCCACGACGAGGACAGGGCGGTGTTCAGAGCCGTTCTCGGGGGTAGTCACCCATCAACAATAGTCCGCGGGAACGGGCCTCGCACATCCTCGGGGCACCGTCGGAACGAACGATGACGACCGTCGGACGGGCGATGGCAGGACGGGCCGGGACCGCTCAGTAGCGGGAGGCGGCCTCGGGATGCGCCATGAGGTCCTGCTCAGCCTGGCGGTGGATCCGCTTCTCCACGAAGAACGAGAGCAGGGGCACCACGCCGCCGAGCGCGATCAGGACGAAACGGCCGAAGGGCCAGCGCAGGAACTGCCACAGCCGGAAGTCCGCGATGAGGTAGACCACGTAGAGCCAGCCGTGCACGATCAGCACCGCGGTGGACAGGTTGAATCCACCGGCGGTCTCGGCGACGACCTCGGGCAGGAACTGGATGGCAGCCCCACCCCCGGCCACGATCTCGGACCCGTATCCGTACTTCGCGACCATCTCGACGACGACGAGCAGCAGCATGACACCCGTGGCATAGGCCAGCACCTTGTAGAACGCCAGCGCCGAGCGGATCTGGGCGTGGGTTCCACCGAACCGTCGCTTCGGAGTGCCCTTGGAGCGTGGGCCTCCGGGCCCGACAGTCGGGTCGAGGGCAGGTTCAGTCACGGTGTGCACCGCTTTCGGGGTCGGTTACAGGACGGGTGGAGGGGACGACGACGGCTCCGTCGGCACGGACGGCGCGCTCTGCGGCTGCCGCCTCCGCTGCGTCGGCCTCGTCCTCGAGCGTGCGGCGGTGATCGTCGGCAACGAGCCGCCACCAGAGGAAGAACGCGAATCCGGCGAAGACGACCCATTCGATGGCATAGAAGATGTTGAGCCAGTTGATGGGTGTCTCCTGCGGCTGCGGGCCGACCAGCACCGGCTCCATGTCGGCCGCGAAGGGGATCCCGGCGCCGTCGACCGCGACGTCAGAGGCCACGACGAAGGCGGCGTAGGAGGACCTGTCCCAGAGGTTGGAGAGCTCCGCGGTGGCCAGCGTGGGGACCTGCCCCTCCACCGGCCGCTGGACCTCGGGAGCCTCGGGTGGCAGCAGGCGTCCGACCACCCGGGCCGCGCCCTGCTGCTCCGCCACGGCCGCTGCGTCGTCCGCCGCGGGTACCCAGCCGAGGACGACGGGAATGACGAAGATCTCGCCGGAGGCCGGGTCCTCCGTCCCGTCGACGGCGAAGCCCTGGACGACCCACAAGCCTTCCTCGCCCTCGAGCAACCGATTCTGGACGAGGATCCTGGTGCCGGGCAGGAACTCGCCGTCGAGCGAGACCATCTGGTCGGCGACGGTCGCGTAGAGCGGGCTCATGGGCTGGAGGACGTCGGCCAGGGGACGGACGTTCTCGGTGGTGCTCGGCGCGGGCGGGGCGGTCTCGCGCGACGAGTCGAACTGCCACTGGCTGAGGAGCACGAAGACCGCGGCGATCGTCATCGCAAGGATCAGCATGAGGATCCAGCGAGGCTTCAGGGCGGTCTTCAACACTCCTTAACGGTACTTCGTGACTCTGTAGAACAACGAATGCGGCCGGCACGGGACGTGCCCGCGACACGGCCCGCAAGAGTGATTGGTAAATCTCTATCGCTTCGGTCCGATGCCGTCTAGGCTTGGTCCTCGTGCGCCCCTTCCCCTATCCCCTGACCGACTCGCCCGACCTCCGCTCTCCCGCGCGCTACCTGCTCTGGCTGGGCGGATTCCAGAAGGCGACGCTCGCCGCCGGGATCCTGCTCGGTGCGCTCTGGATGGCGTCGCAGGCGGTCATGCCCTTCGTCCTCGGCCAGGCCATCGACGACGGCGTGATCGGCGGTGACTCCGGGGCGCTGCTCGGCTGGGTCGCGGCGTTGCTGGGCCTCATGGTCGTGCAGGCCGTCTCGGACACGGCGACGCACCGGGCCGGGGTCAGCAACTGGATGCAGGCCGCCTTCCGGTCCGTACGCCTCGTGGGGCACAGGATCAGCCGCACGGGCGATGCCCTGCCGACGGCCCTCTCGACGGGCGAGGTCGTGTCGACGGCGGCGTCGGACGCCTTCCGGCTCGGTGAGGTGTACGAGGTGCTCACGCGCCTCGCCGGTGCCGCGGCGGCATGGCTCGTCGTGACGGTGCTCATCTGGCAGACCTCCCCCCTGCTCGGCCTCGTGGTGCTCCTCGGCGTGCCCGTGTGCTGCGGGCTGCTCCTCTTCGTCGTGCGTCCCATGCAGGCGCGGCAGCGCGAGCAGCGCGAGGCCTCGGGCAGGATGACCGCCGTGGGCGCCGACACGGTGGCAGGTCTGCGCGTCCTGCGCGGTATCGGCGGGGAACACATCTTCGTGGACCGGTACCGCGCGAAGTCCGCGGCCACCCGTGACTCCGGGATCCGCGTGGCCCGATCCCTCGCCGACCTGGAAGCGTCCCAGGTGTTCATCGCGGGCACCTTCAGCGTCGTGTTCACCTGGGTCGGCGCCTCACTCGTCCTCGAGGGCGAGATCACGCCCGGCGAGCTCGTGGCGCTGTACGGCTTCTCCATCTTCCTCACGACGCCCATCCACGCTGCCGCGGACTCGGTGGCCCGCTTCATCCGCGCGCACGTGGGTGCCCGGAAGATCATCGCCGTGCTGTCCGTGGACGCGCATGTCGCCGAGAGCAGCACGCCGGTCACGGCTCCGCCGTCGGGCTCGGCCCTGGTGGACGAGCGGTCGGGAGTCGTCGTCGAACCCGGGCTGCTCACCGCCGTCGTCTCCCGGGAACCCGCGGAATCGACCGCGGCCGTCACGCGCCTCGGCCGTTTCGAGGACGCCGTGCTCGCCGAAGCGACCGTCCGGTGGGGTGGCGCCGACCTCCGGCACGTGCCGCTCCCCGACATCCGTGCCCGCATCGTGGTGAGCGAGGCGAGCCCCCAACTGTTCAGTGGGCCCCTGCGCCGGCAACTGGACCCGCACGGCAGGCACGACGACGACGCGATCCTCGCGGCCCTCGAGGCGGCGAGCGCGCTGGACGTCCTGGAAGGGATCGACGGCGGCCTGGGGCACGAGGTCACCGAACGTGGCAGGGGCTTCTCCGGGGGCCAGCGGCAGCGCCTCGTCCTGGCCCGCGCCTACCTCACCGAAGCGGAGAACCTCGTGCTCGTGGAGCCGACGAGCGCCGTCGACGCCCATACCGAACAGCGCATCGCCGCGCGCCTGCCGGGAGCGCGGCGCCACCCCAACCTGACCACCGTCATCGTCATCGCGAGCCCTCTCCTGCTCCGGGCCGTGGACCGGGTGCTGTTCCTCGAGGACGGCCGGGTGACGGCCCGCGGCAGCCACCGCGACCTCATGGCCACCAGTCCCGCCTATCGACAGGTGGTGATCCGCAGTGAGTAGTACCGCGAAGCTCCCCGTCGCGGAGTCCGGGACCGTCCGGGACGAGGCCTCCCGGCTCATCCGGCACCACCGGCGGGGGCTCGGCGCGGTGATCGCGCTGTACGTCGGATCGGCCATCGCCGGACTCGCCGGGCCACTGCTGCTCGGCATCCTCATCGACGCCGTGTCCGCAGGCACGACCGCGGGCTTCGTCGCCTCGGTCTCACTCGGGATGCTCGGTTTCCTCGCCGTGCAGTCGGTGCTGCGACGGTACGCCGTCCGCTCCGGCATGGTGTTCGGGGAGCGCGTCTTCGCGGAACTGCGCGAGGACTTTCTGGAGGACGTCACCGCGCTTCCGCTCTCCACCGTGGAGAAGGCAGGCACCGGGGACCTCGTGGCCCGCACGACCAACGACATCGAGGCGGTCTCCCACACCGCCCGCTTCGGCGTGCCGCAGGTGGTGGTGTCGGTCGTGACGATCATCCTGACCCTCGGCGCCGCCGTCGTCACCTCACCCGTCCTGTCCATCGCACTGCTGGTCGGCCTGCCGCTGCTCTGGCCCGTGACGCGCTGGTACCTCAGGCGCAGCGCCGCCGGCTACATGCGCGAACGAGAGACGTACGCCGTCGTGAACGGGACGATCACCGAGACCATCGAGGGCGCGCGCACCGTCGACGCCCTGGGCCTCGGCGGGCTGCGCCGGGAGGACCTCGACGGCGCCCTCGGCGAGAGCTACCGGGCGGAGCGCTACACCCTCTGGCTGCGCTCCGTCCTGTTCCCGGCGGCCGATATCGCCTTCTGGCTGCCCGCTGCCGCCGTCCTCCTCTGGGGCGGGTGGCTGGCGGGCCAGGGCGTCGTCACGCCGGGCGCCGTCGCGGCCGTTGCCCTCTTCGCCGTGCGCCTGATCGACCCGGTGGACCTGCTCATCATGTGGACCGACGAGATCCAGGTCGGCGCGGCCTCCCTCGCGCGGATCGTCGGCATCAAGGACGTGGAACCGGACCGCGAGGCGACGGCGGCGGAACCGGCGAACGAGGACATCGTGGTGTCCGCGGCGAGCTACGCGTACCGGCCGGGGCACGATGTGCTGCACGGCGTGGACCTCACCCTGGTGCGCGGCGAGCGCCTCGCCGTCGTCGGCCCGTCCGGTGCGGGGAAATCGACGCTCGGGCGCCTGATCGCCGGCATCCATCCGCCGACGTCGGGATCGGTCACGGTGGGCGGCGTGCCCCTCGTCGACCGCCCGCTCGACGATCTGCGTCGTGAGGTGGCTCTGGTGACGCAGGAGCACCACGTGTTCGTGGGGTCGGTCTCCGACAACGTGCGCCTGGGCCGCGCAGCTGCCGGCGACGGGGAGATCGAGGATGCGCTGCGCAGCGTGGGTGCTCTGGACTGGGTGGAGCAGTTGCCGGAGGGCATGCACACGGAGGTCGGCTCGGGCGCCCACGAGCTGACGCCCGCCCAGGCTCAGGAGCTGGCCCTGGCGCGGCTGATCCTGGCGGACCCGCACACCCTGGTCCTCGACGAGGCCACGTCGCTGATCGACCCGCAGGCGGCCCGCGACCTGGAGCGGTCCCTCAACGCGGTGCTCGAGGGGCGCACCGTGATCGCGATCGCGCACCGGCTCCACACGGCGCACGACGCCGACCGCGTCGCCGTGGTGGAGGAGGGCCGCATCGCCGAGCTGGGGTCGCACGACGAACTGCTGGCGCTCGACGGCGCCTACGCCTCGCTCTGGAACTCCTGGCGGAGCGAGTAGGAGCGCACAGCTCCTAGTGGTCGAAGAAGACCAGGGACGAGTTGATCAGCTCGGCGATGACCTCGGCGTCGTGCGCGCGGCGCAGCGATTCCCGGAAGTTCTCCTTGAACAGGCTGCGCGCGATCGTGGCGAGGACTTCGAGGTGCTCGGAGAACGACTGCGCGGGCGTCGCCATGAGGAGCACGAGAGTGGCCGGGCCGTCCACGGCACCGAAGTCGAGGCTGTACCCGAAGCGTGTGACCCCGACGGCGATCGACGTCTGGTTCACGTACTCGCTGCGGGCGTGCGGGAGACCCACGCCACCGGGGAGGCCGGTGGCCATCTGGTGCTCGCGTGAATTGACCTGGTCGAGGAACGCCCGGAGGTCGGAGATCCGGCCGGCTGCATGCAGGCGAGCGGCCAACTGTGCTGTTGCATCCTCCTTGGACGCCGCTTCCATCTCCAGGATCACGAGGTCCGGGGTGGTGAGCTCGGCGTCGTGCAGCTCGAGGGAGTTTCCGCTCACGGTGTGCCTTTCGAGGTTCAGTCGGTGGAGACATACGGGGAAAGCACGACTTCCACCCGCTGGAACTCCTTGAGGTCCGAGTAACCGGTGGTCGCCATGGCCCGGCGCAGTGCACCGATCAGGTTCGAGGTGCCGTCCGTGTGGTGCGACGGCCCCCACAGCACCTCCTCGAGCGGTCCGACCGTGCCGATGTTGACCCGGTCCCCGCGCGGAAGCTCGTGGTGGTGCGCTTCCTGGCCCCAGTGCCAGCCCTGGCCCGGAGCCTCCTCGGCGCGGGCGAGCGCGGAACCGAGCATGACGGCGTCGGCGCCCATGGCGATGGCCTTCACGATGTCGCCGCTCGCACCCATGCCGCCGTCGGCGATCACGTGGACGTACCGGCCGCCGGACTCGTCCAGGTAGTCGCGGCGGGCGCCGGCGACGTCGGCGATCGCCGAGGCGAGCGGCGAGTGGATGCCGAGCGCGCGGCGGGTCGTCGTCGTCGCTCCCCCGCCGAAACCGACCAGGACGCCCGCGGCACCGGTCCGCATGAGGTGCAGCGCGGGGGTGTACCCCGCGGCACCGCCGACGATCACGGGGACGTCGAGTTCGTAGATGAACTTCTTGAGGTCGAGCGGCTCCTCGTTCTTGGACACGTGCTCGGCGGAGACCGTGGTGCCGCGGATGACGAAGATGTCGACGCCGGCAGCGAGGACCGTCTTGTAGAACTGCTGGGTGCGCTGCGGCGTCAGTGCGCCCGCGACCGTCACGCCCGCTTCGCGGATCTCGGCCAGCCGGCTGGTGATCAGGTCGGCCTGGATCGGCGCATCGTAGAGCTCCTGCATGCGCCGGGTCGCAGCAGGGCTGAAGTTCCCTGCGCCCAGACCGGCGATCTCCTCGAGCACCGGCAGGGGATCCTCGTAGCGGGTCCAC
This sequence comes from Arthrobacter sp. MN05-02, assembly GCA_004001285.1. NCBI lineage: Bacteria > Bacillati > Actinomycetota > Actinomycetes > Micrococcales > Micrococcaceae > Arthrobacter > Arthrobacter sp. MN05-02. The sequence continues at coordinate 2,521,724 of AP018697.1, forward strand.
AGCCCCTCGAGGTTGAGGACACCGAGGCCGCCGAGCCGCCCCATCGCGATGGCCGTGGCGGGCGACATCGCGGAGTCCATGGGCGCTGCGACGACGGGCATCTCGAACTGGTACGCGTCGATCTGCCAGTTCACCGAGACGTCGAGCGGATCCCGGGTGCGCCGGGAGGGCACCACCGCCACGTCGTCCAGCGAATATGCCCTGCGTCCGCGCTTGCCTCGGCCAATCTCGATCTCGTAAGTCACTGCTCTAGGTTAGCCCAGCGCGGCCGCCGCACCCGGTGGACGTCCTCCTCCGCGCAGGGCGACGCGCCCGCCCGCGCCGGTGCAGGCGGGCACGCCCTTCGTCGACGGGCGGGCTACCGCTGCAGCACCCGGCTGAGGAACCGTTCGGACCGCTCCCGGAGCTCGTCGACCTGGCGACGCACGACGACGGCGGGATCGGGATGGATCTCGCTGGCAGGAGGCTCCCTGCGGACGTTCGACGAGCAGATGAAGTCCGCACAGATGAGGGTGCCGACGGTGTTGCCGTCGCGACCGGACTGGCCGGAACGTCGGGCGACCCAGAGGAGGACGTCCTCCTTCGAGAACACGTCCCGGCAGAGCTCGCAGAGCACGGACCGGTTCTTCCGGGCGCCGCCGTCGGGTGCCCGGAGGAGCATGCCGGACAGCCCCTGGGCGGTGGGGACCACGAGGTACCCGCGGAGCGGCATCTTCTCGTCCCGCCAGCCGAGGAAATCGAGGTGGTCCCAGTCCAGGGTCTCGAGGTTCTTCGGCGGCGTGAGCTTCGCGGTCTCGGATCGCGTGGCGTTGATGAAGGAGGAGCGGATGTCCTTGATGGAAAGGGGTTGCATGGGAGAGCGCCTTAGCAGTCGGAGGATCGGAGTGATCGAGCTCTGCCGGCTGGAGGCATGCGAAGGACCCGTGCCGTGCGAGGGACGGCACCGTCGAGCCGCTCTGGGCGGTGGGTGCGGGAGGTCAGCTGGAAGAGCTGTTCGCTGCATGCTGGAGGGCCGGCTGCGGCGCGGGCGCACAGCAGGCCGGAACGGCCACCCCGCTGACCGCGATCCGGGCCCTGGAGGTCCGTAGCATGCTCATTCGTCCTTGCTTCCCTGTCCTTCGTGCGGGTTCATCCTCGCAGGAAGGACAGGCGGACTGCAAAGCGGCGGCATCATGCACCGCACACGGGTGAAGGGATGAGTCGCCCCATCCCTTCACCCGTCGTGCGGTCCGTCCGCTGGAGGTACCCGACCTACTGCTGTACCACGAGGTCGTCGAACACCACCTTGACCGGCGCCACGGTCGCGGAACTGGAGAGGTAGGCCGTCACGGCCACCGATCCTGCCTTCTGCAGGACCGGCTCGGAGTCGGTCGACGTGAGCTGCCAGGCAGCAGGCTCTGCGGTCCCGACCTTCCACACCTTGGCCTGGACCGTCGTCGGAGCGGTACCCGACACCCGTACCCGCATGGAGTACGTGTCGGTCGCGCTGAAGGTGACGGGCACCGAAGCGCTCCCGAGGCGGGTCGTCGTACCGTTGACGGCTTTTTCCGTGATGAGCGACAGCCCACCGGTGCCGGACACCAGGAGCTTGGCCTGGTAGCCACCCGCCCCGGCGACATCGCGGCCGACCACCGTCAGATGGAGTCCACCGCCGTTGGGCGCCTTGTCGAGCTTCGCGCTGAAGCGGGTGTCCGTGGTCAGCGACGAGACGCCGTCCAGCCGTGCGGTGGCACTCGAGGCTGCGGCCGCCAGGTTCATCACGCCCCTGCTGCCGTCGACCGAGTACTTGCCGGTGGATCCACCGACCGCCCAGGTCCCACCCACATCGGCGGTGCCCCAACCTCCGGTGACGGCCCGGCTGAAGGTGTCCCGCGCGAGTTCACCCGCCGGTTGCCCCGCTGCGGTCACCGTCACGGGCCGGGAAGCGGAGTTCGTCGCTCCGGCGTCGTCGGTCACCGTCAGCCTCACCGTGTACGTCCCCGCCGCGGCGTAGGTCTTCGAGGCCTTCACCCCTGTACCCGTGGACCCGTCACCGAAGTCCCAGGCGTAGGAGGCGATGGTGCCGTCGGCGTCGGTCGACGTCGAACCGTCGAAGGACGCCGCCAGGCCGGCGGCGGTCTGCGTGAACGCCGCCGTGGGAGGGGTGTTCACAGGAGGAGCCGCCGTGACCGTGATGGCCTTGGACGTCGTGTGGACGGCACCCGCGTCATCCGTCACCGTCAGCTTCACGGTGTACGTTCCCGCGGCGGCGTAGGTCTTCGAGGCACGCGCCCCTGTACCTGTGGTCCCGTCGCCGAAGTCCCAGGCGTAGGAGGCGATGGTGCCATCGGCGTCGGTCGACGTCGAACCGTCGAAGGATGCCGCCAGGCCGCTGACCGTCTCGGTGAAGCGTGCCGTCGGAGGGGTGTTCTCGGCCGCGCCCGCCATGACGGTGACGCTCACGCTCTCCGAGCGGACCTCGTTGCCGAAGGGGTCGGTGGCGAAGATCCGGTAGGTGTGCGTCGAGGACGGGGCGAGACCCGTGTCCTCGAACGTCAGCACGGGCCGCTGCCAGAACCTCGACAGCTGGGAGACCGTGTGGACCGGGGTGGCGGTCTGGCCGTCGCGGATCACCCGATAGGTGAGCTTCTCGTTGTCGAAGTCCCAGTTGGAGGTCCACTGCACGGTGACCTTGCCGGCTGCCGTGGAGGTGAGCGTCGGGTTGGTCGCGGCACCGGTGACCGTCGGGCCCACCTTGTTCGGCGCGATGTCGCGGACCGCGAAGCGCACGAGTCCCTGCTGTCCCACGCCGTTCACCCGAGGGAACTCCCCGCCCAGTACCACGTAGTCGGAGGTGCCGGTCACCGTCCAGGCCGCCTGGCCCTGACCTGTGAAGGTGCCGGCGGTCAGTCGTGGGAACCAGGTGAGGAGCGACGGGGCCGGATTGCCTTCGAAGTTGAAGTATCTCCCGACGCTGTTCCGCTTGACGGTTCCCGTCGTGCTCCTGCTGAACGCGATGGCCCGCTGCCAGTCCCGGGGGTTGGACTCGGGGAATCCGCCGATGTTCCCGCAGTAGTGGGCATGCCCCACGGTGTAGATGGCTTCGCCGATGGGAGAGACGCCGTAGGAGTCGCCGTGGCAGTCCTCGATCCACTTCACGGACCCGTCCGACCAGTTCGCGGAGAACGTCCCCTCGAGGTTGCCGCCTGCACCGAAGACGTAGCCGGTCCCGTAGACGTTCGTGCCGTCGCTGGACAGACCGGTGATGGCGGCGTCCGCTCCCCCGTTGCGCACGAGTCCGTTCACCGCCCAGGGCCGCAGTGCACCCGTCGTGGCATCGACGGCGGCCAACCCGTACCCTGGGTTCGCGGATCCGTTGAGCGTCGTGAAGCTGCCGCCCACGACGAGCTTCGTCCGGTCGGGGGACATCACCATCGCCCAGACGTCACCTCCTGCGGCCTGCGGGTTCCAGCTGCGCAGCGCCCCGGTACTGGCATCGACGGCAGCGAGCCTCGGCCGCGAGGTGGACCCGACAGCGGAGAACCAGCCGCCCAGGTAGACGGCGTCCGCCGTCGCCACGATCGCATCGACGCGCGAGTTGGGCGCCGGCTTGAAGGAGTTGATCACCGCACCGGTGGTCGGATCGAGTGCGGCGATCCGGGAGGCAGGTGCTCCGTTCACTGCGGTGAACGCGCCCCCGACGTAGATCCGGGAACCGTCCGGCGACGCCGCGATGGAGCGGGCCTGCGCGTTCAGGCTCGGGGCGAAGGACTGGATGAGCGCGCCCGTCCTGATGTCGTAGGCGAGGATATGGTTGCGCACCACGGTGTTCGTTCCGGCTGCAGCTCCGGCCGGTCGGGCCGTCGTGAAGTTACCGGCCGCATAGACGGTGTTGCCGACGACCACCTGCTGCCAGACGACGCCGTTGACCTGCACTGTCGGCAGCGGATCGGCCGATACCGTGGGCGGGTTCGCGGCAGTGATCGGGTCCGGCGCCGTATCCGCAGCGGCCATCGGCCCCGCAGCGACGGTTGCCACGACAGCGAAGGCACAGGCGGCTGCCATCGCAAGGGTCTTCCGGAGCACATGGCGGTACCTCCGGCGCCCGGCGGCTTCGTCCCGCGATGCCAGCGGCGGAATGCTGTGATTCATCATGGTGCCTCTCCTTGCAGTGGCACGGAGCCTTCGAAGGCTGCGACCGGTGAAACTGCCTGATAGTGGAACAGGACGCGGACGGCTTCACGCTGTTCCGGTGGGATCTGGAAGACGAAGACCCCCGAGACGGTCTGTCCGGGGGCGACATCGGCAGGGAAGGGAGTGGCTCCGGGCCCGCTCAGCTGACCGGCCGGGAACCGATCGGTTCCCGCCTCGACATTCACGACTGCTTCCGCCAGGGAGATGGACTCCTCGGTGCTGTTGGTGATCTCGACGGTGAACTGGACCGCGGGTCCGTCCACCTCGCCGATGCCCCGGGCCTCGCCGTCGACGGCCTTCATCGCTGCCACCCTGGCAGCAACGCCCTCGGCGACGTCCGCTGGTTCCTCGAAGGGCTGGGGGGCGGCGACGGGCGGTGGCTGGTCGATGATCTTCCCGGTGGCGGTGGGCGGGGCAAAGGCATCCGATCCCAAGCCGGGGGCAGCCGGCACGTCGGTGGCGGAGACCTCCGGTCCGGCGGGCGTCGGGGCGGGCGTGGATCCGGGCAGGGTCAACGCGGACGGATCCGGTTCGGGTTCGGCTGAAGCGGATCCGGAAGCGCCGGACGGGGCGCTCGAGGGGCCGTCGACCTGCGCGGATCGGGTCGTCGGTTCGGGAGCGGGAGCCAACGAACCAGCGGCAACACCCCACCCGGTCAGGCCGAGCACAGCGATCAGGGCCGCAGCGCCTGCGGCCCGTTGTCCCCGGGACATCCTCCGTCCCGGTTTCCCTGGCTGGGTGGTCACGGCGTCGTCTCTTCCGCGGAGCACGTGCCACAGGGGACGGGGACCGAGGGCTGCCACCCGGCCTCCTCGGCGCAGGGTACGGGCCTGCGGTAGCGCGCCGGCATGCCACGGGTTCCGACGAGGGTGATCTGCAGTGACCGACCCTGGAACGGTAGAGCATCCATCGCTTCCTCCTCAGGCAGGTCCGGGAGATGCAACGCGTGGATCCTGACCTGTGCTGACATCGACCTTACGAACCGCCGGTCCGTCCTACACGAGTAGGGCTTACGCGTTGTCACCGTCCGGATTACGCAGGGCCACCAGGTTGCCTCGATCAAGTACTGGCCCCGCTACCTAGGTCGAGGCCCGGGTACTGGTAGGGCATGTGGGCGGCAGCGAAGGGGCCGCGGAGACGCCACCAAGCCCGTTGACGGGGCGGAAAGAGGAGGCATACCCTTCCCGTGTCGAAACGCCCCGTCGCTCCACCACCGGTCTCGTCGCCTAGCAGGCAATGAATCGCATTCATGTTGCAGGACACCGGACGCGTGATCCTGCGCTGCCCAGGAGCCACCGTGAACAATCCCAAGAAGTCCCTCTGCCTTCCCCTGCTGCTCGCACTGACCTTCACCGCCGGAACGGCACCGGCCGGAGCCGAGGAGGACGAGGAACCGCCGGGCTGGCCACCGGAGGACACCGGCGGCCGCTACGTGCCGGTTCCGCCGGAGTATTACGAGCCGGTCGACTTCGCCGCCTGCGGAAGCACCGTCACGATGACGTCAGGCGATGTCCGGGAGGTGGAACAGAAGGTGAGGGTGAGGAGCGACGGCAGGATCGTGATCACGTATCGCGGTGGCGCTACTGTCGACCTCTTCCGCGCCTCGGACGAAGCGTTCATCGACGAGCTCAACGTCTCGGGCCGGGGGTCCGAACGCTACTCCGCGGACCAGACAGAACTCTCCGTCTCGCTCCGGGGACCCTCCATCATCTGGCCCGTTAGCGCTGCAGACACCGCGGCGCTCACGGCAGCGGGTTTTCCCGAGTCCTTCTACTTCGAGAGGGGCCACCTGACGATCGACGTCGAATTCTCCGGGGATCCGGCCGTGGTCGACCCCATCGCCGTGGAGGTCACCAGGAACACCACCCGGGATCTGAAGGACGTCTGCGAGATGCTCGACGAGGCGGCGGAGGCCGCGTCCTGACCCGTTCGGGTCGAGCTCCTGTTCCCAGCCGCTGTTCCAGACCCATCGACGGCGGCTGGGCTCCGCAGGCCCCGACAGCCCACGCATCAGTCCTCCGGCAGCTGGCTCTCGAACATCCGGTAGTACCGTCCGCGCAGCGCTACGAGCTCCCGATGGGTGCCGGACTCCACCACGCGGCCGTCCTCGAGCATGTACACGATGTCAGCCTTCTCGATGGTGGCGAGCCGGTGGCTGATCGCGATGATCGTCCTCGAGCGGTCGGCGAAGAGCCGCGTGAAGATGCGGTGTTCGGCGAGCGCGTCGATGGCGGAGGTCGGCTCGTCCATCACGATGAACGGGGCGTCACGGTAGAAGTTGCGGGCCATGGCCAGCCGCTGCCATTGCCCACCGGAGAGTCCGCTGCCCTTCCGGCCGCGGGGGTCCTCCATCCAGTTGCTGACGTAGCTGTCGAAGCCGCTGGGCATCTTCTCGATGAACTCGGCGGCCTCCGCGTTCCGCGCCGCCCGGAGTACCCGCTCGTCGTCTCGGGGGTGGTGCACGTCGCCGAAGTAGATGTTGTTGGCGGCCGTGGCGAATTCGTAGCGCAGGAAGTCCTGGGACATCACCGCCAGGTGCTGGTGCCAGTCGTCGATGCCGATCCCGCGCAGGTCCCGGCCGTCGAGCAGCACCTCTCCCCTGCTGGGCTGGTACAGCCCGGCGAGCACCCGGATGAGCGTGGACTTCCCGGCCCCGTTCTCCCCCACGATGGCTACGTGGGTGCCGCGGTCGAAGGACATGGAGATGCCCTTGAGCACCTCCACCTCGCCGCCCGCGTAGGTGAAATGGATGTCGCGGAGTTCGACGGCGGACGGCGCGCCCTCCAGCCGGCCGGGAGCCCCGGTGGACAGCGGGAAGTCCATGAACTGCTCGTAGTCCTTGAGGTTCGCGAGGTCCTCGTCGATGGAGCTGAGCGAGGACACGAGGCTGTTGGCCGTGCTCAGCGCCCGGCTGACGATCTGCTGGACGTAGAGGAACTGGCCCACGGGTTGTGCGCGCGCGATGATCTGCCCCACGATCCAGACGAGGGCCAGCAGCTCGGCCCCGTACTGGAGGGCGTCCGCGAGCAGCTGCTTCGGGATGTACCGCTTCTGGAAGTCCAGCCGCCGCTTCTCGTCGGCGTCGCGCAGCGTGGAGCGCAGGTCCATGAGGTACCGGACGATGCCGTAGAGCCGCATCTCGGCGATGTGCTGCGGCTTCAGCAGATTGGTCTCGATCATGCGGCGCTGCCGCCGGGAGTCCACCTGGGTGTTCCAGTGCGCCATCTGCTCGCGCGAGAGCCGGAACTGGAGGTAGACGCTGGGGATGATCGCGACGAGCACGATCAGGGCGATCCACCAGCTGACCAGCAGCAGCGCACCGATCGCGAGGACCACGGACACCAGTTGCGTGAAGATCGCCGCGATGCGGTCCAGCACCCGTGCGTAGGAGTCGGAGAAGCGGCGCGCCCGGTCGTAGAGGTCCACCGTCTCCTTGTCGTCGTACCGCCAGAACTCGAGCGCGAGGAAACGCTCGTACATGCGGTCGCCCACGATGGCACCGACCCGGAAGCTCAGGACCTGCTGGATGTAGCGGTCGATGCTCGTGAAGGCTCCCCAGAGCAGCCCGAGGACGGCCGTCACGACCACGTACACGACGGCGGACCGCCCGGCGCCGGGGTCACCCGCATAGGCGGCGGCGAGCGCCGTCGTCGTCAGGGCTGCGAAGTACGTGGTGACCAGCGGCAGGACCGCGGAGATGAGCGACCCCGCGACCTTCATCGCGACGGCGCCGGGGGACGCCTTCGCGCTGACCACCAGGACCTGCCCGACGGCGCGGGCGTACGGCCCGAGGCGGAGCCCGCGGCGGGCGGCGGCCTCAGGCTGCGGGAGTCCGCTCATGCGGCATCAGCCTCCCGCCCGTGGTGCCCGGGATGGGGGGGCCGATGCGACGCGAGGTGCTACTTGGAGCCGTAGTTGGGTGCCTCGACCGTCATCTGGATGTCGTGCGGATGGGATTCCTTGAGGCCGGCAGCCGTGATGCGGACGAACCTGCCCTTGGCCTTCAGCTCGGGGATGGTGCGTGCACCGGTGTAGAACATGGTCTGGCGGAGTCCGCCGACGAGCTGGTAGGCCACCGACGCGAGCGGTCCGCGGTACGCGACGCGGCCCTCGATGCCCTCGGGGATCAGCTTGTCGTCGCCGGAGACGTCGGCCTGGAAGTAGCGGTCCTTGGAGTAGGACGTGTTCTTGCCGCGCGTCTGCATGGCACCGAGCGATCCCATGCCGCGGTAGGTCTTGAACTGCTTGCCGTTGACGAAGATCAGTTCGCCGGGCGCTTCGGCGGATCCGGCCAGGAGGGACCCGAGCATCACGGTGTCGGCGCCGGCCACGAGCGCCTTGCCGATGTCGCCGGAGTACTGGAGGCCGCCGTCGGCGATCACGGGCACGCCTGCGGGGATCGCTGCCTTCGCGGATTCGTAGATGGCCGTGACCTGCGGGACGCCGACGCCCGCGACGACGCGCGTGGTGCAGATGGAGCCGGGTCCCACGCCCACCTTGATGCCGTCGGCACCGGCGTCGATCAGGGCCTGCGCACCCTCGCGGGTGGCCGCCTGGCCGCCGATGATGTCGACGTGCGCCGCGGACTTCTCCGCCTTCAGGCGCGAGATCATCTCGAGCACGCCCGCGCTGTGTCCGTTGGCCGTGTCGACGAAGAGGGCGTCCACACCCGCCTCGACGAGGGTCATGGCGCGCTCCCAGCCGTCGCCGAAGAAGCCGATCGCCGCGCCGACGCGCAGGCGGCCGTCGTCGTCCTTCGTGGAGAGCGGGTACTGCTCGGCCTTGGTGAAGTCCTTGACGGTGATGAGGCCGCGGAGGATGCCCTCGTCGTCGACGAGGGGCAGCTTCTCGATCTTGTTGCCGGCGAGCAGGTTGATGGCGTCGTCGCCGCTGATGCCCACGCGTCCGGTGACGAGCGGCATCTTCGTCATCACGTCCTTGACGAGCATGCGCGGGAAGTCCTGCTCGAGGACGAAGCGCGTGTCGCGGTTGGTGACGATGCCGAGCAGGTGACCGCTGCCGTCGACGACGGGCAGGCCGGAGACGCGGTAGTGGCCGCACAGCTCGTCGAGTTCCTGCAGCGTGGCGTCGGGGCCGATGGTGAGCGGGTTGGTGATCATGCCCGACTCGCTGCGCTTCACCCGGTCCACCTGGTCCGCCTGGTCGGAGATGGACAGGTTGCGGTGGATCACGCCGAGTCCGCCCTGCCGCGCCATGGCGACGGCCATGCGCGACTCCGTGACGGTGTCCATCGCGGAGGAGAGCAGCGGCGTCTTCACGGTGATGCGCTTCGAGATGCGCGAGGACGTATCGGCCTCGGAGGGGATGACGTCGGTGTGGCCGGGCAGCAGGAGGACGTCGTCGTAGGTGAGGCCGATGAATCCGAAGGGGTCGTGGGTCTCGTTCTGGCCGGACTGCTGGCTCACTGCTGCGCCTCTTTCGGTGTCACCGGGTGGGGTTGGGGCCTTCGGCGGGCTGCGCCGGCGGGCTCTGCCAGTCTAGAACGGATCGCAGGGGCGCCCTATTCCGGTGACACCACTCACGTCACCAGCCGAGCAGGGCCCTCAGCCGCTGCTCGAACACCGGCGCGGTGGTGGAGACGTAGGTCTTGGACAGGTGGTCCCGGTCCATGAAGACGCGTACGTTGCCGACGACGCCGGAGCACGTCGCCTCGGTGCAGACGAGGTCGGTGAGATCCAGGTGCGCGAGTCCCGGCACGCGGTCGGCCACGGCGGCCAACGGCGACGACGGCGCCAGCACCTCGGCCCGGGGGACGTCGCAGGCCGAGGGGTCGGTGGCGTTGAGTGCCGTGCACTCGGCCATGTCGTCCTCGAAGCGGGGCGTGTCCCGCAGGCCGACGACGGGGATGCCGGCCGCGAGCAGGGGCGCGATCCCCGCCTCGAACCCGGCCGGGACCTCCTCCGCCGGCGAACTCCAGTCCGTCCGCGTGCCGACCGTCAGGACGGCGTCCGGGGCGAGCTCGAGTGCGTAGTCCCGGACCGCGTCGTTGAACCCCTGGCACTCGGGGTCGACCGCGCTCGGGGCATCGACGAACCGGCAGTCGGGCCTGTGCACCGAGACGGCGAGCCAGTTGTTCTGCGTGGCCATCGCACCGAGGGCCGTCATCCACATCTGGGAGTGGGAGTCCCCGAGCACCAGGATGGTCCGCTCCGCCGTCGCCTCGTCCCCGGTCCGGACGCACGAGGACAACCGCGGGTCAGCGGGCATCAGGGCGTCCGGGCAGGGCCCGTCGACCGCCGCCCACTCGGCTCCGAGACTGCTGGCCAGCGGCTTCACCAGTGCGTCCTCCGCTCCCCGGAACCGGAAGCCGGGCGCCAGGGCTGCTGCACCCGGGTTGTCGTCGCTCGTCTGCTGCTGCACCGCCGCTTCCTGCGCCTGGACCCGGTACTCCCAGCCCGAGAGGGGTACGGCCACGAGCGCGAGGGCCAGCGCCGCGACGAGGCCGGTCCGCCTGCGCTGCACGGTCGGCCACTGCCAGGAGCGCAGCGGTTCCTCGACGAAGCGCGTGGTGAGCACGGCCAGGACGACCGAGGCCGCGATCACGATCCCGCCGTCGAGCATCCCGGCCGTCGGCTTGTCCGCGACGACGAGCCAGAGGACGAGGACGGGCCAGTGCCACAGGTACAGCGCGTAGGAGGCGTCGCCGAGCCGCAGGAGCGGCGAGGCGGACAACCAGCGGTCCACGCCCACGGGGCTGTCCGTGCGGCCCGCGACGAGAACGGCGGCGGCGGCGAGCGTGGGCCAGAGGGCGATGTAGCCCGGGAACTGCTGCTGCACCTCCAGGAGGACGCCGCACGCGAGCATCATGACCACGCCGGCCCAGCCCAGCACCACCCGGACCCGGGCCGGCACCACCAGATAGGGCAGCGCCAGTGCCACGAGCGAGCCGAGGGCGAATTCCCAGAGCCTCGCGCGGGTGTCGAAGTAGGCCGCCGCCTGGTGTGCGCCGGTCTGCCAGACGGAGAACGCGAGCGACAGCGCGAAGACGGTGCCGAACAGGACCAGGAGGACGGGCCGGGGTCGCAGCCGGGTGACCGCGACGAGGACGGCGGCGGAGGCGAAGACGATCGGCCAGAGCAGGAACACCTGGCCCTGGATGGACAGGGACCAGAAGTGCTGGAGCGGGCTGGCCGCACCGGAGTCGAGCGCGTAGTAGTCGACGGCGTCGCCCGCGAGTTGCCAGTTCTGCCGGTAGGTCAGGGAGGCCCAGGTGTGGTCGAACACGGATCGCCAGCGCGAACCGGGGACGAAGACGGCGGTGGCCGCGAGGACGGACAACAGGACCACGACGGCGGCCGGCAGGAGCCGCTTCAGCAGCCCCAGCCAGTAGGCGGCCAGGCCGAGAGGCTGTGCGGACTCGAGGCGCCGGGTGAACGTGACGGTGAGGAGGAAGGCGGAGACGAGCAGGAAGACGTCCACGCCCCCCGAGACCCGTCCGAGCCACACGTGGTAGACGACCACCATGCCGACGGCCAGCGCCCGGAGTCCCTGGACCTCGGGCCGGAACCGGCGCTCATCCGGTCGGGCCGGATGCTCACCGGGGGCCGTGGACGGCGGGGACTGCAGGGCGGGAACCACGCTGTTCCTCCTCGGAGGCCTCGAGAACGGGCGGACGCAAACTCCCAGTTTACCGTTCCGTGATCTTCGGCGATGCCGGTGCCCGGGGCGTCCGATCCGTCCGGTCGCCCGCGTAGCACGTACCCTAGAAGGAGTATCTCCCCGGGAACGCCGGGGACCACCCGAACGGAATCACCGGGTCTGCCGGCCTCGACGACGTACGTCCGAGGGCCGCTGCCCGCCTCCCCGCGCCAACGAGAGAAACCTAATCTGTGAATAAGAGACCTGCCGCACTGAAAGCACCACGGGAACTGGCCAAGGGAGCCATGCGCATCGTCGCTCTCGGTGGCATCGGTGAGATCGGCAGAAACATGACCGTCTTCGAGTTCGACGGCAAGCTGCTGATCGTGGACTGCGGTGTCCTGTTCCCCGAGGAGCACCAGCCCGGCGTGAACGTCATCCTCCCCGATTTCTCCTACATCCGGGACCGGCTCGACGACGTCGTCGCCGTCGTGCTCACGCACGGGCACGAGGACCACATCGGCGCCGTCCCGTACCTCCTGAAGGAACGCGCGGACATCCCCCTGGTCGGCTCGCGGCTCACGCTCGCCTTCATCGAGGCGAAGCTCAAGGAGCACCGCATTACGCCGAAGACCGTGCAGGTCAAGGAGGGTGAACGTCGGACCATGGGCGGCTTCGACCTCGAATTCGTCGCCGTGAACCACTCCATCCCGGACAGCCTCGCCGTCGCCATCCGCACGGCGGCCGGCATGGTGCTGCACACCGGCGACTTCAAGATGGACCAGTTCCCCCTGGACCGCCGCATCACGGATCTGGGCGCCTTCGCACGCCTGGGCGATGAGGGCGTGGACCTGTTCCTCACCGACTCCACCAACGCGGACGTCCCCGGGTTCACGACCTCGGAGAAGGATCTCGCACCGGCGATCGACGCGGTCTTCCGCACCGCGCCGCGCCGCATCATCGTCTCGAGCTTCGCCAGCCACATCCATCGCATCCAGCAGATCATCGACACCGCGCACCAGCACCGCCGCAAGGTGGCGTTCGTGGGCCGCTCGATGGTGCGCAACATGACCATCGCGGCGGACCTCGGCTACCTCAACATCCCGCAGGGCCTGCTCGTGGACTTCAAGAAGCTCGAGCGCAGCGACGACCACAAGGTGGTCCTCATCTGCACCGGCTCCCAGGGGGAGCCGATGGCGGCCCTGTCGCGCATGGCCAACAAGGACCACGCCATCCGCATCAGCGAGGGTGACACGGTGCTGCTGGCCAGCTCCCTCATCCCGGGCAACGAGAACGCCATCTACGGCATCATCAATGCGCTGACCGAGATCGGCGCCAACGTGGTGCACAAGGGCAACGCCAAGGTGCACGTCTCCGGCCATGCCAGCGCCGGCGAGCTCGCGTACTGCTACAACATCGTCAAGCCGCGCAACGTCATGCCGGTGCACGGCGAATGGCGCCACCTGCGGGCGAACTCGGAGATCGCCGTCGCCACCGGCGTCGACCCCCGCAACGTCGTCATCGCCCAGGACGGCGTGACGGTCGACCTCGTGCGCGGCCGCGCGACGCTCTCGGGCAAGGTGGAGGCCGGTCTCGTGTTCGTCGACGGCGACAGCGTCGGCGGGATCACCGAGAGGAGGACCTCCGCGAGCGCCGCCGGCTGGCCGAGGAGGGTGTCGTCACGGTCCTCGCGATCATCGATCCCGACAACGGCGACATCGTCGAGGCACCGGAGTTCTTCACCAAGGGGTTCTCCTGCTCCGACGAGGACCTCGACAAGGCGGGCGCCGCCGTCGAGAAGGCGCTGCGGGATTCCGCCGCCAATCGCCAGGGTGGCCGCCGCCAGGACCCGGAGGACATCATCGAGCGGGCCACGGCGAACTGGATGCGCCGGTACTACAACCGCCAGCCCGTGGTCTCGGCGATCGTCGTCGACGCCTGATCCCAGCAGCACCCCGAAGGCCCCGGTACCCGCGAGTACCGGGGCCTTCGTCGTCCGGAAACCCGACAGCGCCCGACAGCGTCCTGCCGCGCGAACCAGCCCACTGATCACCTGCGTCCGGTGGGCATGTCCGATCCTTCCCGCTGGACCGGGCCGGTGGGCGGGCACCCCCGTCGACGCCGAGGCGCCACGGCCGCAACAGACAGCAGCACCCCGGCTCGGAGGAACCGGGGTGCTGCTGGTGGAACGGGACGGGCTCTCGGAGCCCCGGCGTCCTAGTGCGAGTGGCCGTGACCCTCGTCCTCGGACTCCTCGGGCTTGTCGACCACGAGGGTCTCCGTGGTGAGCACCAGCGCCGCGATGGAGGCGGCGTTGCGCAGGGCGGAGCGCGTCACCTTCACGGGGTCGATGATGCCGGCCTCCACGAGGTCCTCGTACTCGCCGGTCGCGGCGTTGAAGCCGTTCCCGACCTCGAGGTCGGAGACCTTCGCGACGACGACGTAGCCCTCGTGTCCGGCGTTCTCGGCGATCCAGCGCAGCGGCTGGGCGAGGGCGCGGCGCACGAGTCCGACGGCGGTCGCCGCGTCACCCTCGAGTGCGAGGACGTCGGGATCGGTGTCGAGTGCCTTGCCGGCGTGCACCAGCGCGGAACCGCCGCCGGCGACGATGCCCTCTTCGAGGGCTGCACGCGTCGAGGACACGGCGTCCTCGATACGGTGCTTCTTCTCCTTGAGCTCGACCTCGGTGGCGGCGCCCACCTTGATGACGCCGATGCCGCCGGCGAGCTTCGCGAGGCGCTCCTGGAGCTTCTCACGGTCCCAGTCGGAGTCGGTGCGCTCCACCTCGGCGCGGATCTGTGCCACGCGGTCGGCGACATCGGATTCGCTGCCGGTGCCGTCGACGATGGTGGTGGCGTCCTTGGTCACGGTGATGCGGCGTGCGGAGCCGAGCACCTCGAGGCCCACCTGGTCCAGCTTGAGGCCGAGGTCCGGCGAGACGACCTGCGCACCGGTGAGGGTGGCGATGTCCTGCATCATGGCCTTGCGGCGGTCACCGAAGCCGGGGGCCTTGACGGCGACGACGTTCAGGGTGCCGCGGATCTTGTTGACCACGAGGGTGGAGAGGGCTTCGCCCTCGATGTCCTCGGCGATGATGAAGAGCGGCTTGCCGGCCTGGAGGGCCTTCTCGAGCAGCGGGAGGAACTCCTGCAGCGAGGAGATCTTGCCGGAGTTGATCAGGATGAGCGCGTCCTCGAGGACGGCTTCCTGGCGCTCGGCATCGGTCACGAAGTACGGCGAGAGGTAGCCCTTGTCGAACTGCATGCCCTCGGTGAGGACGAGCTCGGTCTGCGTGGTGGAGGATTCCTCGATGGTGATCACACCATCCTTGCCGACCTTGTCGAACGCCTCGGCGAGGAGGTCTCCGACCTCCGTGCTCTGGGCGGAGATGGACGCGACGCTCGCGGTCTGCTGGCCCACGACCTCGCGTGCGTTCTCCAGGAGGCGCTTGGCGACGGCCTCGACCGAGACCTCGATGCCGTGCTTGAGCTGACCGGGTGCTGCTCCGGCGGCCACGTTGCGGAGGCCTTCCTTGACCAGTGCCTGC